>JBCBSH010000199.1:0-7904 GCA_039819285.1 Pseudomonadota bacterium
GTCGTTCCTCCTAACCCCTTTTCAGTGACGTTCAGAAAGACAACCCCGGCGATTCCGAATCCCATGCGATTTTTTGTTTCCCTTCGAAGATGGTGCCACACTGTCATCCGAGCGCAACAAAAATAAGTGAAATCAATGTGTTGGCAGCCTCCGCCTGTGAGTGCTGCCAAACGGTGTGAAAATCGTCACTGGAACCCTCTTGCATCTTGGAAACGCAGGCATTAAGTGCCTTGGCACTCACCAGGGGGGAGTGCTAACAGCTCCCTACATTTGGACAGTCAACGACATAAATGGGAGTTACGACATGGCGTTTCGTCCGCTGCATGATCGGGTTCTGGTTCGTCGCATCGAAGCCGACGAGAAGACCGCCGGCGGCATCATCATTCCTGACACTGCCAAGGAAAAGCCCCAGGAGGGCGAAGTGGTTTCGGCCGGTAACGGCGTGACCAACGACAAGGGCGAGACCAAGCCCCTCGACGTGAAGGCAGGCGACCGGATTCTGTTCGGCAAGTGGTCGGGCACCGAGGTGAAGATCGACGGCGAAGAGCTGCTGATCATGAAGGAGTCCGACATTCTGGGCGTCATCGACGCACCGGCCGCTGCGAAGGCCGCCTAAGGCGCCGCACCCGGCACCAGTCTGAAGTCACCTGAAGTCATAGAGATTTAGCCAAAGGAAGAAGCAACACCATGGCTGCTAAGGAAGTAAAATTCGACGTTGATGCCCGGTCGCGCATGCTGCGCGGCATCGAGACGCTGGCCGACGCCGTGCGCGTCACGCTGGGTCCGAAGGGCCGAAACGTCGTGCTCGACAAATCGTTCGGCGCCCCGCGCATCACCAAGGATGGCGTCACCGTCGCCAAGGAAATCGAACTGAATGACAAGTTCGAGAACATGGGCGCCCAGATGGTCCGCGAGGTTGCCTCGAAGACCAACGACATCGCCGGTGACGGCACCACCACGGCGACCGTTCTGGCCCACTCGATCGTCCGCGAGGGCGTGAAGGCTGTGGCCGCCGGCATGAACCCGATGGATCTGAAGCGCGGCGTCGATCTCGCCGTTGAGGCGATCGTCGAGGACATCAAGTCGCGCAGCCGCACGGTGGAGACCAATGAAGAGGTTTCCCAGGTCGGCACCATCTCCGCCAATGGCGATGCCTCGGTCGGCGAGATGATCGCCAAGGCCATGGAGAAGGTCGGCAATGAGGGCGTGATCACGGTTGAGGAAGCGAAGTCCCTCGACACCGAACTGGAAGTCGTCGAAGGCATGCAGTTCGATCGCGGCTACCTGTCACCGTACTTCGTGACCAATGCCGAGAAGATGACGACGGAGTTGGAAAGCCCGTTCATCCTGCTGCATGAGAAGAAGCTGTCGAACCTGCAGGCCATGCTGCCGGTGCTCGAGGCCGTCGTTCAGTCCGGCAAGCCGCTGCTGATCGTCGCCGAGGACATCGAGGGCGAGGCCCTGGCCACCCTGGTGGTCAACAAGCTGCGCGGCGGCCTGAAGGTCGCGGCCGTGAAGGCGCCGGGCTTCGGCGATCGTCGCAAGGCGATGCTGGAAGACATGGCCATCCTGACCGGCGGCACCGTCATCTCCGAGGATGTCGGCATCAAGCTTGAGAACGTCACGCTCGACATGCTGGGCACCGCCAAGAAGGTCCAGATCACCAAGGACGAGACCACCATCGTCGACGGTGCCGGCGAGAAGGCCGACATCGAAGGCCGGATCGCCCAGATTAAGGCCCAGATCGAGGAGACCACCTCCGACTACGACCGTGAGAAGCTGCAAGAGCGTCTGGCCAAGCTGGCCGGCGGTGTTGCCGTGATCCGCGTCGGTGGTGCCACCGAGGTCGAGGTGAAGGAGAAGAAGGACCGGGTCGACGACGCCATGCACGCCACGCGCGCCGCGGTTGAGGAAGGCATTGTCGCTGGTGGCGGCGTTGCCCTGCTCTATGCCGGCAAGGTCCTGGACAACCTCTCGCCGGAGAACAACGAGCAGCGTGTCGGCATCGACATCGTGCGCCGCGCGATCCAGTCGCCGGTGCGTCAGATCGTCGGCAACGCCGGTGACGACGGCTCGGTCGTGGTTGGCAAGCTGCTTGAGCAGTCGGACGTCAACTACGGCTTCAATGCCGCGACTGGTCAGTACGAAGACCTGGTGAAGTCCGGCGTCATCGACCCGACCAAGGTCGTGCGCACCGCGCTGCAGGATGCGGCCTCCGTCGCCTCGCTCTTGATCACCACCGAGGCCATGGTCGCTGACAAGCCGGAGCCGAAGCCGGCCGCCGGCGGCGCCCCTGACATGGGCGGCATGGGTGGTATGGGCGGTATGGGCGGCATGGACTTCTAAGGTCCGCGTCCCACCGACCAGCAATGGTTCGAGAGCCTGGCTCTCACGCCGAAGGCCCCGGGGATCGACCGATCTCCGGGGTCTTTTGCGTTCCAACAACGCAACGCTGCCAACATGATCGCTGGATTGCGACCCCCATTCGCCCCACGTTAGGGTCCTGACATGACCTCGACGGTTCCCTCTCCACAATCGCGTGGCTGGCCTGGCTGGCGGCTGGCGCGGGCGACAGGTCGGCTGACCCAGGCGATCTGGCGTTGGCTGTTGCGCTGGGGCTTGGTTGTGTTGGGGGGCTTGATCGTCTTGATCGGGCTTGCGCTAGGTCCGTTGCCGGGACCTGGTGGCATCCCGATTGTCGCGGTCGGCCTGATCCTGATTCTGCGCGGCTCGCTGACCGCCAAGAAAGGCTTTGTCCGCCTGCATCGCCGCTATCCGCGGTTCATCGGCCCGGTCCGCCGGGTTTTGCGCTGGCGCTGGCGCCGCGATCCACAAACTCGATCCTAGAGTTTTTTGGGCCCTTCGGTCCGTTCGCCTTGCGTCATTGGGCTGACTTTCCCTGTTGATGTCACGTCGATAATTCGATAATTTCCGAAATATGGAAGAACAGACCGCTATCGACGCCTTCTCGGCGCTGGCCCACCCGACCCGGCTGCGCACATTCCGCCTGCTTGTGAAGGAAGGCCCCAACGGCCTCACGGCCGGCGACATCGCCAATCAGGTCATGGTCCCGCCCTCTACTCTGTCGACCCATCTGGCTTTGCTGCAGCGGGCTGGGCTGTTGAGTGCAAGGCGGCTCGATCGCCGGATTTTTTACGCAGCCGACATCGAGGGCACGCGGCGGTTGCTGAGCTTTCTGACCGAGGATTGCTGTCAGGGAAGGCCCGAAATCTGCGGCTCGCTGGTCACTGCACTGGACATCTGCTGAACGAGGACGCGATGAACGAACAGACCAAGCCTTACAACATCCTGTTTTTGTGCACCCACAACTCCGCGCGCAGCGTGATGGCGGAATGCGTAATCAACCGGCTCGGCGCGGGCAGGTTCGTCGGCTATTCCGCCGGCAGCCAGCCATCGGGGGCGATCAACCCCGCCGTCAAGACCCTGTTGGAGCGCCTGAACTACGACACCTCCGGCCTGCACTCCAAGGACTGGAGTGATTTTGCAACCCCCGACGCGCCGCATATGGACTTCGTCATCACCGTCTGCGACCAGGCCGCCGGCGAGGTCTGCCCCGTCTGGCCGGGCCAGCCGATGACCGCCCATTGGGGGTTTCCCGACCCGTCCTCCTTCGAGGGCACGGACAGCGAGAAGGCGGCCTTTGTTGCCGACGTCTATCGCATGATCGAGCGGCGCATCGGCATCTTCGTGAACCTGCCGATTGATGGGCTGGAGCGGCTGAAGCTGCAACAGCACCTTGACGCCATCGGCCGGACCAGCCTGACGCCGGAACCGGCTGGTGGCTGACCAGGGCCACACGCCGGCCCGGCGCCTCGCCGCCGAGGCGTTGGGCACGGCCTTTCTGCTGGCCACCGTCGTCGGCTCCGGCATCATGGGCGAGGTGCTGGCCGGCGGCATCACCGGACTGGCCCTGTTGGCCAATGCGGTCGCGACCGGCGCGATCCTGGTCGTCCTGATCTTGATCTTCGGCCCGATCTCCGGCGCCCATTTCAACCCGGCGGTGACCCTGGCCTTTTGGCTGCGGCGCGAGATCGAGGGAAGGATGGCACTCGCCTATGTGGTCATGCAGCTCGCTGGCGGTGCGGTCGGCGTGATCGTCGCCAACACCATGTTCGATCTGCCCTGGATCCATTGGTCAGTGACCGAACGGGGCGGCGGCGGACAATGGCTGGCTGAGGGCGTGGCCACGTTCGGGCTGGTCGCCACCATCCTGGGTTGTCTGCGGGCAAGGCCGGAGGCGGTGCCCTATGCCGTGGGCCTGTTCATCACCGCGGGCTATTGGTTCACCTCGTCAACCTCGTTCGCCAATCCGGCGGTCACCATCGCCAGGACCTTGAGCGACAGTTTTGCCGGCATCGCCGCCGCCGACATGCCGCTGTTCATCCTTTGCCAGCTTGTCGGCGCCCTCATCGCCGTTCTGGTCATGGGCTGGTTCGCCGGCCGGTCGCTTATTGCCCCGGCAGTACCAGCAACACGCCAGCGATCGTAACGACGGAAGCCACCGAGCCGATCAAGACCGTGGTCGCCGACGAACCAATGCAGATGCCGTAGCGCTGGGCGAACAGGTAGACGTTGATGCCGGTCGGCATCGCCGCCAGTAAGACCGCGACCCCGGTCCACAGCGGGTCGAGCGCAAAGACGAACTCCGCCAGCAACCAGACCAGCAGGGGATGGACGGCCAGCTTCAGTACCACCGTCACCATCGCCTGGCTGACATGGCCGGCAACGGTGAAGGTCGCCAGCGATGCACCCATGGCGAACAGCGCGCAGGGCAGCGCGGCCCGGGCCAGCAGGGCGACCACGTCGTCGACCGCATACGGGATCGACCAATCCATCAGGTTGAACAACAGCCCGGCCAGCAGGCCCCAGATTATCGGATTCCGCACGAGCCCGAGCAAGGTCGCACGGATGATGGCCAGCGTGCCGACCCCTTGGCCGCGGCTGCCCTCGATCACCAGCGTGACCGTCGGAAACATGAGAAGGCCGTGCAGACCGATGATCAGGAACAGGGGCAAGGCCGCATCCTCGCCAAAGGTGGTCAGCACCAGCGGGATGCCGAGAAGCACGGTGTTGGAAAAGGCGGCGCTGAGCCCGAAAATGCCGCCTTCGTCAAGGCGTCTGCCGAACGCGCGACCGGCGATCAGCATGTTCAGCCCGAAGACCGCAAACGCGCCGGCATAGTAGGAGATCAAGAACCCCCACTCGATGTCGCTGGGCAGGGGCGTCGTGGCCAAACTCTGAAACAGCAACACTGGGATCGCGAAATTAAACACGAAAAGTGAGAGGCCCCGATTCGAGGCCCGGTCAAACAGGCGGACCTTGGCCGCCGCGAAACCGATCGCGATCACGCCGAACACCGGCAGGATGATGTCGATGACTGTTTCCATGGGGCCCTGGGCGCAGAAGGCTCAGCCCGACCGGCTGCCGCTCAGATATAGGCCGCGACCGGCCGCCAACGCAAACGGACCTCTAAGGGTGCTCTCGGCGATGCACTAGGCTAAGCTGACGCAACAGTGCGGGGGAACCGACCGAATGAGCGTAAAGAGCAAGAAAAGACCGTCCGTCGATATCGACACGCTGACACGGACTTTGAGGCCGGAAAACAATCCCGGCTTTCTGCTGTGGCAAGTCACCAATCTTTGGCAGCGCTGCCAGCGTTCAAAGCTCGATGAGATCGGCATCACCCACGTCCAGTTCATCCTGCTGGCCGGGCTGGCATGGCTGGACCAGCGCGAGGGCCCGGTGAACCAGTCCAGGCTGGCCCAGTTCTGCAAGACCGACCCGATGATGACCAGCCAAGTGGTCCGCACGCTTGAAGGGCAAGGCCTGTTGGAGCGAACGCGCCACCCGACCGACGGCCGAGCGCGCCACCTCCAACTCACGGCCAGCGGCGCCAAACTTTTGAACGAGGCCATGCCCATGGTCCTCGAAACCGATGCCGACTTCTTTCGCGCGCTGGCCGAGGATCAGGCCGTCCTGATCGATGCCCTGCGCCGCCTATGGCACGCTGCCCAGGCCGGACCCGCCGCCAAGCGGTGACATGGCCCCTGGCCATTCTCCTCGGTCTCGTCGCGGTCGTCGCCCTATCGGCTGCTGCCCTGCTTTGGATCGGCCTGCGCGATGACGTTTGGCCGGTCGACGTCGCGGTCGTGCTGGGCAACCACGTCCATGGTGACGG
Source organism: Pseudomonadota bacterium (assembly GCA_039819285.1). Taxonomy (GTDB): domain Bacteria; phylum Pseudomonadota; class Alphaproteobacteria; order DSM-16000; family Inquilinaceae; genus JANQGH01. The sequence continues at coordinate 6,200 of JBCBSH010000199.1, forward strand.
CACGCCGACGCCAAGGCTGGTGGGCCGCCTCGACCGCGCCGTGGAACTCTATCAGCAAGGGCTGTTTCCGACCGTCATCGTCAGCGGCGGCATCAGCAGTTCCGGCGCTGACGAGGTCACAACCATGGCGGCCTATTTGGAGGCCGTAGGGGTCCCGGCCGACGCCATCGTTCGCGATCCCGAAGGTGTGAACACGGCTGCAACCGCGTCTAACACGGCCGCCTGGATGCAGGCGCACGGCGCACAATCGGTGTTGGCGGTCTCGCAATACTTCCACATTGCCCGCATCCGCCTCGCCTTTCGGCAAAACGGCATCCGCGCTATCGCTCATGCTGGTGATGACTATTGGGGCTGGCGGGACTTCTTTCTGGTGCCGCGCGAACTCGCCGCGATCACCCGCTATGCCTTGTTGGGGGGCTAATCCAGCAGGGCGCGCACGGTCTCGATGATCGCGTCTTGATCGCACAGGCTCTGCTCGCCCGATGCCAGCGCCTTGACCTGGACCTTGCCGGCCGCCGCTTCGTCCTCACCCAGCACGAGTGCCAGGGCAAAGCCGCGCTGGTCGGCGTATTTGAGCTGCTGGCCCAGCTTCTTCCGCTCCGTGAACACTTCCGTGGCGATGCCGGCGGCCCGCAACCGGCTGGCCAGGGACAGGCACCGGCCCAACAGGCTGCGGTCCATGACGGTCATCAGAACCTGCGCCGGTGTGGAGCGCTCAGCCGTCAGAATGCCGGCCTCGAACAGGCGGGCGAGCAATCGTGTCAGGCCGATGGAGATGCCGACGCCCGGCAGCGACTGTTTGGTGAACGTATGTGCCAAATTGTCGTAGCGGCCGCCGGAACAGATGCTGCCGATCGACGGATGGTCGACCAGTCGCGTCTCGTAGACCGTGCCGGTGTAGTAGTCGAGGCCGCGCGCGATCGAGAGATCGACGGTCCAGTTTTCTTCCGGCACGTCCAGCGCCATCAGGCCGGCGCGCACGGCCTGAAGCTCCGCCACGCCTTCGCTGACCAGCGGCAAATCGACCTCCTCGGCCAATCCGTCGAGGTCGGTGGTGCCGTCGATACGGGCCAGCAGCCGGTCGGCGGCTGTTGGCGCCAAGCCGGTCTCGTCGACGAGATTGGCGGCGACCTTGTCGCGACCGATCTTTTCAAGCGCGTCAAGGATACGCAGTGTCGAGACGGTCCGGTCGCCCTCGATCCCTTCTGCCTGCAGCAGCCCCTGCAGCACCTTGCGGTTGTTGATGCGGATCAGAAACCGGCCGATGCCGATCTCGGTAAAGATCGCGTTGATGACGGACGGGATTTCGGCATCGGCCAGAATGCTCAGATGCTCGGTGCCGACGATATCGATGTCGCACTGGTAGAATTCGCGATACCGGCCGGCCTGGGGCCGCTCGCCCCGCCAGACCTTCTGGATCTGATAGCGCCGGAAGGGAAACACCAGCCGGCCGAAATGCTGGGCGACATAGCGGGCCAGCGGCACCGTCAGGTCGAAATGAAGGGCCATGTCCGTTTCGGCGGGCCCGGCACCCTGTTCGGCCGCAAGGCGCGACAGGGCGTAGATCTCCTTCGCCTCGACACCCTTGGCCAGCAGGATGTCCTTGCGTTCCACGGCCGGCGTTTCGATCGGCGCAAAGCCGAACAGCTCGAAATTCCGCCGAATGATGTCCAAGAGCCGCGTCTCGACCAGCTTTTCGGCCGGC
>JBCBSH010000200.1:0-7901 GCA_039819285.1 Pseudomonadota bacterium
GTCCTGGGCTTGGGCGGCGGCGATCAGACCCAAAATGGCCCGTTCGTCTTGGCTTGGGCCGTCGAAGCCGGGGGGCGGAATACGCATCCTGCGCCAGCCATGATCCCGAAGCTGCCACAACAGCATGCGAAAGGCATTCAGCGCGTCTTTTGCCTCTGCGCCGCACAGTATCGCGAATGTGTTGGCGATCGGCGGACAGGTGCCAAGACCGTGGGCCACCAGACGCCCCGTCGATACAATCATGCGGTCCACGGCCGCGAGGCCGGGCTCGGCCTCTAGTACCGGGTTCACCGCAGCAGGACTGACCATGACGGGCCTCCTCTTTCCAGCCAAATGCCGGAGCATCGACAGGCGCGCTCTTATTGAGAATCGTTATCAATCTCAACACTAACGGAGATGCACGCCGACCGCAATTGTTCTGTTGCTGGTTTTTTCGGCCGGTTTCAGGATATCGGCGGCCCGCCCGACCAAGTGACGTGTGACTACCCGCCCTCGCCCGCCATCACGTCGCGCCGAACAGCACGCCTATAGCGGCGGCCGGCGCCGTACCGCATCAGTCCTGCCACACCACCCATAGGCAAATTGCTGGCATGTTTCAGCACCCGCCATTCGCGCCTGGCGGCGGCGATATCCCGCTGCGCCAACGACTTGACGATGCCGCGCGCAATCAGATAGCCGAGCAGATCTCGCACCTCCGGCGCCAAAAAGGCGGGATGCCTGCCGACCAGCAGGTCCAGCGAGGCGATATAGCCGTCATTGCTGCGCGACATCGAGCGCACGATCTGATGCTTGGCCACGTCCTGGCCGGTTCCCAAAGCGACCTCATGGTCGCCAGCCAGTCGCAGCAAGAGGTCCCGATCCTGCTGGCGCCGAAAGGCAACGTCGAACCCCCCTACCGCTTCAAAAGCAGACCGGCGGATGGTCAAGGCCGAGTTGGTCAGCGGCACCGCATGGGCGACCAGCAAGGCCGTCAGACGGTCCCCGGTCCATGTCCCTTTCGGCTGCCGGGCAGATTCGGATTTGCCGCCGGTCCAGACCGTAAAGTCGTCCAGAGCGGCATCGACCTTCGGCTGCGCACGAAACAGCTCGACCAGGCGCGCGGGTCGGCCGGCATCGAACTCATCGTCGCTGTCGAGAAAGGCGATCAGGGGTGCGCGTGCAGCCGCCGCACCGGCATTGCGCGCGACATTGGCGCCGGACCGCTCGGGCAGTTCGACAATCTCAAGCCGCGGATCGGCAAGCGCCTTGAGCCGCGCGACGGTATCGTCGGTGGACGCGTCGTCGACGACAACGACCTCGACGTCATCGCCCGCTCCCTCCAGGACGGACGATACCGCCCGCATCACGAGATCGGCCCGGTCCGCCGTCGGGATGACGACCGAGATCGCAGGAGCGCCTGGCTCGGTCAACGGTTGGCGCGCCTTTTATCCGCCGCAGCACTTCGCCTCTGCTCCCGCAGCAGCTTTCGGCGAAAACGCGCGTTGGAACGCCTCGCAAGTGAGCGCCAACGTGCATCTTCCAGCCGCATTATCAGGCGCATCGGCAAAAACGTGCTGCGAGCCAGTGGCATGTCATTGGTCACCCAGCCGTCGGCCTGACAATCCAGTTCGGTGAAGGCGCGGGTGAACCTTGGGCCAAAGAAATCATCCGCGCCCTGGCGCAGCGGGTCCTGCCAACTGCCGACGGTTTGTGGATTGGTGTTGATTTCAAAGGCCTGGACCTTGCCGTCGATAGTCGCGAAGTCCAGCCGCCCATACTCGATGCCGGCGATATCGAAAATCCGGCGCACCTGATCGGCCTCTGCGAAGGTTGTCTGCCAGTCCCGTTCCGCGCCAGCTATGGCATCGTCCAGATATTCCGGGCCACGGACGAACCAGGATCGCCCCAGGAAGCGGTGGCGGGGCACCACATGGTCGCCGACGCGAAAAGCAGCGTACTTCAGGGCCCTGCCCTGCGCGTCCTTGCTGTTCAAGAAGCCGATGATGACGCTGCCATAGCCGCGCTTGTAGCGGCGCAGGCGCAGGTATTTCGGGATCTCGGCGGCCAGGTCCTCAGCGTTTTCGATCAGTTCCGACCGTTCGCCGCCATGTTCGCCTTCGCTGCGCAGGAACACCGGAAACTCGGTTGGCCTTTCGTCACCGATCAGCGGGTAGGCCTGAAAGTTGTTGATGCCGTCGCGGTGGAGAGCACGCAACATCTCCAGCCGCAGCATGACGCGAGCGGGATGGTTCAAGATGCGGACCGACGGCGATCCCGCCTCCAAGGCTTGGCACACACCCCAGACACGCTCGCGCTCCGCCGCCGTCAGGCGGTCATGATCCGTGAATATGTATGTCGCGACCGGCAGCCGCTTGGCCGCGAAAAGGGCGCGGTAGGACAGAAGCCGGATGTGCTTGCCGATCGGTTCGGCGTAATGTGAATTCAGATAGGCGCCAAGCGTGGCCAGATAGCGCCCCTTCGCTACGTAAACAATCATGCCGAGGCGTCGCTATGTCCGGTCAGGTGGCGGCTGGCCGGAGCGGCCATCGCTGTACCATGGCGAAAGCTGTTTCCGGCGCCCCCGCTGCTTCGGCATGGGCAACCAAGCTCTCGCGTAGCGTGACCGGTCGGCCCTCCCGTTGTTCCGCCCGGAAGGCGCCCTGGTAACAGACTAGTCCAGGGCAATCGGCATCCAGTCCCTCGTCAAGCGCCAGCGCACGTAGCCGCGCCGCCTCTTGCTTTACCGCCAACATGATCGTGGTGCCGTTTTCGGTCAGGCTGGCTTGTCTATCGATGATATCGAGCCCGACATCCGTCTGGATCATAAAACGGGTCAACTGGTCGCGCGCATAGGCTTCCAGTTCCTCGGTCGCCGGATCGCGCAGCACCGAGAGCCAAAAAGCGCAGACAGGCAGATGGACAAAGACCGCGTGCACAAGCCCACGCATCGGACGCAGATCGTGGCGCCAAGGCGAGTAGATCAGTGGCCCTGCATAGTCCCCCTGTTCGCCCGCCAGGACCGGATCGACGGTTTCGATCGCAAACAGCAGGTTATGGGCGTGCTCGTGCAGCGCGTAGGCCGCCAGCTCGTGCGGCTCTCCCACCGCGGCCACGATGAAGCCGCCGAAATAGGTGGAGTTGGAGGCGTTGAAGACGTCGGCCTGGCCGCTGTCGAGCAGCCCGATGACGCTGATGTCGGCGGCGAAGCGATCGAACGCCTCGGGCAGATACCGATCGATCGCCTGCAACATGGCGGTTACCGAGGCGGTCGCGGCCGGTCCCTTGCCGTCCTTAAAGCCTCTGGCATTGGCAACGGGCGCGAACGGCTCCCACGGTGCATCGATGGCTTCCGGCGCCAGCCGCAAGCGGGCCTGCTTCCAGGCCGCGACATCGACCTCGTAAAGCTCGGCCGACGGCCCGATCGGCTTGCCCGCCGGCAAAACCAGCGTCGTTCCGGGGATCAGAACATCGCGGTCGAAGGCAACCGGTTCCGGTGTTGGCGGCAGGTCGGCCCCGGCCCGCCGAAACCCGTCGGCGAACAACGCGAACTGTGCGACATGGCGGTCCAGCGCCTCGATCGCGTCCGCCCCACCCCGGTTAGCGGCGGCCGCCTTGCTGGCCAGCATGCCGAACCAGCTCGGCGTAATCGGCTCGCGCCAGACCGGCTCGAAGGTCTCGCTGGGCAGCTTCGTTAGCCGCTCCACGGTTTCGCGGAACCAGGCCGGCCAGGGCCTGGCGTCGTGACTTCCCTGGAAGGAGTCCGCGACACCGAAGGCCGCAATGGCGGCGTCTTCATAGATGCGTTCGACGGCAAGGCCCGCTTGCCCAAGGATCGACTCGTCGAGCATTCATCACCTTGCGATTGGCTCCGCAGCGACGCTAGTGCACAGGTAGAAGGAGGTCAATCCGACAGGACGGTCGCAAACCGGACTTGATAGAGCACCCGATAGCCGGATGATGCGCCATCTATGAACCAATTGACGAAGGCGCTGCAAATGCCGCCGAGTTTTCTGCTAAAAACCTGGCTTCGGACCGGAGGATTCAGATCAAGGCCTGGCGACATGCGCGACGAGAGCGACGAGAGCTTCGAGCTTTATGACCTGAAGGTCGAGATCATCGCGACGGACACGCCGATGATGGGCGACTACAGGGAAGGCGACCATTTCATCCTGTCCGGCGAGATGATGACTTTGCCGCCGGGCCAGGGCTTTTCGATCTACGCGCTGGCGGCCCTGTTGCCCCTGCTGCCGGCCAAGCAGCGCGAGACCCATCCCAATGATTGGATGACCACCGATATCGACATCGCCGGCCCGGACCCCAATTGCGGCGCCCGCTATCGCATCACGCGGTTGGGCAAGCGCAGATTCCGGCATTCGGAGACGACGGTCGTGCCGCTGTCGAAGGGGACCGAGTAAAGCACGCTCTCAGCGCTGCGCTGGTTGGCCGGCGACAGCGATCACCGGACCCCGGCCAGGGACCTCGACCTCGTGAACAATCAGGTCGGCATCGTCGTAAAGGGCGATGGTGTAGGACGGCGTGCCGTCGACGAACGTGGCGCGCGGGTCGTCGAGCGCCGGCTGCATCTGGTGGCAGGTGCCCCGGCCGACGGTGAAGGGTATGCCGTCCATGGTGCCCGACACCGCCATATGCAGGTGACCCAGGAACAGGTGCCGGACGCGGCCATGGCGGCGCAGCAGATCCATCAAGGGTGCGGTGTCGACCAGCATGATATGGGCGAAGTGCGGCAGGCCGACGACCAGCGGTGGGTGATGCAGGAACACACTGACGGAGCGATCCGACGCCTCGTCCAGCCGCGCCGCCAGCCAGGCCAGCCGCCGATCGCACAAGCGGCCATGAAGATGGCCCTCGTCCAGCGTGTCGAGAAATAGGAGACGCTCCGCGTCCGGATCGGGTCCCAGATCGGCAACCGATTGCACAAAACCGTCCGGGTCCACCGGCTGATCGGGAAAGGCGGCGTGAAAGGCTGCGCGCGCGTCATGGTTGCCCAGCATCAGGCGCACGGGCACGGGGAAGTCATCCAGCAAATCGCGCAAGACGCCATAGCTTTCCGGCCGGCCGGTGTCGCTGAGGTCGCCGCTGATGATGCAGAGATCGGCATCGGCGTGATTGGCGGCGATATGGTCGAGGCAGGCGGCCAGCCGCGCCCTAGGGTCGAGCCCGTGAACCCGTCCGCCAGAGGCAACCAGATGGGGATCGGTCAGGTGGATTAGTTTCGCCGCCATCCCGCCCAGCGATTCTCGAATATGGGATCAGTTGCCCGCCAGCCGGACGCAGAGCGCCGCCGCAACCAGGGCGTGCTCGCCGGCCTCATAACCGATCAGTTGCAGCGTGTCCGGATTGGCGAACGTGCCCTGGACGACGCCGGTGTCGCCGAAATCGACCATGACGAAGCGCTGAGCGTCCCACTCGATCACGCCCTGAAACCGCACCTCGCCGCTCAGCGTCGCTTCGCCGCCGGACTGTTCCATCACGCCGTGCGCCTCGTCCACGCTCCAGTAATAGGTGCCGGTGAAGAAGCGGCCCTCCTGCCAGTCGACCTCGAAGCTGAGCGTCCAGGCGATCGGCTCGCCGCGGATCAGGCCCTCGTCGCGCGGGCAGGCCCAGTTGCCGGTCATGTCCGGCAGGCCCTGGGCCTGAAGGCCGGGCGCGATCGCCAGCGTGGCGAAAGCCGCCGTTGCGCCGACCCAGGCCAGCCGGCGACGGGCGCGCGCGGCCGATCGCTTTCCGTCCGTCACCCCGCGCACGCTAGTAGTCCATATCGCCGGCGCCCTCGCCTTCCTTCTTCTCCGGCGCCTCGACCACCGTGGCCTCGGTGGTGATAAGCAAACCGGCGATGGAGGCGGCGTCCTGCAGGGCCACGCGCACCACCTTCGTCGGGTCGATGATGCCGGCCTTGACCATGTCGACATAGTTGCCGGCCTGCGCGTCATAGCCGAAATTGGGGTCCGACTGTTCCAGCAGCTTGCCGACGACCACCGAGCCGTCGACGCCGGCATTGGCGGCGATCTGGCGCACCGGCCATTCCAGCGCCTTGCGCACGATGCCGAGGCCGACCTCCTGCTCGTCGTTCGCGACCTCGATCCCGTCCAGCGCCTTGGAGGCATAGAGCAGGGCCACGCCGCCGCCGGGCAGCACGCCTTCCTCCACCGCCGCGCGGGTGGCGTTCATGGCGTCCTCGACCCGGTCCTTCTTTTCCTTCACCTCAACCTCGGTGGCGCCGCCGACACGGATGACCGCCACGCCGCCGGCCAGCTTGGCCAGCCGTTCCTGCAGCTTCTCCCGGTCATAGTCGGACGTCGTCTCCTCGACCTGGGCGCGGATCTGGGCACAGCGGGCGTCGATGTCCGACTTTTCCCCACCGCCTTCGATCAGGGTCGTGTCCTCCTTGGTGATCAGCACGCGCTTGGCCGTGCCCAGCATGTCCATGGTGACGTTTTCCAGCTTGATGCCGACATCCTCCGACACCACCGTGCCGCCGGTCAGGATCGCCATGTCCTCCAGCATCGCCTTGCGCCGGTCGCCGAAGCCGGGCGCCTTCACCGCCGCGATCTTCAGCCCACCACGCAGCTTGTTGACCACCAGGGTCGCCAGCGCCTCGCCCTCGATATCCTCCGCCACGATCAACAGCGGCTTGGCGGACTGGACCACGCTCTCCAGCAGCGGCACCAGATCCTTCAGGCTCGACAGCTTCTTCTCGTGCAGCAGGATGACGGCGTCCTCCAACTCCGCCTTCTGCTTTTCCGCATCGGTCATGAAGTACGGCGAGAGATAGCCGCGGTCGAACTGCATGCCCTCGACCACCTCCAGCTCGGTGTCGAGCGACTTGGCCTCCTCCACCGTGATCACGCCCTCATTGCCGACCTTTTCCATGGCCTGGGCGATCATGGTGCCGATGTCCGCCGCGCCGTTGGCGGAGATGGTACCGACCTGGGCGATCTCCTCGTTCGAGGTGATCGGCCGCGAGGCCTTGCCCAAGGCCGCGACCACCGCGTCGACGCCCATATCGATGCCGCGCTTCAGATCCATCGGGTTCATGCCGGCGGCGTCGGCCTTATAGCCCTCGCGCACGATCGACTGGGCCAGGCCCGTGGCCGTGGTGGTGCCGTCGCCGGCGATGTCGTTGGTCTTCGACGCCACCTCTCGCATCATCTGGGCGCCCATATTCTCGAACTTGTCGGACAGCTCGATCTCCTTGGCCACCGCGACCCCGTCTTTGGTGGTGCGCGGCGCGCCGAACGACTTGTCCAAGACCACGTTGCGCCCCTTGGGCCCCAGCGTGACCTTCACCGCATTGGCCAAGACATCCAGCCCCTGCAACATGCGCGCCCGCGCATCATCGGCAAACCTGATCTCTTTAGCTGGCATGTTCCGTTCCCCCGGTTTGGTTTATGGGCCGTTTGGTTTGCGCCTAGGGGCGGAGCCGCCCGAGGCGTTGTGATGATGGGGATTATCTGACGTTTTGGGGGGGTGGTTGCAAGGTGGTCTTCGGTACGGCTGTGCAATGACAATCAAAAAGGCGAGCCCAGATCCTCCGGACCTGAGGGGGCGGACACAGATCTAAGCAGACGTCCCAATGCTGTGCGCGTCACAATTCTTGATAGTGAACTTTAGAGTATAGCCTTTGCTTCGGCTGTTTAGCCATTCTTCTTTCTCAATAGTTACACACTTATTGATATACTCAATTGACAGTTCTTTCCTCAGCGCCAAACTATTGGCAATATCAGCGGTGATCTCTTGATTCAGCGCTTTTCTGAAGAGAGTTCTAGCTATCTCGATGAAACGACTTAGTGCATCATTGGCATGATCGGTGTCATTTATGTTCAAAACCAGTTTTAGGAGCTTCGCAGATTTCTCCTCTCCCTCGACGTAGTAGGCAATGTTGTTAGGCATAATACCCTTCC
>JBCBSH010000201.1:0-7887 GCA_039819285.1 Pseudomonadota bacterium
CACGACCGGCGCGGTCTTCGACCTGTCCGGTCGTGAAGGAGTTCTCGGCAGACGCCAGCCAGGCCACCATGGCGGCGGCCTCGTCTACCTCCAAGAACCGCCCGCGCGGGATGCGGGACAGCATGTAGTCGATATGCTCCTGGCTCATCTGGTCGAAGATACGGGTGCGGGCGGCGGCGGGCGTGACGCAATTGACCGCGATGTTGGCGCCGGCCAGTTCCTTGCCCAGGCTCTTGGTCAGGGCGATGACCCCTGCCTTGGCCGCGGAATAGGCGGCGGCGTTCGGGTTGCCCTCTTTGCCGGCGATCGAGGCGATGTTGACGATGCGGCCGTAGTCGCGCGCGACCATGAACGGGCTGACCGCCCGGCAGCAGTAAAAGACGCCGTTCAGATCGATGTCGATGACCCGCCGCCAGTCGTCCAGATCATAGTCAGCGACGGTCACGGTCGGCCCGGCGATGCCCGCGCTGGTCACCAGAATGTCGATCGCGCCATGGGCCGAGTATGCGGCCTCGGCCTCTCGCGCAACCGCGCCAGCGTCGGTGACGTCGACCATCGCGGTTGCGACTTCCGCTCCATCGGTGCGTAGGCCATCTGCCGATTGCTCGAGCAGGTCGCCGTCGACGTCCCAGAGCACGATTTTTGCCCCGGAGCGCGCGAAGCGCTTTGCGATGGCGAGCCCGATGCCCTGCGCGCCACCGGTAATGATCGCGACACGCCCGGAAAGGTCGATCTGGTTCATTGGGTTCGTCCGTTCTTGTGCAAGCCCTATGGCAGCACCGTTCTAGCCACTATTGAGCCTCGAGATAAACCGTCGCCTCGGGGGTGAAGCTCAGGCCGTCATCCAACGGGTACATCGGCCGGGCGCAGATCGTGTGGCCCAGGGTCGGCAGGTTCGCCGATGTGGCGCCGGGGATATCGATGTTGAAGTTCTGGTCCACCCAGGCGTCGTACATCGGGTATTCCGTATGCGGGGATTTCACCACGGTGACGTGGAAATCCTGCGGGTTAAGCCCGCTTGCGAAATACATCGCGCGATCGAACAGGCTGACCGTCCGGCTCATAACCACGATCGTAAGGTGGCCGCCGTTGGGGATGGCTATTGCGAGAACCGCTGTAGGCCCGGCATCCAGCGGCATGCCCATCGTTTCCAACCGCGCCTGGCCATTGGTCAGCGCGGTGACGGTAGCCTCGACGGCCAGGGGCCGGAACCGGTCCGGGTCCGTCTCGCCGCCGAGCGCGACCTGGATCGTCGCGCCCACGCCCGCCGCGTGCGCTGTGGCGGCAGCGCCCGCATCGACGATTTGGGCCAGGCAGCGCTTGGGAAACGCCGCCTCGATCAGCGCGCGGATGATCAGATTGCTGTCGCCGGACGCGCCGGACGAGGTGGCATCTGCCGCATCGGTGAAGGCCACGGGGCCGGCCATATAGCGCGCCTGTTCGATCGCCATCGCCAGCGAGATGAACTTGCCTTGCAGCCGATGGCGCTGGTCCCAGAACCGCTGCGCCAGGGCCTCGGCTTCTGCTGACGGCGCCTCGGGCGAGCCGTCGAACGTCAGCAGCACCTGGCTGCACAGTTCCGGCACATCGGTGAACGGATTGCCGATCATGATGCCGGCCGAAAGCGCCTTACCGCTGCGTTCGAGAAGCTGGGCCTCGCGGATCAAGTCCCCGTAGCAGCCGGTCTTCGTGATACATTCGTCGCCGCGCACCAGCGCCGGGATCGGCACCCGGACGATGCCTGGCCTCAGCCCCTCGTCGAAGATCCGCAGCAGAAGCCGCGCGGCGCGCTGGCCGGTATCCGCGAAATCGACGTGCGGATAGGTGTGGTAGATGGCAAGGCCGTTGATTTGGCGGATCATGCGGTCAGTCAGGATGCCGTGCAGGTCAAGCGAGATGACGATCGGCATGTCAGGCCCGACCCGCCGTCGCAACTCGCTCAGCAAGAACCCTTCCGGGTCCAGTTCGCCGGAGGCACCCATGGCCCCGTGCAGGCAGAAATAGACCGCGTCGATGCCGTCAAGATTGGCGGCGATATGGGCCAGGCACTCCGCCGACAATTGCTGCCAGCCCTCGGCGGACAAGAGGCCGGCGCTGCCCGCCCTGGCACCGAACGCCGGCACCACCTCGATGTCGTCTCGCGCATCGAAGACGGTCAGTGCGCCGCCGATCTCCGTGTTCAGGCCGCGCTGGTCTAAAAGCGCGTCGCCGTGCTGGATCGCGAAGTTCTCGTATTGCGACGGCTTCGGGTTGAAGGACGAGATCTCCTGCTTGCATTCGACGATCAGGATCTTGGTCATGGTGACACGGCCTCGTGTGGCTGGTTGTCGGGCAGGGGCTCGCGGGGGAGGGATCCGTCGGCGGCCAGATGGCAGGCAACAAGGCGGCCGTCTTGCAGGGGCGCCAAAAGCGGATCGATGGTGCGGCACCGGTCTTCGGCATAGGCGCAACGCGGCGCGAACCGGCAGCCTTTGGGGATGCCCAGCGGGTCGGGCACGTCGCCCTTCAACTGATGGCGCCGCTTCGGCGCCCTCGGGTGGGGCGCCGGCACGGCGGACAACAGCGCCCGCGTGTAGGGATGGACCGGATTGGCGAACAGCGCGTCGGACTCGGCGATTTCGACGAGACGGCCGAGATACATCACCGCGATCCGGTCCGAGATATGTCGGACGACCGCCAGATTGTGGCTGATGAACAGATAGGTCAGGCTGAGATCGCGCTGCAGGTCCTGCAACAGGTTGACGATCTGCGCCTGTACCGAGACGTCGAGCGCAGACACGACCTCGTCGCAGACCAGGAAGTTTGGGTGCAGCGCCAATGATCGGGCAATGCCGATGCGCTGGCGCTGGCCGCCGGAAAACTCATGGGGAAACCGGTTGACCGCGTCGCGCGGCAGGCTGACCAGGTCCAGCATTTCGGCCACGCGCCGGGCCCGGTCGCGCCGGTCGCCGATATCGTGGATGCGATAGGCCTCGCCGATAATCGAACCGACCGACAGGCGCGGGTTCAGCGAGCCGAACGGGTCCTGGAAGATGATCTGAAGCTGCCGGCGGCGCGCCCGCATCGCCTTGACGTCGAGGCCCGTCAGCTCGGTCCCCTCGTGAAAGATCGCCCCTCCGGTCGGCTCGATCAGCCGCAGCAGCAGGCGGCCGGTGGTCGACTTGCCGCAGCCGGACTCGCCGACCAAGCCGAGGGTCTTGCCGCGCCGGATGGAGAAATCGATGCTGTCCACGGCGCGAACGGTGCCCTTGGTGCCTAAGCCGAGCGGGCCGCCACCGCGCAAAGGGAAGTGCTTGGCCAGCCCTTTGGCTTCGATGATCGGCGGTGCGGTCGTCATCAGGCCGCCCCCGACAGGCCGACAGGCGGCGGCGCATAGTCGAACGGCTCAAGGCATGCGACGCCATGATCCTCCGCGATGGGCATAACCGGCGGCGCCAGGGTTTTGCACACGTCGCGGGCGACCGGGCAGCGCGACGCGAACCGGCAGCCGGACGGCATGGCGCCGACGGTCGGCACGCTGCCGTCGATCGTGGTCAGACGCTCGCGCCGGCTGTCGATCGTCGGGATCGAGGCGAGCAGGGCCTTTGTGTAGGGGTGCCTGGGATCGTCGAAGATGCTGTCCACCGGCGCCAGTTCGGCGACACGACCGGCATAGAGCACCATGACCCGGTGGGCCATTTCCGCCACGACGCCCAGATCGTGGGTGATCAAGATCAGCGCCATGCCCATCTCGGCCTGAAGCTGGCGCAGAAGGTCGAGGATCTGCGCCTGGATTGTTACGTCCAGCGCCGTTGTTGGCTCGTCGGCAATCAGGATGCGGGCATTTGCCGCCAGCGCAATGGCGATCATGACCCGTTGCCGCATGCCGCCGGACAGCTCGTGTGGATAGGCCCGCAGGCGTTCGGCCGGGGATGAGATTTCCACCCGCTCCAGCAGCCGAACCGCCTCCCGGTTTGCGTCGCGCCCGCTCATGCGGCGACGGCGGACCAGAACCTCCTCGATCTGCTGGCCGATGCGCATCACCGGGTTCAGAGAGGTCATCGGTTCCTGGAAGATCATCGCCATGTCGCGCCCGCGCCGGTCGCGCCAGGCCTTGCCGGACAGGTCGGTCAGGACGGTGTCGCCCAGCCGAACCGTGCCGGCGGTCCGCACGATCGACCGCGGCAACAGGTTCATCAGGGTCAGCGCCAGCATGCTCTTGCCCGATCCCGACTCGCCGACGATGCCGATCACCTCGCCCGGTGACACCGTGAAGCTGACATCCTCCAGGATGGTCAGCCGGCGCCGCACCGGCCCTGTCGCCGTCGACAGCGCCTCGACCGTCAGCGAGGGCGGGGTCTGGGAGGCTAGAGCGGCGGTCATCGCTCCACCCGCATGCGGGGGTCGAGCACATCGCGCAGCCCGTCGCCCAGGAGGTTCAGGCCCAGGACCACGACAAAGATCGCGACACCGGGGAAGATGGTGACCCAGGGTGCTTCGACCATGAAGTCGCGCCCGTTGGCGATGATGTTGCCGAAGCTGGGCGCCGGCGGCGGTGGCCCGACGCCGATATAGGACAGCACCGCCTCGGCCAGGATCGCGATCGCGAAGACGTAGGTCAGGCGCACGATCAGCGGCGCGATAGAGTTCAGCAGCACGTGCACGAACAGGATGCGCATGTCGCGGGCCCCCAGCGCCCTTGCGGCCTCGACATATTCCATCTCGCGCACGACCAGCACCGACGCGCGCACGATGCGCGCGGTGTGCGGTGTCGTGGCCAGCGCCAGGGCAATCACAACGTTGGTAACCGAGGCGCCGAGGGTCGCGCTGACGGCAATGGCCAGCAAGATGGCGGGAAAGGCCATCCAGGCGTCCATCAGGCGCATCACGGGATTGTCCAGCGCCCGGAAATAGCCGGCACAGCCGCCGATCAGCGTTCCGAAAATGCCGGTCGCCAGGACCACTAGAAAGCCGATTTCCAGCGACAGGCGGCCGCCATAGATAACCCGGCTGAGAACGTCGCGGCCGAAATGGTCGGTGCCGAACCAGTGCTGTGCGCTGGGCGGCAACAGGCGCGCGCGGAAATTGCTTTCCAGCGGATCGTAAGGTGCGACGAGTGGCGCGAACACGGCCAGCAAGGTGATGATTGCCACCAGCCCGCCGCCCAGCGCGATCGACCGGTTCGCGACAAGCCGGACGAGCAGGGTTCGCAGGCGGCTGGCATGCGGGGCCAGCCCCTCGACGGCGTTCAATCGACCGTCAGCCATACCGCACCCGCGGGTCGATCAGCGCATACAGCAGATCGACGATCAGGTTGATCACCAGGTAGATGACCGCGAGCATCAGCAGCCCGCCCTGGATGACCGGGAAGTCCCGGCTCAAAATCGCGCCGATGATCAGTCGGCCCAGCCCGGGCAGGAAAAAGACCTGCTCGACGACGACCGCCCCGCCCAAGAGGCCGCCGGCGATCACGCCGGTCACGGTCAGGATGGGTACCAGGGCGTTGGGCAGAGCGTGGCGCACAACCACGAAGGAATGGCTCAGCCCCTTGGCATCGGCCGTGCGCACATAGTCCTGGCGCAAGACGTCGAGCATGGCCGAACGCGTCATGCGGGCGATGAAGCCGATCTGGGTGACGGTCAAGGTGAAGGCCGGTAGGGCCATCGATCGGGCCCAGCCGACGAAGTCCTCGGTGATCGGGACATAACCGCCTGACGGCAGCCAGCCAAGCTGTACGGCAAACACTACGATCAGCACGAGGCCCAGCCAGAAATCCGGTATCGACAGGCCCAAGAGGGCGAGCGCCATAATCGACTGGTCACCCCAGCGCTGGTGGTTGACCGCCGCCAGCGAGCCCAACAGGATGCCGAACAGCACGGCGAAGAACAGCGCCAAAGCCGCCAGCGACAGCGTGATGGGCAAGCGTTCCAGGATCGCGTCGGCGACGCTGCGCCGCAGCAGGATCGACTGGCCCAGATCACCGCTGAGCACGCGTTCGTACCAACTCAACATCTGGGCCCAGATCGGCTGGTCCAGGCCCAACTGGCGGCGCAGGTTTTCGATCTGTTCTGGGGTCGCGCTGGCATCGAGAAAAACCGATGCCGGGTCGCCCGGCACCAGCCAGATCAGCGCGAAGGTCATGAGCGATACCAGGATCAAGACCGGTATCGACGACAGCAGGCGGCGCAGGACAAAACTCAGCATGACACCCGCCTAAGAGCCGAAAAAGAAGCGGCGGACCGCATGGCAATCGCCCCGTCCGCCGCCAACGTCACAAACCTACTGGTTGAGCTGGACGCCCCACATCCGAGGAATGCGATAGGGTACGAAGTTTTCCAGCTCGTCCGCGCTGACCTGGAACAAGCCGTAATTGCCGGCCTTGATGGCCACGGCGTTGTCATACATGTGCTGCTGGAAGTCAGCGAAGATCGCCGCTCTGTCATCGGGATCCATTGCCGTGGTCAGCTCTTGATAGAGCCGGTTGATCTCCGGATCGTCGGCCTGCATCGACACGCCGTCGACCCATGGCGCGATCACCGAGGCCGGACCCTCGAACGGCTCGATGCCGAAACCGTGGGCCCAGAAATGCCAGCCGTCGGGCGTGAAGCCGATCTGCGATACCGTTGGCCAGTCGGCCACGCTCAACTCGACATCGACGCCGATCTGCGCCAAGCGCTGCTGGACCACCGTGGCAGTGTCGACGTTAGGCCGGCCATTGTCCACGATGAAGGTCAGGGTCTCGCCGTCATAGCTGGAATTCGCCAAATGCTCGCGGGCCGCGTCCAGGTCGGCCACATTGTACTGATCCAACGCCGCATCGTTATAGAAGGGCGAGTTCGGGAACAGCCAGCCGCCGTCGATCTGGTAGATGTCGGGCCGGGAGATCGCCATGATCTCTTCCATGTCCAGCGCGGCCATGACCGCGCGCCGAAACTCCGGATCGTTGGTCGGGGCCTGGGCGTGGTTGAACTTGATCACTTGGAAGGCGAAGGGCAGCACGTTGTGGACGGTGTAATCGTCGTTCTCGGCCAGGCGGCCCGCGCTTGGCCCGTCGACCGTCTCGACCACATGGGCCTCGCCTGACTCCAGCGCCGCCACGCGGCTGCCCGCCTCCGGCATGAACAGGAAGGTCACACTGTCGATATCGACCTCCTTGGCGCCGGCCAGACCGTCGCGTTCGGAGTAGTTCGGGTTTACTGAATAATCGTCAAAGCGTTCGAGGCGGACGAAGCTGTCCGGCTGATACTCGACAAAGCGAAACGGCCCGGTGCCGATATAGTCGACTTCGTTGGCGCCCAGCGCCGCCTGCTCGGCGGTATAGATCGCGATGGGCGCGCGCGGCGACGACAGATTGTCCAGGAAAGTCGACTGGACCTCCGATAAGGTCACCGTGACCTCATGGTCCCCCGTTGCCTCGATTGAGTCGATCGCGCTCAAAAGGGTCGACGACGCGCCGATCTCGCGATAGCGCTCCAGCGAGGCGACGACGTCCTCGGCGTCCATGACGCTGCCGTCATGGAAATTGACGCCTTCGCGAAGCTGGAAGACATAGGTCAGGCCATCCTCCGAGATCTCCAGGCTCTCCGCCAGGTCGGGTACGGGTACGGCGTTTTCGTCGCGGGCGAACAGCGTCTCGTAGATGTGCAGGTTCACGTTGCGCGCCGCCTGGGCGGACGTAACGTGCGCGTCTAGAGACGGTGGTGCCTGTGTCTGGGCGATGACCACATCGCCGCCTTGCTGGGCGTTGGCCGTCACCGCCAAGCCACTTGCCGCCAGTCCGCCGACCAGCGCGAGTTGCAAAATGCGTGCATTCATTTCCAACACTCCTCCTCAGTTCAGCACCTTCCTACCAAGATCAAGTCGCGAAGGATCTCCGCTCTCCTCCAAACTGCCACATCCTCATGGTAC
>JBCBSH010000202.1:0-7780 GCA_039819285.1 Pseudomonadota bacterium
ATACCGATTTACGTCCCCGGCGGCATCGTCCGGCCAAGCCATCACGCCGCCTCCGGCGCCAACCCCCTCAGCCAGACCGTCAGTCACGGGCTGGACAGGGACGAAGCCAATATCGAAGGCATCAAATACTTTCAGGACACGTACAACATCTGGAAGTAGCGACCTGCCAAGTGTCAGGTATGTGGACGTCTGAAATCCACGGTATCTGGCCGACCATCGATCGACAGGGTCGATCTGCGGCTGGGGCTTGAGGCGATTTCGCGACCGCCGCGCAGGACATGTCGGCGGGCGGCGCGCAGGCGGATGGCCTCGATCTTGTCGCTGGCTTCGAGCAGGACCAGGTCGGCCCGGCAGCCGACTTCAAGGCCGTAGCCCTCCAGGTGAAGGATCTTCGCCGGCGTGGCGGTGACCGCTTCGAAGCAGGCCGCCATACCGTCCAGGCTGGTCATCTGGGCGACGTGCAGCGCCATGGAGGCGACCTCCAACATGTCGGCGGAGCCCATCGGGTACCACGGGTCCATCACGCAATCATGGCCGAATGCCACCGCCACGCCGGCCGCCATCAGCTCAGGAATCCGCGTGAGGCCGCGTCGCTTGGGGTAGCTGTCCTGCCGGCCCTGGATCATCAGATTGATGAGCGGATTGGCGATCACGCCCACGCCGGCCTCCGCCATCAGCGGAATGAGCTTGGTCGCGTAATAATTGTCCATGCTGTGCATGGAGGTGAGGTGCGAGCCGGTGACGCGGCCCGCCATGCCCAGCCGCTGGCATTCGGCGGTCAGCGTCTCAATATGGCGCGACATCGGGTCGTCGGTCTCGTCGCAATGCATGTCGACCAGCAGCCCGCGCTCCGCCGCGATTTCGGTGAGGCGGGTGACGGACCGCGCGCCGTCCGCCATGGTGCGCTCGAAATGCGGGATGCCGCCGACCACATCGACGCCCATGTCCAACGCACGGATTAGATTGGCCTCCGCGTTGGGGCTGCGATAAAGGCCGTCCTGCGGGAAGGCAACGAGTTGGAGTGTCAGGTACGGCGCGACCCGGCGCTTGACCTCCAGCAGGGCCTCCACGGCCAGCAGCCGGTCATCGCAGACATCGACATGGGTGCGCACAGCGCCCATGCCCTGTGCGACGGCCATGTCGCAATAGGCAAGCGCCCGTTCGATCACGGCCTCTTGCGTGAGCTGTGGCTTTAGTTCGCCCCACAGCGCGATGCCTTCCAGCAGGGTGCCGGACCGGTTCAGCCGCGGCAGCCCGAGGCTGAGCGTCGCGTCCATATGGAAATGGGCGTCGATGAAGGGCGGGCTGGCCAGCAGGCCGGTGCCGTCGATCTCTTGGGCCGCCTCGCCCTCAAGCACCGGTTCGATGGCTGCAATCAACCCATCCGTGATGCCGATATCCTGGCCCGTGGTGCCGTCGGGCAGCGTGGCATTGCGGATGATCAGATCGAAAGCCATCACCGTTCCCCCTTGCGATAAGGCACCATCAGCGCGCGCGGATAGGCGGCGCGGCGCGAGACCAGGATCAGGGCCAGAATGCTTAACAGGTAGGGCAGCATCAAGAAGACCTGATAGGGGATATTCGCGCCGATAGACTGCTGAAGGCGGACCTGGAAGGCATCGAAGGCCCCGAACAGGAAGGCGCCGAGCAACGCTTTGCCCGGCTGCCAGGTGGCGAAGACGACCAGCGCGATGCAGATCCAGCCGCGCCCGCCGACCATCTCGAAGAAGAAGGCGTCAAAGGCGGACATGGTGAGAAACGCGCCGCCCAGCGCCATGAAGCCGCTGCCGACGGCGACGGCGCCGGTACGGACCGCGACGACGCTGATGCCCTGCGCCTCGGCCGCCGCCGGGTTCTCGCCGACCGCACGCACGGCCAAGCCCAAGGGCGTGCGGTAAAGCACCCAGGCGGTGACGATGACCGAGACGAAGGCAAGATAGGTCAACGCCGTCTGGTGGAACAGGGCCGGGCCGATCAACGGAATGTCGGACAGGATCGGGATTGCAATCGGCTCAAACGGCTCGATCCGGGGCGGGCTGGTCACGTCCGGCAAAACGGTGCGGTAGGTGAAGTAGGCGGCCGAGGAGGCCAGGAGCGTGATGCCGATGCCGGTGACGTGCTGAGAGACACCGAGGCCGACGGTGAAGCCGGCATGAATAAGGCCGAAACCCATGCCGACGCCGACCGCGACCAGAACGCCGCCCCACAATCCCATGCCCTGATAGACCGCCATCCAGCCGGACATGGCGCCGACGGTGAAGATGCCCTCGATGCCGAGATTGAGCACGCCTGCCCGCTCGCAGATCAGCTCGCCTAAGGTGCCAAAGATCAGCGGCGTGGCGATGCGCACGGCGGCGACCCAGAAGGACACCGCCAATAGGATGTCTACAACGTCGCCCATTACGCCCACCTGATCCGATAACGGGCGACCAGGCCGGCGACCAGCATGGTCAGCAGCGACAGGGCGACGATCAGGTCGGCGAGATAGGACGAGACGCCCATGGCGCGCCCCATGGAGTCCGCGCCGACAAAGACGGCCGCGATGAAGATGGCGGAGACCACGACGCCAAGCGCGCTAAGCTGCGCCAGCATGGCGACGACGATGCCGGCATAGCCATAGCCCGGCGACAGGTCCAAGGTCACATAACCGCGCACGCCGGCGACCTCGCTGACCCCCGCGAGGCCGGCTAAGCCGCCGGAGATGATGGCGGTGAAGACCATCACCCGGCCAATCTTCATGCCGGCAAAGCGGGCGGCGTCGGCGTTGGCGCCGACGGCCCGCATCTCCAGCCCCCAGCGGGTGCGGTTGATCAACAGGCTGAGCAGCACCGCCGCGACCAGGGCGATGATCAAGCCGGCATGCAGGCGCGTACGCGGCACCAGTTCGGGCAAGACCGCCTCGTCGACGATCGGCTCTGACTGGGGCCAGCCCATGCTCATCGGGTCTTGCAGCGGCCCCTCCACCATCACGCTGACGAACAGCAGCATGACGAAGTTCAGCAGCAGGGTCGTGACCACCTCGTCGACACCCAGCTTGGTCTTCAGCAGGGTCGGGATCAGCAGCAGGACCGCGCCGGCCGCGGCACCCGCGACCATCATGGACGGGATCATCACGAAGGCTGAGGACGACCAGGCGTGCGAGGCGATGACGACGGCGGCAAGCGCGCCAGCGTAAAGCTGGCCCTCCGCGCCGATGTTCCACAGCTTGGCCCGGAAGGCGGCGGTAACGGCAAGGCCCGTGAGGATCAGCGGCGTGGCGCGTGTGAGCGTCTCGGTGAGCGCAAAAACGCTGCCGAGCGCACCTTGGAACATCTCATAGTACGCGGTTGCGAGCGGGGCGCCAGCAAAGGCCAGTGGGATCGCGGCCAGCAGCAGGGCCACTACGATGGCCGAGGCCGGCGCGGCGAAGCGCAGGCCCAGGCCAGGGCTTTCGCGCGGTTCAAGCCGCATGGGCGCCCTGCCCTTCCCCGGCCATCATCAGGCCGACCTGGCGCTTGGTCACATCCTCGGCCGGCTGCGCCTCGGACAGATGCCCGGCATGGATGACGGCCAACCGGTCGGCGATCTGGAACAGCTCGTCCAGATCCTCGCTGATCAACAGGATCGCAGCGCCGTCGCGCTTGGCTTCCAACAGTCGGTCTTGCACGAAAGCCACCGCGCCGATGTCGAGGCCCCGTGTCGGCTGGTTAGCGACAATCAGGCGCGGCTTGTTCTCCAGCACCCGGCCGATGATCAGCTTCTGCATGTTGCCGCCGGATAGCAGGCGGATCGGCGCGTCCGGGCCGGGGCAGCGAACATCGAACGCTTCGATCAGGCCCTTGGCGTGATCGCGCGCCACGCCGATGCGCATCCAGCCCGCACGCTGGTTGGCACCGTCGCGATAGGTCTCCAAGATGGCGTTTTCCCACACGGTCATATCGCCGACCGTGCCGTCGCGATGGCGGTCTTCCGGGATGCGGCCAACGCCGCCGGCGACGAACGTGCCGGCGTCGAAACGGGTCACTTCGCTGCCGAACAGGCTAAAGGTGCCATGGCTGGGGTGCGCCAGACCCGAGAGCAGCGCCGCCAAGCCGCCTTGGCCGTTGCCGCTGACGCCGGCGATGCCGACGATCTCGCGCGCAAACAGGGTCAGGTCAGCCGATTTCAGGTCCATGCCGCCGCGCGGGCCAGGCACCGAGACCTTGTCGAGCCGCGCGACCTCTGTCCCGCGCGGCTGGGGGTCGCGCCCGTGCAGTTCCACCGGGCGCCCGACCATCAGTTCCGCCAACTCGCCGCGATCGACCGCCTTCGTTTCGCGCTCGCCCACCAGCTTGCCGGCGCGCAGGATCGCCACCCGGTCGCTGATGGCGGTGACCTCGTCCAGCTTGTGCGAGATGAAGATGATCGACAGCCCCTGCTGCGTCAGCCGGCGCAGCGTGTCGAATAGCTGACTGACCTCCTGCGGCGTCAGCACGGCGGTCGGCTCGTCCAGCACCAGGATGCGCACACCGCGGTAGAGCGCCTTCAAGATCTCCGTCCGCTGCTGCTCGCCAACCGACAGGGTGCCGACGGGCCGGTCCAGCGGGACCTTCAGGCCGCTGTCGTCCATCAGCGTTTTCAAGCGGCGCCTGGCGGCCGCACGCCCTTGGAACGCGCGCCACAGGCCTTCGGTGCCAAGCGTGATGTTGTCGAGCACGGACAGATTGTCCGCGAGGGTGAAATGCTGGTGGACCATGCCGACCCCGGCCTCCAGCGCGGCAGCCGGCGACCCGTGTCGCAGTTCCCGCAGATTGCCCGCCTGGTCGGCGACCTCGACCGTGCCCTCGTCTGCCGTGTAGTGGCCGAACAGGATGCTCATCAAGGTGCTCTTGCCGGCGCCGTTTTCACCGAGCAAGGCCAAGACCTCGCCGCGACCGAGGCTGAGGTCGACCCGGTCATTGGCCACCAGCGGCCCGAACCGCTTGGTGATCCCGGTCAGGCGCAGAACCGGCGCGGCGGCGACCTTACTCATGCTGCGAGGCTCATCGGGCGCGATCCAGACAGCCGAACCGCGCCCGCCGAAGCCAAGTCAGTTGGTTGAGGTCGGTTCGCTGTCGTTCACGTTGACGCGGAACAGGCCGGTCATGATTTCCTCTTCCCTGGCATCGACCAGTTCGAGGATTTCCGCCGGAATGACCTCGGTATCCATCGGCGCCAGCGAACCGCCACCATGGGTCATGTAGGAATAGACGCCGTAGTCAACGGCCTCGAAATTGCCGTCGGAGACGGCGACGATGGCCCGGTCGATGGTCGGTTCCATGTGCCACAACGCGCTGGCGATCACCGTGCCGGGATAATCGCCAGCCGTGTCGATGACATTGCCGATGGCGTAGATGCCGCGATCCTCCGCCGCGTCGCTGACGCCGAAGCGCTCGGCATACATGATGTCCGCGCCCGCATCGATCATGGCGTAGGCCGCCTCCTGCGCGCGCGGCGGGTCGTACCAGCTGCCGATGAAGGTGACCAGGAACTCGACATCCGGATTGACGTCGCGGGCGCCATCCATGAAGGCGTGCATCAGCCGGTTCACCTCGGGGATCGGGAAGCCGCCGACCATGCCGATCAGATTGGTCTCGGTCATGCCGCCTGCGACCATGCCGGTCAGATAGGACGGCTCGTGGATCCAATTGTCGAAGACGGCGAAATTCTCACCACTCGGGCCGAAGGACGAGCCCATGAGGAAGGCGACCTCGGGATAGTCCTCGGCCACGCCACGCGCGTCGCGCTCGACCCCGAAGACCTCACCGACGATCAGGTCCGAGCCCCCCTCGGCATATTCGCGCATCACCCGCTCATAGTCGGTGTTGGCGACGTTTTCGGAGAAGGTGTAGGTGATCTCGCCCCGCGCCTCGGCCGTTTGCAGGGCCTGGTGAATGCGGCTGACCCATTGCTGTTCCACCGGCACCGTGTAGATCGCCGCCACTTCGACGACCTCGTCCTGGGCCGTCGCCATGCCCGCCGAAAGCGCCAAGACGGCAGCCGACATCATCAGTTTCTTCATTGCCACGAGTCCCCGTTCTGTGGGGCGCCCGAAGGCACCCGCCTTGTTGTGATTGAACCGGAAGAAACGGTAGTTGTGTCCTGACCGATTGGTCAAGTTTTTGGACTAGGGCATCTTGATTCGGAATGGTCGGTCATCGCTCTAACCCTGGAACGTGACCGCCTTCTGTTCACCCAGGCCGCCGATACCGAGGTGAACGGTCTGACCCGGCCTCAGATAGGTCGGCGGCTTCTGGCCCATGCCGACGCCGGGCGGCGTCCCGGTGGTGATCACGTCACCGGGCTGCAGGCTCATGAACTGGCTGAGATAGCTGACCAGGTGGCGGACGCCGTAGACCATGGTCTTTGTGCTGCCGTCCTGATAGCGGTGGCCGTCAACCTCCAGCCACATGTCGAGGTCCTGCGGGTCGGCGACCTCATCCGCGGTGACGAGCCACGGCCCGATCGGCCCGAACGTGTCCGCGCTCTTTCCCTTCACCCATTGGCCGGCGCGGTGGATTTGGAAGTCCCGCTCCGACAGATCGTTGACCACACAATAGCCGGCGACATGGTCCATGGCGTCAGCCTCGGGCACGTACTTCGCCGGCTTGCCGATGATCACGCCCAGCTCGACCTCCCAGTCGGTCTTCTCCGACCCGCGCGGTATCTCGATCGGGTCGTCCGGCCCTTGGATCGCGCTGGTGGCCTTGAAGAAGACGACCGGTTCCGGCGGTACGTCCAGGCCAGATTCCGCTGCATGGTCGGCGTAGTTGAGGCCGATACAGATGAATTTGCCGACCTGGGCGACACACGGCCCGATGCGTGGGCTGCCCTCGACCTTCGGCAGGCTGGCCGGGTCGATTGCGCGCAGCTTGTTCAGGCCAGCCGGCGTCAATACGTCGCCAGCAAGGTCGTCAATCTGCCCGCTCAAGTCGCGGATAGCGCCGCCGCCATCCAACATGCCCGGCTTTTCCTGGCCCCGGTCGCCATAACGCAGCAATTTCATGGTTCTGTCCCGTCTCGGTCCCGTATGTGTCTCGGCTAGTTGCTCCAGCCGCCATCGATGATGTTGAAGGTGCCCGTGGTGAAGGCGGATTCGTCCGACGCGAGATAGAGCGCCAGATTGGCGACTTCGTCCGCCGAGCCGACGCGGCCCAGCGGCTGACGGTCGACAAAGGCCTGACGCACGGCCACCGGGTCGCCGCCCTGCGCCGCGATGCGCTCGTCCAGCGAGGGCGACTGAATGGTGCCGGGGCAGATGGCGTTGCAGCGGATGCCCTGGCGTACATGGTCGGCGGCGATCGCCTTCGTCAGGCCGATCACGGCGGCCTTGGTGGCGCCATAGACGAACCGGTTGGGTGCACCCTGCACCGAGGATGCGGCCGACGACATGTTGACGATGCTGGCACCGCCATTGGCGATCATGTCGGGCAGGAAGGCGCGGATCATGCGGTACATGGACTTCACATTCAGATCGAAGGAGAAGTCCCAGTCCTTTTCCCCGCAGTCCAGGATCGTGCCGTGATGGACGAAGCCGGCGCAGTTGAACAGGACGTCCACGCCCTTGTGCCGACCGGCGAAGTCGGCGATGGCGTCAGCATCCAAGACATCCAGCTTTTCGGTCAGAATGCTGTTGTCTTCCTCGCGCAGGCTGGCGAGCGCGTCCGCGTTAATGTCGGTGGCATAGACGATCGCACCTTCACGGGCGAAGGCGAGCGCGGTTGCCCGTCCGATGCCCTGCCCCGCCGCCGTCGCCACACAGGTCTTGCCGGCCAGTCTGTCG
>JBCBSH010000203.1:0-7754 GCA_039819285.1 Pseudomonadota bacterium
CATAGTCGGTCGAGGTCACGCGGGCCCAGCGGCGGGCGAAGGCCAGCGTGGCGTTGCCGTTGCCGGCGGCCACGTCCAGCACGGTGGCGTCCGGCGCCAGGTTCAGCCGTTCGGCCAAGGTCTCGCCCACCACTTGCAAGGTCACGCCGATTTTAGCGTAGTCGCCCGACGCCCAGGCGGCGTTCTGCTTGGCTTTAATCGCCGAATAATCCGGGGCGGCGGTCATCGCTGCGGTCATTGTCTCTATCCTTGTCTATAGCGCCGGTCACTCAATCCGGCGGTTCTGGGCCTGTCGGCCCGTCGGTGTCGGTTGTCACAGCGCTCGAACCGCGGTGACGGCAGGGTATGTAGACGCGGCCTTGCCCCACTGCTTGAGGCCAGTCTGGGTTTTTCCGGGGGATTTCTTGGGGATCGCCACCCAACGGACCCCACCCGGCTGGATCAGCCACCGCACTTGCACTACCCTGACCATTCGAAGGGGCACCCAGCCTGATGCTGTACCAATTCGACGAGTTTGAGCTCGATACCGAGCGGTTTGAGCTGCGGCGCGGCGGCAAACCCGCCCATGTCGAACCGCTGGTCTTCGATCTGTTGTGCTTTCTGTCGCAGAACCCCGGCCGCGTGCTGGGCCGCGACGAAATCGTCGACCAGGTCTGGCACGGCCGCATCGTGTCGGACGCCACCATCGCCGGCTGCGTGAAGGCGGCCCGAAAGGCGCTGGGCGACAGCGGCGAACGGCAGACTTACATCCGCACCGTGCGCGGCCGGGGCTTCCAGTTCGCCGGCCAGGTCGATTGTGTCGACGGTTCAGCCACAATTCCCAGCGAAGCACCGCCCACCGCTGCCGAGGCAAGCGCCGATGCAGCCGCCGACGACCTGCCGCCTTCCCTCGCCATCCTGCCGTTCGCGGTAATCGGCGGCGGGGATGCGGAGTTGTCGGCGATCGCCGACGGTCTGGCCGCCAGCCTGACCTCCGTCCTAACCCGCGTTCCCCTGCTGGCCCTGGCCTCGCGCACGGCAACCGCCGGGCTGGCCAGCCAGCCGATACCCGCCCCAGAGATCCGCCGCCAGCTCGGCGTCGCCTATCTGCTTGAGGGCAGCGTCCAGGCGATCGGCGATACCATCCAGGCCAACGTCCAACTGATCGAGACGCGGCACGGCTTCCACCTCTGGGCCCAGCAGTTCGAGGTGCCGCGCGACCGCGACGCCCAGCCCGCCTTGCTGCGGGCGATCCTCGGCCGGCTGGAACCGCAGCTTGTGCGCGCGATCTACAACGACCAGAGCGGCCCCGACGGCGCGCTTACCGGCCGGCAGTTGCTGATCAAGTCGGTCGGCATCCTGTCGTTGCAGGGCTGGCACGCCGCCTCGTTCGCCGAGACCACGCGCCTGCTCGCCCGCGCCCTGGAGCTGGAGCCGGATCTGGCCCTGGCCCACGCCCATCTGGCGCTGACCATGGCGCTGGGCCAGCGCGTCGGCATCGATTGGGGTTCGAAGAACGTCGTCGAAGAGGCCGAGTGGCACGCGGACCGGGCGCTCGACCTCGACAATATGGACAGCAACGTGCTGGGCGTCGCCGGCTGTTCGCTCGCCGATATCGGCCAGCCCCTGCGCGCCATCCCGGTCCTGAAAAAGGCCATCGAGGTTAACCCCAACAATGGCCAGGGCTGGTCGGCGTTGGGCTCGGCCTATCTGATCGTCGGCCAGAACGACGAGGCGGTGCGTCACCTCCAGCGCGGCGTCGATGTCAGCCCGCTGGATAGCCGGTTGGCGATCTGGAACGCACTGTTGGCACTGGCCTATTTGCTGGCCGGCGATCCGGAACGGGCCGAGGCTGCCGCGTTGGACGGCTGTCAAAGCAACGACCGCATCTACCTGCCGCGCGTCGTGCTGGCCGCCATCCACCTCGCCGGCGGCAACCAGGATGAGGCCGCGCGCCAGCTTCAGGAGTCCTATCGTATCAAGCCCGACCTCAGCCAGGACCAGATCAACCGCCTGGTCGGCAAGGATCTGGGCGCGGCCTTGGCGGCGCTGCGGGCGGGGTGATCTCGTCGGGTCCTCGCAGGATCGCAGGCGGTCCTCCCTTGCGCGCGCGGAACCCACCGGAAGATGATATCCTCAAAGACCGACCGTAAGCTTGGCGAGACCCGGCGATGCAGTACAACGTAGCAACACCCCAAGACTACCTCGACGCCCTTGACGCGGACTGGCGGCGTGACAGGCTGCAAACGCTGCGCGGCATCATTCTTGATCGCGCGCCAGCCCTCGAAGAAGTCATCAGCCACAAGATGCTAGGCTACCGCGACAAGCGCGGCGTCGCGTTCCACCTGAACGCCCAAAAGGGCTATGTCAGCCTGTATGTCGGCGACATCGCCAAAATCGACACCGACGGCGCGCTGCTGAAGGGAATCGATTGCGGCAAGAGTTGCGCCCGGTTCAAGAAGTCCAACCCAATCGACACGGCCAAGATAACGGCCCTTGTCGATCGGGCCGTCGACCTGTGGCGGCAAGGCGCGGATACCGGCTGTTGACCGGGCGCATTGAGCGGCGGCCATCGCTGGCAACACGGGCTGTCGGCCGCCAGGCGCCACCCGTCCAATCGGGCCGGCTATGAGGCGGGGCCTAGCCATTCTTGCGGCCGCTATCGCCATTCACACGGCCGGCCCACCAGCGGGTGCACAGGAAAGCCAGCTTGGCGAGATCTTCTTCGACATGCCCTGCCACTCCCTGGTCGGCGCGACGCCGGGGGAAACAAGGCGTTTCGCCCAGACCGCCGTAATGGCCTTTGCCGGCTACATCGCCGCACGCGTGCCGCAGCCGGTGGCCCGCGAGATGCTGGCGGATTTCGATACGCTGGCCGACGATTTCGACGCCGGATGCGCCGCCGGCGACGCCACCCTGCGCGAGACCATGGACGCCGTCATCGACCGCTATCTTGAGGGCTCGTGATGGCAAGCAGCGCGTGGCGACATCGCGCCCGGTTCGCCCTATGCACGATCTGCGCTGGCCTTATCGCATCCGCCGCCTCCCCGGGGCCGGCACACGCCCAGAGCACCGACTTCGCCCATGTGATCTTCGATATGCCCTGCCGAGATCTGATCGGCACGACGGAGGAAGACATGGCCGGCCGCAACACCATCATCGCCGCCATCTTCACCGGCTTCATCGTCGGCAGCATGGACGAGGCGGACGCGCGCGCCATGTTTGACGACCTGTTCAACCGCAGCATGGGTCTGGGCGCCTTTTGCGAGATCGCCGACCGATCGCTTTACGACGCCATGTCGGCGATAGTCGCCGGCCATCTGGAGGCGCGGTGATGGGGCACGATAGCGGCCGCGGCCACACCGCACGCGCGGCCGAGACTGTCGCCCCATGATCATCCGGGCCGAGGCGGAGGCTGACCACGGACAGATCCGCGACCTGACCAGGACGGCGTTCGCGCCCATGCCGTACGCCAGCGGGTCAGAGGCGGCCATCATTGACGGATTGCGTACTGCCGATGCCCTGACGGTGTCTCTGGTCGCCACCGACGCCAGCCAGATCGTCGGTCATGTCGCCTTTTCTCCGGTGACGATCGCCGGTGAAAACGTCCGCTGGTATGGCCTGGGGCCCGTATCGGTCTGGCCCGATCGCCAGCGTGCCGGCATCGGCCAAGCCTTGATCCGCGAAGGTCTCAGCCAGTTGCGGCACCTCGATGCCGCCGGCTGCGTGGTCCTTGGCGACCCTGCTTACTATGCGCGCTTTGGTTTTGCGGCAGACCCAGCCCTCACCTACGCCGGCGCCCCGTCACGCTACTTTCAATGCCTCTCATTCCGGCCGCCGCCGCCAAGGGGCGAGGTCCGGTTCCATCCC
Source organism: Pseudomonadota bacterium (assembly GCA_039819285.1). GTDB lineage: Bacteria > Pseudomonadota > Alphaproteobacteria > DSM-16000 > Inquilinaceae > JANQGH01. The sequence continues at coordinate 3,850 of JBCBSH010000203.1, forward strand.
GCGTTCGATATCGAGACGACCCCTTAGTCGCTTGGCAAGCAAGCGCCCGTGATGCCCGCCGGCTCGATCACCGCCGGCGCAGCACCAGTGTGACAATCTGATGTTCAAACCCGTGGGCGTGGGGCTCGGCGGTGAACAGGGCGTGCAGCCGGCCGAAGAAATCGTCGGCAAGGCGGGCGGCGTCTTCGGCGCTGGCGGTCGAACCCTCGAACAGCCCTTGGACCAGGGTGGACTCGGCGAACGCGCGCACGAAACCGGCGTAGGCGTCGGCATAGGCCTTCACGTCCCCGGTCCTGGCCAGCGCCTCCTCAGTCGGCATTGGCAACAGATCATTGCTCACCTCAACGATCTCAAATGCCTGCCGCAAGTCCGCCTCCCCCTCCAACGGGCGGCGCGCCTCGTCCGACTGGCGGAAATAGACGGGAAAGACGAAGTCGTTCAGCAGGCCGGCGTCGATGCGCCCCTCGTCGGCGAGCCCGGAAGCGACCCGCCAAAGCGCGCGATAGAGCTTCCGCCCGCCGGCGCACACACCGCTGGGGTCGTCCGCGTCCGGCACCGCGCCCAGCCCATCGACCACCAGCCAACCGCCCGGCCTCAGTTCGTCGGCGCGCCGGCGGAGGAATGTCGTCCAATCGCGGTCAGCCATCGCGGCGACCTCACCACGTGCCGGTTCCGGCAGGTCGCAGAAGAAAAGGCTGCCGGGCGAGGCGATCCGAACCTGACCGGACAGCCAATGGGAAGCGCCGAAGGACAGGCCCAAATCGACGCTGCCGGCGCCGGCGACGGTCCCAAAGAAGCTGCCGGCCGTGGCCTCCACCCTAAGGTTGGGCATGTCGTTCAGATAGCCGCCAGGACCGGCGATGTTGGCGAACAACCCGTTCCAGTCATTGCCGATCAGGTCGTTGTGCACAGTCACGATTGACTGGTCGGCCGGCACGCCGGCGTCCCGTTCGCGCAACGCGTTCAGCACGGTGTGAAAGGCCACCATGGAGGTCCGCCCCGGCCCGCAGCCATAGTCCAGGATGCGCAGCTCCAGCCCGGTGAGGTCCAGACGGGCCACCACGTCGCGCAGCCGTGCCTCCTGCTGCCTGATCCCTTCACGCTGCCCTTCGGAATGGTGGTCGTAATAGCCCTCGCCGCCCATGCCGGCCGTGGCCTGCGCGCCCGATCCATCGATCTGTTTCCTTTGGCTCATGACAGCGCCGCCCCCCTTGATCCCGCTAACGGTCCTCTCAGAGAAAATGAACGGTAGCACGACCGGAAACGGTCGGCCGCCCAAACCGGAACGACCTCCGCAACCGCCGTATTGGGTCTACCACCCGCCTGCTGGTCATAGGGACGACGGCATGCAACGTTGCCCCGTGCGTCGACGCAGTGCATGCTCATCGGATGATGTCGGTCGCGCCATGACCCTATTCTCTCGCCCGCCCTTCGACCCCCGTCTGTCGGGCTTCGTTCGCTGTTTTTGGTACTGCGAGCAGGCCTTGGCCCATGGGACGGAGCGCGTGTTGCCGACGGGCGCCGCGCAGATCGTCGTCGATCTGAACGAGCCTACGCCGACAGCGACAAGCGCCCTGATCGTCGGTCCGCAGACCTCGGCCTCCCTGATCGAGACGTCGGCCATGCACCGGGCTGTCGGCGCCGCGTTTCGGGTAGGCGGCGCCGCGCCATGGATTGGTGGCTCGTGCGCCAACCTGACCGACGAGACGGTCGACCTGGAGGCGCTGTGGGGCGCGGATGCAGGGCGGCTTTGGCATGCCCTGATGGACGCCAACGGCCCGGTCGAAATCGTCGGCACGTTGGAGAGGTTCTTGAGCCGGCGGCTTGTCGAGACCGCGTCGCCGAACGGGGCCATCCGTCAGTCGGTCCGGGGGCTCGCCCACGGGCAGCCGGTCGCCGCCGCCATCGAGGCCAGCGGTATGGCGCGCGCCACCTTCGGCCGGCTGTTCACAAACGAGGTCGGCCTGTCGCCCAAGCGCTGGGCCGGCATCGCCCGGTTTCAACGCGCGGTGCGTTGTCTGGCCGAGGGCGCCGGCCCGCTCGCCGACGTGGCGGCCGCCTGCGGCTATGCCGACCAGGCCCATCTGACCCGCGCCTTTCGGCGCTATGGCGGCATCACACCCGCTGGCTACCGGCCCCGATCCACCGACGCGCCCAACCACCTGTCGGCCTGAGCAATTCGTTCAAGACCCGGCGACCCGTTTGGCCGCAGGCTTCAGGCACACACTGGTCCGCCAGACACAGCCAACAGGTCCCAGCCATGACATCCCTCACCCCCCGCCTGATCGTCGCCGATGCCGACCGCGCCATCGAGTTCTACGGTACCGCCCTCGGCGCCGAACTGAGCGAGCGTTATGTTGACGACACCGGCCAAGTCATCCATGCGGCCTTGACCATCGGCCAGGCCGTCATCGCGCTGACGGAGGAACGGCCGGAATGGCACAATGTCGCGCCGACCACGCTCGGCGGCTCGCCAGTAATGCTCAATCTCGTGGTCGACGATGTCGATGCGTTGGGCGACAGCCTGCTGGCGGCCGGCGCGGAAAACGTGATCCCCATCGCCGACCAGTTCTACGGGCACCGCGAGGGCAGGTTTCGCGACCCGTTCGGCCATCTATGGATCGTCACCACCATCACCGAGAAACTGACGCCGGAACAAATCCGTGCCCGCATGGGCCAGGGGTGACGAGCCCCTAGACGGTCTGCCCCATGGTACAGGACCGGAATTCGCGCACCGCGGGGGCGGCGTCGTCGAGGGGGATGGCAACCACCTGCCCGCCGAGCAGCGCGATGGCCGTGTCGTTGAACTCAAGCCCGTCCAACACGTTGCCGAAGCCGCTGTCGCGCACGGTCAAGGTCGCGCCGCCGCCGGAGATGACGTGCCGCGTGGTGGAGATCGTCAGGTCGCGCGGCCCGTCGAAATGCATGCTGAACACGGGGCTGGGCGCCCAAGGCCGGCCCGGCGTGATCTCGATGGCGTATTCCGGGATCGCCGGGTCGTAGGTCACGCGGACCTGGGCCGGCTCGCCCTCATGGGTCAGCTCGCAGATCGCGCCGGAACTGGCCTCCCAAGCCAGGGTGGGGGTCGTGGTCAGCAGCAGGACGGCGAGCGCTCTAAACATGGGTTAAGCATATCGCATCCAACGCCGGTCCGCGAAATGGGCTGTGCAGCCGCTAAGCCGTCATCCTTCGGCAACCATACCTTGCTAGTCTCGTTATTGTGATCGTCCGATGGACCGCCTCGCTACCTCGTCTGACTTGCGCCCACGCCGATCCGTGGCACAATGCGGCAACACCCCTAACGAGGAAATCCGACATGAAACGCGCCTTATTGTGCGGTTGCGCCGTAGCACTTGGGTTGCTCGCCTCTGGGCCGGCATTGGCGGAGACCTGCCACCAGATGCCAGCGGCCTCTCAGCTGGACAGCGATGCGGAACGGATTTCCGAGTTCGGACAATATGCGGGCTATTCGGAGGCAATTTACGACAGCTACGTGCGCACCTCGTCCTACCTGCCCATGTCTGACGGGGTCAGGCTGGCCGTTGACGTCATGGTTCCGGCCACCGACTGCGAGGCGACCAGCGATGCGCTGCCAGTGCTGTGGACCTTCTCGCCCTATAAGCGGGTCTATCTGAACGGCCCGGGCGGCGCGGGCGGCGTGCTGACCGCGATTGAGGATCAGGGCGTCGAGGATCTCGTGCGCCACGGCTACGTCATCGCCGCCGCCGCCATTCGCGGCACCGCCGCATCGTTCGGCGAATATCACGGGTTGTTCGCGCCGATCGAGGCGCACGACGCCTATGAGATCACCGAGTGGCTGGCGGCCCAGCCCTTCAGCAACGGACGCATCGGCATGATCGGCGGGTCCTATCAGGGCATCACCCAGCTTGCGCTCGCCGCGCTGG
>JBCBSH010000204.1:0-7748 GCA_039819285.1 Pseudomonadota bacterium
CCGGACTCGACGGCATTGGTGATGGCGTCACGCAAGGCGTCGGGGTCCGGAATGGAGACGACGATGCCGTGCGGATCGGATGCAACCGCCGACTCGATCAGCTGCGACATGCGGACCATGTCGTAGGTTTCGGGCGCCAGATACTCGACCTCGATGCCCATATCCGCTTCGGCGGCATCGACGCCGTTCTTGACAACCGACCAGAACGGGTCGGACGCCACGCCGTGGCTGACCACCACGATCCGAATGTCGTCCTGGGCAACTGCCGGTGCCATCGCGGCGGCAGTCGCGACGACGGCGGTCGCGGCCAACAAAACTGTCTTCTTCATATTGGTTCCTCCTCTTATGGGTCCAGGCAGCGGCGACACGCCGAAGACCGACGCCTCAACACTGCGGCAACACAAGGGAGGAAACCGAATTCTTTCCGCTGAAAGGCGGTCTGAGCCAACGATCCTTCCTCCCCAGGGCATCCGGCGTATGGTCGCCGTTATCATTGTTGAGCCAAAAATAGACTGCACGTTCCAATTTTCCGCGTAAAGAGCTTTTTTGGTGGAATGTACATTTCATTGCCCTACACTCGACCAAAATCGAATGGGGCGGGGAGATGAAGGAGCCGGACCTAGCGGCACCAGAGACCTACGAGGAACTGCGGGCCGCAATCTCGGCCCGGCACGAAAGTCTGAGCAACCGCCTGCGACAGGTCGCCCAATTCGCCCTTGGCAATCCCAATGACATGGCGCTTGAGACGGTGGCGACGGTTGCCGAGCGCGCCGGCACCCAGCCCTCGACGCTGATCAGGTTCGCGAAGTCCTTTGGCTTCAGCGGTTTCAGTGACATGCAACGTGTGTTTCAAACCCGCCTGATTGCCGAATTGCCCAGCTATGAGCAGCGCATACGGGCGTTGGAGCTTGATCGTGGGCGGATCCGCAGCCCGGCAGCGATTCTCGATCACTTCACCGAGGCCGGCATTCACGCCCTGCGCCATCTTCGCACCGAAACCAGCCATGACGATTTGGACCAGGCCGTCAGCCTACTGGCCTCCAGTCGCGTGATCCACATCATGGCCCAGCGGCGCGCTTTCCCGGTTGCCGCCTATATGTATTACGGCTTCAGCCTGCTTGGCAGGCACGCCCAATTGATCGATGGCGTGGGCGGCATGATGCATCAGCAAGCTGGCGTTATGGAGGCCGGGGACGTCGCCTTGGTCGTCAGCTTCAAGCCATACGCGCCCGATACGGTCGATGTCGCGCGCCAGGCCGTGGAGCGCGGCGTTGGGGTCGTTGCCATAACCGACGAGCCCTTGAGCCCGCTGGTGCGCTACGCTGACGTGGCGCTTGAAGTCCAAGACGCACAGTTGGAATCGATTCGCTCGCTGTCGGCCACAATGTGTCTTGCGATTACGCTGATTGTCGGCCTGGGCGGACGGCTTGAGCAGCGCAAGAAGAAGCGAGAGACGATCAAAACCCTGGATTGACGGGCCGATTTGCGTTCAGGGATTCGGCCGCGGCGTCCGCCAGCAAAAGGGCGACCTTGCCATCCTCGCCGGACGGCGATGGCTCTGTCCCGTCCGCGACCGCATCGATAAAGGTGTCCAGTTCCGCCTTGTAGGCGAGAGCGTAGCGTTCGAGGAAGAAATGCATCGGCTTGGCGCCGGTCACGCCCTGGTCAGTCGCGACAGTGACGCTGTGTTCCAGCCAGTTGCTGGCCTGCAGCATGCCGGCGGACCCGTGCAGTTCGATCCGCTGGTCATACCCATAGCCGGACCGCCGGCTGTTGAAGATCTGCGCCAGGCGGCCGGACCCGGTACGCAGGGTCACTGTTGCTGTGTCGATGTCCCCCGCCTCCTCGATCGCCGGATCGACATTGCAGGAACCGGCTGCAAAGACCTCGACAGGCCGCTCACCCAGCAGCCAGACCGCCATGTCGAAGTCATGGATCATCATGTCGCGGAAAAGGCCGCCGGAGGTCTTGATGTAGTCGATCGGCGGCGGTGCGGGATCGACGCTGGTGATCAGCACCGCCTCGAGATCGCCGATGATGCCATCACCCAGCCTTTGGTGCAGGACGCGGAAGTTCGGATCGAACCGCCGGTTAAAGGCGACGAACAAGGGCACGCCGGCCTCCGCGACCACCGCTAGACAGGCCGCGACACGATCGCTGTCCAAATCAATGGGCTTTTCACAGAAGATGGCCTTGCCGGCCTTGGCCGCCTGCTCAATCAGCACCGCGTGAGTATGGGTCGCGCTGGCGACAACGACCGCACCGATGTCCGGATCGGCGAACACTTGGTCCGCGGCCATGACCTGGGCGCCGGTTTCGCCGGCCAGGGCCGACGCCGCATCGGCGTTCACGTCGACGATCGCCTTCAATCGGCAACGGCCGTTTTGGGCGACGTTCCTGGCATGGATCTGGCCGATCCGGCCGGCACCGAATTGCGCAAGCGTCAGCATCCGCGATAACTCCTAGTCCCAAGCACCGATTACTTTTTGGTCTTGATCGATGATCGCGCCGGTCATGATGCCGGACCGATCACTTAGCAAGAACACGGTCAACTCCGCCACGTCGGCGGGCTTCAGCAAGCGACCGAACGGTTGTTCGGCCTCTGCCTGCGCCAACCAATCCTCCGGCTGTCCCATGGCGCCGGTCTGCACCCGGTGTTCATGCGGCGTGTCCGTCCAGCCGATATTGATGCCGTTGACCCGGATGCGGTCCCACCGCAGGCCGTTGGCCGTGTTGCGCGTCAGAATGGCGAGCGCGCCCTTCGAGGCGCAATAGCCGGTGATGAAGGGCTGGCCGCCATGGCCGCTGATCGACAGGATGTTGACGATCGATCCGCCGCTGCCCTGCTTCCTCATCTGCTCGGCCGCGGCTTGGATGAGCAGGAACGGCGCCCGCGCGTTAACGGCAAACAGCCGGTCCCAGAGTTCGACCGAGGTATCGAAGATCGTGCCGCGATCCGTCAAACCGGCGGCGTTGACCAGCCCGTCGACGCGGCCGAACTCGGCGATGCAGGCCGCCACGATCGACGTGCACTGGTCCGGTTCCGCCAGTTCTGCGGGATGGAACACCGCGCGGCAGGAGCCATTGCTGAGCGCATCGGCCACCCGGTCGCCGCGCTGCCGGTCGCGCGCCGTCAGCAGTAGGCCGGCGGCCCCTTCTGACGGCGCATTTGCGTGCGATGGCCTCGCCAATGCCCTGGCTGGCGCCCGTGACGATGACGATTTTTCCAGCCAGGTCGGCCATGCCTTGCCCCCCTCGGCAATTCTCTGTCGGCAAAACCCACATTCCGGTCTTGCGCCCTAGTTAGAATTTTTGTTTCATTTGCCGCAAGCGAATTCTCCCCCTTTGTCCGCTCTCGGTGCCCTCGATTGGGGCGCTTGCCATTGGAGGCCACATGACCCTGCATTTGACGAACCATAGGGCCGGGTTCGGCGATGGTTTGACAAGCATAACCCGGTACGACGAGGCGGAGGACAACACCGGCATCGCCATGGGTGTCCTGAAGCTGAAGGCCGGCGAAACCTACGAGATCGAGACGGCGGAGGAAACCGCCTGGCTGTTGATGGACGGCAGCGTGATCGCGACGGTCGGCAACGAAACCACGCGGCTGAGCCGGGCCTCGCTGTTTGACGAGTCCTCAAGCGCCGTTCACGTCGCCGCCGGCGAACGGGTGCGCTTCGAAGCCGACGGGCCGGCCGAATTCACCGTCTACAGCGTCGCCAATCGGCGCCGGTTCGCCCCGCGCGTTTTCACGCCTGACGATGTGCCCAACGAACACCGAGGCAAGGGCCAGGTGGGCGACGCGTGCTATCGGTTCGTGCGCACGATCTTCGATGGTTCTACCTCCGACGACGCGGCAGAACTCGTCCTGGGCGAGGTCGTGACCATGCCTGGGCGCTGGTCCAGCTATCCACCACACCATCACCCGCAGCCGGAGATCTATCACTATCGGTTCACCAAGCCTCAGGGCTACGGCCATGCGGAGTTGGGCGACCAGGTGCTAAAGGTCAAACAGTACGACACCGTCAAGATCTTCGACGGCAACGACCACGCCCAATGCGCCGCACCGGGATACGGCATGTATTATAGCTGGGTGATCCGGCACCTGCCCGACAACCCCTACACCGTGCCCGATTTCACCGAAGAGCATACCTGGACACAGGACCCGAACGCCGAGATCTGGTTGCCCAAGGACCTGAAGGGCAATGGCTCCTGATCCAACCCTCAGCGCGCCGGACGACGATGGCCCACTGGACGTCGTCTGCATCGGCCGGTCTTCCGTCGACCTTTACGGTCAGCAGGTCGGCGGCCGGCTGGAGGATATGGCCAGCTTCGCCAAGTATGTCGGCGGCTGCCCGACCAACATCTCGATCGGCACCGCGCGGCTGGGCCTGAGACCCGCGCTGATCACCGGTGTCGGCGACGAGCATATGGGCCGGTTCATTCTCGAACAGTTGGGCCGCGAGGGCGTCGACACCAGCCAGGTCCTGGTCGATCCGGCGCGGCTGACCTCGCTGGTCATCCTAGGTATTCGCGACCAGCACACCTTTCCGCTGATCTTCTACCGCGAGAACTGCGCCGACGCCGCGCTGACGGAAGACCATATCGACCCGGCCTTCATCGCGCGGGCAAAGGCAGTGGTTGTGACAGGCACCCATGTCTCCACGCCCTCGCTGGAGGCCATGAGCCGTAAAGCCATGTCAGCCTGCCAAAAGGCCGGCGGCAAGGTCGTCTTCGATATCGATTACCGCCCGGTGCTGTGGGGCCTGACCGGCCACGGGTTGGGCGAGGAGCGGTTCGTGGCCGACCGATCCGTTACCGAGCGGCTGCAAACCATCCTGCCGGACTGCGACGTGATCGTCGGCACCGAGGAGGAGTTGCACATCGCTGGTGGCACGACCGATACGCTGGCGGCCATAAGGCGCGTCCGCGAATTGACCGATGCCCTGATCGTTTGCAAGCGCGGACCGATGGGCTGCGTCGCTTTTCCGGACGCGATTCCCGACAGTATCGACGACGGCGTAACCGGGCCGGGCTTTCCGGTTGAGGTCTACAACGTGCTGGGCGCGGGTGATGCCTTCATGAGCGGGTTTCTGCGGGGCTATCTGCGCGACCTGCCCTTGGCGGAATGTTGCCGGCTGGCCAACGCCTGCGGCGCCTTTGCCGTCTCGCGCCATGGCTGTGCGCCGGCGGTGCCGACCTGGGAAGAGCTGGCCTATTTCCTGGAGCATGGCAGCGGCGAGCACGCATTGCGCAAAGACGAGGCCGTGAACCGCCTGCATTGGTCGACGACGCGGCGGCGCGACTGGCCGTCGGTACTGGCCTTTGCCTTCGATCACCGTGCTCAGTTTGAAGAGATGGTGCTGCGCCACGGGGCCGACGCCGCGCGTATCGGCGACTTCAAGGAGTTGGCCTTGCGGGCGGCCCGTCGGTTCGATCAAGGCGGCAACTCGATCGGGGTTCTCTGCGACGGCAGGTTGGGACACGCCGCTCTCGATGCCGCCAGTGATGGCAGCCTTTGGGTCGGTCGCCCGATTGAGCGGCCGGGATCGATCCCGTTGCGCTTTGAAGGCGGATTGGATGTCGGCGCGACGTTGCGCGAATGGCCGGTCGACCATGTGGTCAAGTGTCTCGTCTTCTATCACCCCGACGACGACCCGGCCTTGCGGGAGGAGCAGGAGAGCCAGGTCAAGACGCTCTATGAGGCCTGCCGCAACACTGACCACGAGCTGCTGCTGGAGGTGATCGCGACGAAATCGGGCCAGCCGACGGACATGCACACGATGCCCCGCGTGATCGACCGATTCTATCGCCTGGGCGTCTATCCCGATTGGTGGAAACTGCCCCCGCCGACCAGCCAATCCGAATGGCGCTTGACCGCCGACGCGATTGACGGCCACGACCCGCATTGCCGGGGCGTCTTGCTGCTGGGGCTGGAGGCGCCGGAGGCCGACCTGTTCGCGGCCTTTGACCTGGCCGTCAAGCAGCCCATCTGCAAGGGGTTCGCGGTGGGCAGGACGATCTTCGGCGCGGCGGCGGACGAATGGTTCGCCGGCAGAATCGACGATGACGAGGCCGTCGACTGGATGGCGGCCTCGTTCGGCCGCCTGATCAACCGCTGGGACAAGGCACAAGCCGCGGCGGCCTGACGCCGCCCGCCATTATCGAGGGAACCGATCATGACAACCGTCCGCTTGACGATGGCCCAGGCGCTGGTGCGCTATCTGATCGCACAGCGAACCGAGATCGATGGCCAAGAGGTACCGCTGATCCCCGGTGTCTGGGCGATTTTCGGCCATGGCAACGTGGCCGGTCTGGGCGAGGCCTTGTTCCAGGCCGGTGACCTTCTGCCGACCTACCGCAGCCACAATGAACAGGCCATGGCGCTGGCGGCAATTGCCTTTGCGAAGGCCAAGTACCGGCGGCAGTTCATGGCCTGCACCAGTTCAATCGGGCCGGGCGCGACCAATATGGTCACCGCCGCCGCCCTCGCCCACGCCAACCGGCTGCCCGTCCTGCTGTTGCCGGGCGACGTATTTGCCAACCGCCGGCCCGATCCGGTGTTGCAGCAGATCGAAGATTTCGGCGATCCGACGGTGACCGCCAATGACTGTTTCCGGCCGGTCTCGCGCTTTTGGGACCGGATCACGCGGCCGGAACAGTTGCTGGTCAGCCTTCCCCACGCGTTGGATACCCTGACCGATCCCACCAATTGCGGTCCGGTGACGCTCTCCATGTGCCAGGACGTGCAGGCCGAGGCCTATGACTATCCGGAGAGCTTTTTCGAGCCGGTTGTCCGCCGGGCACGCAGGCCCGGCCCGGACGAAGATGAGCTGGCTGAAGCTGTCGCGCTGATCAGGGCATCTGAACGGCCGTTGGTCATCGCAGGCGGCGGTGTCCTCTATTCCGGCGCCAGCGATGCGCTGGCGCATCTGGCGGAGGCTCATGGCCTCGCTGTTGCGGAAACCCAGGCGGGCAAGGGCGCGCTGGCGTGGGATCACATCCAAGCCGTTGGTTCCATCGGGGTTACCGGCAGCAGCGCGGCAAACAGCCTGGCCGCCGATGCCGATCTGGTGCTGGCGGTCGGCACGCGGCTGCAGGACTTTACCAGCGCGTCTGGCACCTTGTTCCGCAACCCCGCGATGCGCCTGATCCAGGTAAACACGGCGCCTTATGACGCGATTAAACACCGCGCGGTGCCGCTGGTCGCGGACGCGCGCCGCGCGCTCACCGCGCTCGCCGACGACCTGTCGGGCTGGCGGGTGCCAAGCGCCTGGCAAGATTATGCCAAGTCCTCCATGGCCGAATGGAACGAGGCCGTCGAGCGTGCGACGGCGCCAACCAACGCGCCGCTGCCGTCCGACGCGCAAGTTCTGGGCGCCGTTAACCGCGGTGCCGACGCCAACACGACCATGGTCTGCGCGGCCGGCGGTCTGCCCGGCGAACTGCACAAGCTTTGGCGCACGCCGGCGCCCGGCAACTATCATGTCGAGTACGCCTATTCCTGCATGGGCTACGAGATCGCCGGCGGCGTTGGGGTGAAGCTGGCCAAGCCGGACGATGAGGTTGTCGTGATGGTCGGCGACGGCAGCTACCTGATGATGAACTCGGAAATCGCGACCTCGGTGATGCTGGGCTGTCGGCTGACGATCGTGGTTTTGGACAATCGCGGCTTTGGCTGCATCACCGAGGTCGCGATTTCCGAGTTCATCATCAGGTAGCTGCCGTCGCCGACCATCACGACAACC
>JBCBSH010000205.1:0-7538 GCA_039819285.1 Pseudomonadota bacterium
AACGCCTGAAAGCCAAGCATCTGGCGGGCAAGACCATCGTGCTGAAGCTGAAGACCGCGCGTTTCAAGCTGCTGACGCGCAGCCATACGCTGCCCGCGCCGACGCAGTTGGCGGAAACGCTCTATCGGATCGCCCTGCCGATGCTGAAGGCGGAAACGACGGGCCCGAGCTTTCGGCTGGTCGGCATCGGGGTTTCAGAGATCACGGACGACGAGAAGGCCGACCCGCCGGACCTTGTCGACCCGACAATCACCCGCCGGCGGGACGTGGAACGCGCCATCGATGCGGTTCGCGCCAAACTGGGCGCGCAGGCCATCGCGAAAGGCCGTGGATTCAAGACGGAAACGCAGCGCTGAACTGCCCGGCGTGGCCGCCGCTGGCGGTGGTCAGCAGCTCGACTGATCGATGGGCTCGAGAAACACCGGCGTGGCGGTCATCGCGAAAGTGCCGTAATCGACGATCATCTGGCGGACGACGCCGTTATCGAGCACCTCGATGCTGAGTTCGACATTCGGTTCCGGCGATTGTGAGTGGAAATCGAAATAGGCCAGGTTGATCGACCAGCCCGGGCGCAGCAGCAAGGGCGAGATCACCCGGGCTTCCGGCCCCGGCGCCTCAAAGCTGCCGCCGATAACGCTTGAAACCTCCGAAAGGCCGCCCTCGCTGGTTCCGTCGAAAACCTCCGCGACGAAAAACCGCTCGCCGGCGTGTGCGCGTTCGAGCAGTTCCAAGCTGTGCGCGGTCGGAAACAGCGTGCCCGCCGGCAATGCCATCTCCAGTCCGCTCGGAACGCGGTAGCGGGCGCGACCACCCTCTTCGCCTACAATGGCCTCACCCGCGAACTCCTCATCAACCAGCCCGTTGAGCGAATTGCGGGACTCGAAGTCCAGTTCGGAACCGTCCAGAGTCTCAAGCGCGATGAACTCTGAGCCGATGCGGATCGTGCCGCCTTCCTGGTCGAGCAGATCGATCTCGTAGCTCTGCTCGATCACCCAGCCGTCACAACCCTGGTCCCAGGTGAAGGTCATGTTGCCGCCCAGCCCGCTGATGTTGCCGGCGCCGGGCCGGCTTTCAAGCGAAAGCTCGTAGACAGCATGATGCGGCACGACTTCCCAGCCAAGGCCTGGGCTGGCGATCAGAGCGAACGGAAGGCCAAGGGCGGAGAACCTGAATGGTCCGAGCATGATGGTCCTGATGTGACGACTTCTGTGACAATAGTCATCCGACGGCTGTGAACCAACGCCGGGAATGAGGTTTTTTGATGAGAACGGTGCGGGACCCGTCGGCAGCCCGTGTCGTTAGCAGTCGGCAGGCGCCACGAACTCGATCGCCGAAATGCTGATCGACAGGCTGAGATCACCGTCCTGGAACTCCATCGATCGCGCGATGCCGTTTTCCAAGAGGTCGACATGGACCTGGTAGCGCATATCGCCGTCACCGCCATCATTGAAATAGGCAAGCGTAACCGGCCAGCCACGATGGCCAAGAAGGCTTGCGGTCGTGCCCGCCGGCGGGGCGTCGAACGGATCGCCGATAACGGCGGTGACCTGAACAACCTGCTGGCCGTCGACACCGCTGAACACTGGAACTGAGAAGTATCGGTCACCAGACTCCGCACGATCGATCAGGGCCGAGGTGAACTGCGTCGGGAACAGGGTCTCTGGCTCTATCCGCAACACGGTGCTCTCCGGCCCGGCGAAGACCGCGCGTCCACTATAGGCATTCATGACCGCGGTACCCTGAACATGGTCGACGGACCCGCCGTTGCGCGTCGTCATGTCGAACTGGTATTCCGTCGCGTCCATTGATTCGCGCGTCGAGGTCTCCCACGCCACGACCTGACTGTCGGGGAGTTCGAACTCGGCATCCTGGCGGTACACCCAGTCGCGGCATTCGCGCCCGAGCCGCTGCCTGATCTCGCCCGACCGACCCGGCTCTCCGCCGCCATCGCCAGTGACGACCCGATAGGTCGCGTCATAGAGCGCGATTTCGGCGGCCTGCAGAGGCGCCAGCAACCCCGATGCCACGGCCGCAAGCATCACCGTGTACAGACTTGACCGGACCATGCGCATGTCCTTTCGATCGATGGTCATGTCCGTCCCCGACTATGGGAAATATCGGACCTTACTGCCATGGCGCCAATACTCTTGTGGTTTAGATGCCTGAAAATCTGTTGCAAAACGCACAGTCTCGCCTTCACCGGTGGAAACCACTCGCTGCGATAGAAAATCTCGCCGTCAAGCCGGCATCTACGATGGTGTTGGTGTGGGACATTGGGTCTCGGGGTCCAAAGCGCCGGACCGAACAAGTCGGCCGCGCATTTTACACTCCTGTATCGTATGATCTTTCGGCGATGACGCGGAGATTGGGGAAGCGAGATGACTGAAACAGGTGCGCCGGCCCTGGCGGTGCGATCCTTCTTTGACGGCGCGACCAATACGGTCAGCCATGTCGCTTATGACGCAACGTCTCGACGCGCGGCGATCATCGATCCCGTGCTCGACTACGATCCGGCATCCGGGCGCATATCCACCGGGTCCGCCGACGTGCTGGTCGACGCCGTCGAAGGCGGCAATCTGGCCGTCGAATGGGTCTTGGAAACGCACGCCCATGCCGACCATCTGTCCGCTGCGCCTTATCTCAAGGAAAGGCTGGGCGGCCGGATCGGGATCGGGCGCCACATCACGGAGGTTCAGGACGCGTTTGGCCAGATCCTGGCGCTGGGATCGGACTTTGTGCCGGACGGGCGCCAGTTCGACCATCTGTTCGATGATGGCGAGACGTTCAAGCTAGGCAACATCGACGCCCTCGTGATGGCGACGCCTGGCCACACGCCGGCCTGCGTGACCTATGTGATCAGCGACGCCGCCTTTGTCGGCGACACGCTGTTTCAGCCCGATTTCGGGACCGCGCGCTGCGACTTTCCGGGCGGCGACCCGCGCGATCTCTATCACTCGATCCACCGGATTCTGTCACTGCCGCCTGAAACGCGGCTCTTCACCTGCCACGACTACATGCCTGGCGGGCGCGAACCGGCGTGGGAGAGCACGGTGGCGGAACAGTCCGCCAAGAACATCCATGTCGGCAATGGCGCGAGCGAAGAGGATTTCGTCGCCATGCGCACGAAACGTGACGCGGTTCTGTCCATGCCGCGCCTGATTCTGCCGTCGATCCAGGTGAACATTCGCGCTGGCGATTTGCCTGAGCCGGAGGATAATGGGGTCCGCTATCTGAAGATCCCGCTGAACGCGCTCTAGCGCTGGAGGAACCGGACCCATGCAGCTGCTTTGGCTCGACGACGAAACGGCGATCTGCGGCGCCATCGGTCCAGACGCATTACCCGGCGCGGCCGGGGCCGGCGTGCGCACGATCATCAACAACCGGCCTGACGGTGAGGAACAGCATCAGGCAAGCTCCGACAGCATCGCGGCGGCGTGCAAGCAGCATGGGCTGGACTACCGATTCGTGCCCATCAGCATGCGGGCTCTGTCACCGCAGGACGTCGGGGACATGCGCACGGCGTTAACTGAGACGCCGGCGCCTCGAGTGGCGTTTTGCCGCAGCGGATCGCGATCCTACATACTCTGGGCGCTAGCGAACGCCGGCACGGAGGCAGAGCTGGAAGAGATGATCGAGCAGGCGGCGGGCCGGGGATTTGACATCAGCGTCGCGCGGCTGTTCGCGCAACGCTGACAATCACCCAACGGTTCGACCCCCTTGGCTCGTCCCGAATTGCCGTTTCCGGCAGATGTGCATGTCTGGCAGCGGCTGCTGTCCGGGCGGCGGATCGATCTGCTGAACCCGTCGCCGATCGATTTTGAGCTGGACGACATTGCCTTCGCCCTGTCGCGGGTCGCGCGCTGGGGCGGCCAAACCAGCGGCGAGCATCTCTATTCCGTCGCCCAGCACTCACTGATGGTGACAGACATCGGATGCAAGCTGTCCAAGAACGGCTTGTCCGCGCGGCTGCAACTGGCCCATCTGGTCCACGACGCCGAGGAAGGGTTCGTTTCCTTCGATCCGATCAGCCCGCTGAAGCCACATCTCGGGCCGGCCTATCAAGAGATCGCCGCGCGGACCCGGCGGGCGGTGCATCTGCGCGTCGGCCTGCCGGCGGAGTTGCCGGCAAGCTGGAAACGCCTGATCAAGCGGGCGGACCGCATCGCGGCCGCGACCGAGGCCGTCAGCGTTGCCGGCTACCGGTACGACGAGATTCGCCGGGATTTGAAGATCCGCGCCGATCCGCTGCCGCGTAAGGTCGTGGCCTGGCCAAGCGCCGAGGCGTACGAGAAGTACAAGACCCGCCTGCACCGGCTTTGTGCTGAAGCCCAGAACTAAAACCCAGCGATTTCATCCCCTTGATGAACTTTTTATTGCACTGCGCGAAAGAGCGGGGCAAACCTAGCCTGTGCTATGTCTCTGATTCTTCATTGGATTTGGAGACAGGCTTGAGGGGCGGAGGGGGAACGGCGGCCAATGACGCGCCGTGTCACGTTGGCAATACTGGTGACCGCCTGGTTTTGCGTCGGCGGCGCACGGGCACAGGACGGCGTCGAGTTTGTCGGCACGTTCGGATCCTGGGACGTACGCACGGCGCAAACGCCTGATGGCCAGATCTGCGCGGCGCGGGCGCTGCATCCTGAAATCAGGTACGGCGACATCCTCTGGGCCTACAACACCGCGCGCGCGGACAGCCAGCCCGTCGGCTATCTGGCGATCGACCCGCGACTGCTGTCGTCCAGCGACGGCGCGCGCGCAACCGTCGACGGGGAAGCCAGCTTTTCCCTGTCCCAGGCCGCGGATGGCTATGCCTATTCCGAACCCGACGATGACGAGCGCCTGTTCACGCTCATGCGCGAGGGCCTGGTCATGGTCGTGCGGCTTGGCGGCGCGGGCGACGAGATCGAAGTCTCCCTTCTTGGTTTCACCTTGGCCACGAACGCAGCCTTGGCCGCCTGCGGCACCCGCTAGCAGACCGATCTGCTTGCCCGGCGGGCCGTTCATGCCCATTGTTGATCCCAACCGTTGGGCGACCCAGCAACGATGCGTATCGATATCTTTTTCGACCTGATCTGCCCGTGGTGCTTCATCGGCAAGCATCGTCTGGAAGCGGCGCTTGCCCTGCGCCCGGAAAGGCCGGCGGAGCTTAGCTGGCAGCCATTTCAGCTGAACCCGGACATGCCGGCAAACGGCATGCCGCGAAAGGCCTATCTGGACGCCAAATTCGGCGGGCCCGAACATGCCGGGCAGGTCTATTCCATGATCCGCGAAACCGCCGCCAAGGACGGCATCGAACTCGACATCGACAGGATCGCGCGGACCCCCAACACGCTGGACGGCCATCGCCTGGTGCGGCTGTTCCAGCGTACCGGGGCCGACACGCCGGCGCTGGTGGACAGAATCTTCAGCGCCTACTTTCAGGAAGGCGCGGACATCGGGCGCCACGACGTGCTGGCCGATCGGGCGTCGGAGTGCGGCGAGACGCGTAAGCTGATCGTGCAGTATCTGGAAAGCGATGAGGATCGAAACGCCGTGCTGGCGGTCGATCATGCGGCCCGCCAGATGGGCATTCAGGGCGTGCCCTGTTTCGTGGTCGACCGGCGCTTCGCCGTTTCCGGCGCCCAGGAACCGAGCGCGTTCTTGCCGGTCTTCGACCTGGCGATGGACCCGGACAAGGCGACGGCTTAAGCGGCGGCCGCCAGATCCGCCAGTTCGGTGACGAACCGCCGGACGCCGTCCACGCGGCGGTCGACCTTATCCCAGCCCTGCACCAGCACCAGCCGATGGTCCGGCCGCAGCTTCAAGGTGCCGACCCGTTGGGCGATCAAACCGATAAGCTCCGCCGGATTGGCGAAATTGTCGTTGCGAAAACCAATGATTGCGCCGCGTGGCCCAGCGTCCAGCTTGTCGATGCCCGCCTGCTTGCACAGGCGCTTGAGCGAGACCAGGGTCAGCAGGTTTTCGACCTCGTCGGGCAGCGGACCGAACCGATCAATCAGTTCGGCGGCGAAGGCGTCGATCTCGCTGCGATCGACCAGCTTCGCGACCCGCCGGTACAGGTCCAGCCGGACTTGCAGGTCCGGGACATAGGCCTCGGGGATCAGCACCGGGATGCCCAGATTGATCTGCGGTGCCCATTCGTCGTCCGCGTCGCCGACATCGCCCCTGGCGGTCGCCACCGCCTCCTCCAAAAGCTGCTGATACAGCTCGATGCCAACCTCGCGGATGTGGCCCGACTGTTCCTCGCCCAACAGATTACCCGCACCGCGAATATCCATGTCGTGGCTGGCCAGGGTGAAGCCCGCACCCAGCGTGTCCAGGGTTTCGATCACATGCAGACGTTGCTGCGCGATTGCGCTGAGTGGCCGGTCCGGCCGATAGGTCAGATAGGCGTAACCACGCACCTTCGAGCGACCGATGCGGCCACGAAGCTGGTAAAGCTGGGCCAGGCCGAACATGTCGGCGCGGTGGATGACGATCGTGTTCGCCGACGGCACATCGAGGCCCGATTCGACGATGCTGGTGCACAGCAGCACATCGAACTGGCCATCATAGAAGGCTGTCATGACCTCTTCCAGCTGGGACGGCGCCATGCGGCCATGGGCCATGGCGACACGGATCTCCGGCACCAGCTCCGTCAGAGCCTCGCGCACGCCTTCGAGGTCCTGGATTCTGGGGCAGACATAGTAGGTCTGGCCGCCGCGGAAATGCTCGCGCAACAGGGCCTCACGCACGACCACCGGGTCGTAAGGCAGCACGAAGGATCGGACCGCCAGCCGATCGATCGGCGGCGTGCTGATCAGCGACAGTTCGCGCACGCCGGCCAGTGCCATCTGCAAGGTGCGCGGGATCGGCGTCGCGGTGAGGGTCAGCACATGGGTATTGGCCTTCAGTTGCTTCAGCTTTTCCTTTTGCTTGACGCCGAAATGCTGTTCCTCGTCGATGATCACCAGGCCGAGCTGCTTGAACTGGATCTGCTTGCCCAACAGCGCATGGGTGCCGATGACGATGTCGACCGTGCCGTCGGCCAGCCCCGCGCGCACATCCTTCTGTTCGGCAGCGGGCGTGAGACGGGACAGGCGGCCGACGCGGATCGGCAGGTTGGCGAACCGGTCGACGAAGTTCTGATAGTGCTGGCGCGCGAGCAGGGTCGTGGGTACGACGACGGCGACTTGCCGGCCGGATATAGCGGCCAGGAAAGCGGCCCTCAGCGCGACCTCCGTCTTGCCAAAGCCGACATCGCCGCAGATCAGCCGGTCCATCGGCCGGCCCGACCCCAGATCGTGCAGGACATCCGCGATCGCGGAGAGCTGATCGTCGGTCTCCGGATAGGGAAAGCGGGCGGCGAACTCGTCATAGGCGCCGTCGCCCGGCTCGATAACCTCGCCTTTGCGCAGTTCGCGCGCGGCGGCGACGCCCATCAGCGCATCCGCCATGTCCTTCAGGCGCTTCTTGACCCGGGACTTTCGCGCCTGCCAGGCCGCACCGCCCAGCCGGTCAAGCTGGACGATCGTGTCGTCGGAACCGTAGCGCGACAG
>JBCBSH010000206.1:0-7520 GCA_039819285.1 Pseudomonadota bacterium
CACCGGCTTTGAGAAGGACTACGCCAAGGTGGTCGGCGACCGCATCCCCGGTTCCGCGATCATGGTCCGCGCGATGGATGGCGAGAAGGAAGCCCTGGCCGCGCTCGACCGCTATGAGAGCCGACTGGCGCGCGGTCTGGCGGTCGTGATCAATGTGCTGGACCCGGATGTCGTCGTGCTTGGCGGCGGCATGTCCAATATCGAACGCTTGTACGACGCCATGCCGAAGCTGCTGCCGCAGTGGGTCTTCGGCGGCGAGGTGGCGACCCCGGTGCGCCAGTCCAAGCATGGCGACAGCAGCGGCGTGCGCGGCGCCGCCTGGCTGTGGGGCAAGGGCGAAACCGACGGCCGCTAACTGTTCCCTTGCCGGCGGGCCTGAGCCGGGGCTATCCATGGCCGGCCTTGGATCATCGGTTGGACGACGTGGCGTCGTCACGGAGTAAGCGACATGGAACTGCAGGATTTGCTGTCCGCGCTGGGCGTGGACCAGCGTCAGATCACCGGTGGACCGCGCATCGTGCGCTCGCCGATCGACGGCGCCGAGTTGGCGGCCTTGACCGATCACGAGCCGGTGGAGGTCGACGCCGCGATCGATCGCGCGGAAAGCGCGTTCAAGGCCTGGCGCACGGTCCCCGCGCCGCGCCGTGGCGAGCTGGTGCGTCTGTTCGGGGAGGAACTGCGCGCGCATAAGGGCCTGCTCGGCCGGCTCGTAACCTTGGAGATGGGCAAAATCCTGCAAGAAGGCCTCGGCGAGGTGCAGGAGATGATCGACATCTGCGACTTCGCCGTCGGCCTGTCGCGTCAGCTCTACGGCCTGACCATCGCGTCCGAACGCCCCGGCCATCGCATGGCGGAGACCTGGCAGCCTTTGGGACCCGTCGGCGTCATCAGCGCCTTCAACTTCCCGGTCGCGGTCTGGTCGTGGAACGCCGCGCTGGCGTTCGTCTGCGGCGACCCGGTGATCTGGAAGCCGTCGGAGAAGACGCCGCTGACCGCGCTCGCTTGTCTGGCCCTGTTCCGGCGCGCGGCGGAGGCGTTCGGCGAGGTGCCCGAGGGCCTGATGGAAGTCGTCATCGGCCCGCGCGAAATCGGCGAACGGCTGGTCGACAGCCCGAAGGTGCCGCTGATCAGCGCCACCGGTTCCACCCGCATGGGCCGCGAGGTGGGTCCGCGCGTCGCCGCCAGGCTGGGCCGGTCGCTGCTGGAACTGGGCGGCAACAATGGCATGATCGTAGCACCAAGCGCCGATCTCGAACTCGCCGTGCGCGCGATCCTGTTCAGCGCGGTCGGCACCTGTGGCCAGCGCTGCACCAGCCTGCGCCGGCTGATCGTGCATGACAGCATCTATGACCGCCTGCTGCCGTCGCTGATCGGCGCCTATGCGAAGATCCCCATCGGCAATCCGCTTGAGGCCGGCACCCTGGTCGGGCCGCTGACCGACGAGGCGGCGGCGGATGGGATGGCCAACGCGCTGGCGGCGGCCAAGGCCGATGGCGGCACGGTCCATGGCGGCGATCGGGTGACCGATGGCGTGCCGGAGGGCGGCGTCTATGTGCGCCCGGCCATCGTCGAGATGCCGGCACAGACCGACATCGTTCGTCACGAGACCTTCGCGCCCATCCTCTACGTCATGAAATACAGCGACTTGGACGCGGCGATCGCGCTGCACAACGACGTCCCGCAGGGCCTCAGCTCATGCATCTTCACCGGCGATGTGCGCGAGGCAGAGATGTTCCTGTCGCCGGTCGGCAGCGATTGCGGCATCGCCAACGTGAATATCGGCCCGTCTGGCGCGGAAATCGGCGGCGCGTTCGGCGGCGAGAAGGAAACCGGGGGCGGCCGCGAATC
This sequence comes from Pseudomonadota bacterium, assembly GCA_039819285.1. Classification (GTDB taxonomy): domain Bacteria; phylum Pseudomonadota; class Alphaproteobacteria; order DSM-16000; family Inquilinaceae; genus JANQGH01. The sequence continues at coordinate 1,849 of JBCBSH010000206.1, forward strand.
CGGCTCCGATGCCTGGAAAGCCTATATGCGCCGCCAGACACAGACGGTGAACTATTCAACGGAGTTACCCTTGGCGCAGGGTATCGAGTTCACGCTAGACTGACGGGATCGCTTGACGATAACGGCCGCGCGACGCCTAATCCCCCACAAACCGATGACAAGGTCCTCAAACTAGGGAGAAGTTCATGGCTTTTATCAGCAAGGCGGCGCGCGGAATGTCCGTCCTCGGTGCGGTGGCGGGGATGTACCTGTCGACCGGTCTCGCGTTCGCGCAAGACGACGCATCTGTCGCCGTCACGGCGATCGTTGAGCATCCGGCCCTCGACGCCGCCCGCGATGGCGTTCTCGATGTGCTGACCGAGAATGGCTATACCGAGGGCGAGAACCTCACCTTCATCTATCAAAGCGCGCAGGGCAACCCGGCGACGGCGGCGCAGATCGCGCGCCAATTCGTCGGCCAGGGCCACCACGTGTTGGTGCCGATTTCCACCCCCTCTGCCCAGGCAATGGCCTCCGCGACCCAGGATCTGCCCATCGTCTTTACGGCGGTGACCGATCCTGTCGGCGCGCAACTGATCAGCGACCCGGACGCGCCCGGCGGCAACATTACCGGGCTGTCCGACATGTCGCCCCTGGCCGACCATCTGGACCTGATCCGCGAGTTCATGCCCGACGCCACGCGGATCGGCGTGCCGTACAATCCGGGCGAGGCCAACGCCGTCACGCTGGTGACAACGTTGAGCGAGATGGCGCCTGAATGGGGTTTCAACGTCGTCGAGGCTGCGGCCCCGCGTTCCGCCGACGTTCTGGGCGCGGCCCAAAGCTTGGTCGGCGAAGCGGATCTAATTTACGTGCCGACCGACAACACGATCGTTTCGGCATTGGAGGCCGTGCTGTCCGTCGGTCAGGACGCCAATTTGCCGGTGTTCTCCGGCGATACAGACAGCGTTGAGCGCGGCGCAGTCGCCACGATCGGCTTTGACTATTACCAAATCGGCCGGCAGACGGGTGACATCGTGCTGCGCATCTTGAACGGTGAGGATCCGGGCTCGATCCCGGTCACCATCGCGTCGGGTTCGGACCTGTTCGTCAACCCGGCGGCGGCTGAGGCCATGGGCATCGAGATCCCGCAGGCCGTGATGGATCGCGCGACGACGATCGTCGAATAGTGTGAGAGCTTGATCAACGAGACCGCCGGCATGCCCGTCGGCGGTCTCTCATCCCCCAGATGCTTGAGGCCAGAGGCTTGAGGACGGTGCCGCCATGAGTACGTTCGCGTTCCTCGGCGCGATTGAAATCGGGCTCGTCTTCTCGCTCGTTGCCCTCGGCGTCTTTCTGTCGTTCCGGATCCTGAACTTCCCGGACCTGACGGTTGACGGCAGCTTCCCGCTGGGTGCTGCCGTCACGGCGACCCTGATCGTCAGCGGCGTCAATCCGTGGCTGGCGACGGCGATCGCCATGGTGGCCGGTGCCTGTGCCGGCCTGGTCACCGCCTTCCTGAACGTCCGCTTCAACATTCTGCACCTGCTGGCCAGCATCCTGACCATGATCGCGCTCTATTCGATCAACCTGCGCATCATGGGTCGGCCCAACGTGGCGCTGCTGCAACAGGAAACCGTGCTGACGCCGTTTTACAATCTCGGCTTGGCGCAGGCGGAGGTGAAGCCGATCTTTCTCGCCGTACTGCTGGTCATCGTGGTCCTGTTGCTTTGGCGTTTTCTGGTCAGCGACTTTGGCCTGGCCATGCGCGCCACGGGCGCAAACCCGCGCATGGCCCGGGCCCAAGGCATCGCCACCAGCGGCCAGATCTACACCGGCATGGCGCTGTCGAATGCGCTGGTCGCCCTGGCCGGCGCCATGTTCGCCCAAACCAACGGCTTTGCCGATGTGACCAGCGGTGTTGGTACGATCGTGGTTGGCCTCGCCGCCGTCATCCTGGGCGAGACCCTGTTCCGCAGCCGCGCGATGCTGATCATTCTGACCGCCTGCGTCGTCGGCTCGATCCTCTACCGGGTCGCCCTTGCCTTGGCCCTCAACACACCGGCCTTGGGCCTCGAGGCGTCCGACCTGCAGCTCGTCACCGCCGTTCTGGTGATTGTGGCGCTGATCCTGCCGGGCGTGCGCAACCCGCTGAAATCGCTGATCCGGGGGGGCAAGTCATGATCTCGCTCAGCGACATTCACGTCACCTTCGCGCGCGGCACGCCGCTTGAAACCAAGGCCATTCGCGGCATCGACCTGTCGATACCGGCCGGCGAGTTCGTCGCCGTCATCGGCTCCAACGGCGCCGGCAAGTCGACCTTGCTGAACGTGCTGACCGGCGATGCCCCCTTGGAACGCGGGCGCGTGGTGATCGACGAGACCGATGTATCAACCTGGCCGGCACCGCGCCGCGCCGGAATGGTGGCGCGGGTCTTCCAGGACCCCATGGCGGGCACTTGCGAAGGGCTGTCGATCGAGGAAAACATGGCCCTGGCGGCGGCACGGGGCAGCCGGCGCGGTCTCGGCGCGGCCTTGACCCATGTCCGCCGCGACAGTTTTCGGGAACGGCTGGCGGAACTGGGCCTCGGGCTCGAGGACCGGCTGGGCGACCGCATGGGCCAGCTTTCCGGCGGCCAGCGCCAGGCGGTCAGCCTGCTGATGGCGACCTTGGCCGACATGCGTATCCTTTTGCTTGACGAGCACACGGCCGCGCTCGACCCGCGCATCGCCGCCTTTGTCCTGGAGCTGACCCGCCGCTTTGTCGAGTCGTTCAACCTGACCGCCCTGATGGTGACCCATTCCATGCGCCAGGCGCTCGACTACGGCGATCGCACGGTCATGCTGCACGAAGGCAAGATCGTGTTCGACGTTTCCGGCGCGGAACGAGAGGCCCTGGACGTGCCCCACCTGGTCGAGCTGTTCACCAAGGTACGTGGCGAGCAACTTGACGACGATGCCCTGCTGCTGGGCTAGGGCGGTCTGACGTGCAGGGGCGGTTTCTTGTTCTGGCGGGCGTCTTGGGTGCGCTGGCGGTCGCCTTTGGGGCGTTCGGCGCGCATGGTCTCGGCGATATGCTGTCCGTCGACGCGCTTGGCTGGGTCGAGACCGCCAGTCGGTATCAGTTGATCCATGCGGCCGCCTTAGTTGGGCTGGCGGCCCTGCCGGCGCCCGCGGGGCGTTTGGTGAATGCGGCGGCCTTGGCTCTGTTTTTCGGCGCCTTCATCTTTGGCGGCGCGCTCTACTTGTTGGCTCTGACGGATCGGCGCTGGCTGGGGGCCGTTGCGCCGATCGGCGGCACGCTGATGATCATCGGCTGGTGTTTGCTTATCATTGCCGGTGTCAGGGGCCTTGCGAACCGCAACGAAGGATCGACGCGATGACCCGGCATCTGGACGCGACCGGCTTGATCTGTCCCATGCCTGTGTTGAAGGCGCGCAAGGCCTTGACCGATATGCAGGCGGGGGAGGAGTTGGAGGTGCTGACCACCGACCCAGCCGCACATAAGGATTTCGGGGCTTTCTGCGAGACGACGGGTCACAGGCTGCTGTCTGTGACGGTCGATGGCGAGGTGACGCGCTTCATCATCGCCAAGCGACCATGAGATCGATGGCCGTCGGCGAGGGCGCGGAGCGCGCGCACCATGCTTAGTGTGTTTTTGATCCTGCTGCCGATCGCCCTGTTGGACAGCACGTCCATCGTTCCGATCTGCATCGTGCCGCTGATCATACTGCTCAGCGGGCCGAACCCGGTGGGCCGTAGCGCGGCACTGCTGTTCGGCGTCTTCTTGATCTACGTGATCGTCGGCCTGTTGATCCTGTTCGGCTTGCGCCAGGCGTTTGACGCCATCGACGCCTATGTGCTTCGTGTCTGGCAGCATCCCAACGCCGAAGAGCTGATCTTCGAGATCATTGTCGGCATTGTGCTCGTAGTCTTGGGCGTTCGCATGGCGCTGCATCGCCGTACCGAACGCGAAAAGCCCACACCATCGTCGATGACCGGCCTCCAGGCATTCTTCGCCGGCGTTGTCATGGCCATTGTCGGCCTGCCGGGTGCGGTGCCTTACCTGGCCGCGATCGACCTCATCATCAGAAGCAACCTGTCGATCGCCCAGTCGGTCGTGCTGATCGGTCTCTACAACGTCGTCTTCGTGGCGCCGCTGATCGGCATCGTGGTTTTGCGACTCGCCTTGGGCGATCGCAGCGAGGCTATCCTCGACCGCACCAGAAGCTTTCTCAGCCGCTGGGGCCGCCGCGCCGTCATCTTCCTGATGATCGCGTTCGGCCTGATCTTTGTCGCCGACGGCATCGGCTGGTTCTTAGGCATGCCGCTGATACCGGTTTAGGCCGGACCGGCTGTTTCCAGAAAATCCATCGTGTCACCTGCCGTAAGGCCGGCCCGATCGGCCTCGGGCGTTGAAACCAGCAGGGCGGCCGCCGCATTGGCGTAGCGGGCGGCGGACGCCAGGTCCGCACCCGCGACCAGGCGCGTCGCCAAGGCCCCGATCAGCGTGTCGCCCGCCCCGTGCGTACTCGCGACCGGGACATGGTGGCCGCACACGCGCACCGGCGCCTCGCCACGGCGGCACGCAACCAGGCCTTCGCCGCCCAGCGTGATGATCACCGTTGCGACCCGCGACGTAAGCGTGCGTGCGGCGGCTTCGGCCGCGTCCAGCGTCGTGACCGGTCCATCGTCGGACAGCGCTTCCGCTTCGATCTCGTTGACGACGAGAATGTCGATCAGGCTGGCCAAATCGTCGGGCAGCTCGCGGGCCGGCGCGGCGTTCAGGATGACAAGGGCACCCGATTTCTTGGCAATCATTGCGGCGGCCAGATTGATCTCTGGACGCACCTCGTTTTGCAACAGCAGCGCGTCGCAGCCACGCAGCCGCTGGTCTTCAGCTAGATCGTCCGCCGCGATCTGCCAGTTCGAACCAGGCACGATGACCGCGCCGTAGTCACCAGACCGATCGAACAGCGCCACACTCATCCCGGAACCGACATCGGCCAGTCTTCGTACGCTTTCAGTACTGATGCCGGCGGCGCTCAGCCGGTTCAACAAGGCGTCGCCAAACCCGTCCCGGCCGACAGCGCCGATAAAGGCGACGCGACCGCCATGGCGTGCCGCCTCGAGCGCCTGATTGCCGCCCTTGCCGCCGCATTTCCAGGCCCAGCTCTCGCCGAACAGGGTCTCGCCTTTGCGGGGTCGCGCGTCGCCAGCAACCAAAATGTCGTAGTGCAGGCTACCGACGACGGCGATCAGCGGAGCGGGTGAGGTCATTGGCGCGTGCCTTTCGCTTCGAGGCGACGGACCGGATGGTCTTTTCCAGGTTGGCCTCGGCGGCGGCCATGTTGCGCTGCGCGACGGCGACGAAGATCACGTCCAGAATGTTCAACTGGGCGATCCGCGCCGCGGAGTTCTCGCCGGTCAGCGGCGAGCCTTGGGCCGTGGAACACAGCGTGATGTCGCCAAGCGCGCCCAGCGTCGACCGGCCGTGATTGGTGATCACCACGATCTTGGCGCCGGCGCCACGGGCGATCTTCACCGCATCGATCACGGCATCGGTTTCGCCCGAATGCGAAAACGCGGCCACCACGTCGTTCGGGCCCAGCAGCGATGCCGACATCGCCATCATGTGCGCGTCGTCTTGAACGGACGTCCGCCCACAAGTTCCTGCGCATCGGTGTGCGGACG
>JBCBSH010000207.1:0-7438 GCA_039819285.1 Pseudomonadota bacterium
GGCGCGGGCGTCTTCCATGGACACGTGGTCGGGCAGCGCGGCGTCCATATGTCCGCCCGTCACCGTCAGGCCCCGCCCGCAGGCGAGGATTCGGGGGCCGACCAGATCACCCTGATCCACCGCCCGGGCCAGATCGATCACGGCGCCGCCCGGCCCGGCCATGTCGCGCAGCGCCGTGATGCCATGGCATAGGCTGTCACGGGCCCTTTCGGCGGCGCGCAGCGCGACTTCCGGATAAGACTGGTCCATGGCCTCGGCCATCATGGCCTCCCGACCCGACACGCCGCTGAACGCGAGATGCACATGGGCGTCGATCAGCCCGGGCAACAGCGTCGGCGTGCTGTGCATCCGCGCGCCCTCGGGCTGGCCCAGATCCGCCTGACGACCGACCGCCGCTATCCGGTCGCCTTCGACCAGGACGGCGCCGCCCTCGATGACACGCTGCCCGTCGAACACTTGATCGGCCACGATCAGATGCCTCATGCCGCCAGCTCCCGCACAAGGTCCCAAGCGCGGACATGGGCATCGTTCAGCCCCCCGGCGTCCTGCTGCGCCAGATGGACAAAGGCGGGGGTCAGCGCGGCCGGATCTTTCCAGATCGCGCGGGCCTCCGGGCCATAGGTCGTCTCGCTCATCGACGTGTGCACCGGATGGCCCGGGGTGATGGTGTTGACGGCGACATTGTAGGGCTGGAATTCAATGGCAAGCGCGCGCGACATGCCCTCGACCCCGAACTTCGAGGCGCAATAGGCGGCCTCGTCGTTGCCGCCGCGCACGCCGGCGTTGGACGACACGTTGAGGATGCTGCCGGCGCGCCGCGCCTTCATCCCCGGTGCCACGGCGCGGATGCATAGAAACGGCGCGCGTAGATTGACGGCCATGAGATCGTCCCACGCCGTCACCGTCGTCGCCTCGACCGGGGTGAAGAAGATCACGCCGGCATTGTTCACCAACACATCGATCCGGCCAGCTTCGGCCTCGATTTCGGAAAATGCGCTTGCGACCGCTGGTGCATCGCGCAGGTCCAGCGCCTGGGGTCGGAACGTCTCGGTCGCGGGCGGCAACTCATCGGCCAGCCGGTCGAGCCCGTAGACGGTCGCGCCTTCTGAAACGTAGGCTGCCGCGACCGCACGACCGATCCCACGCGCAGCGCCGGTGACGACGCAGAACTTGCCCGCGAGCCTCACGTAGCCACCCGCCCGCCATCGACCAAAAGCCCCACGCCGGTAATGAACGAAGAGGCCGGCGATGCCAGGAACAGCACGGCCTCGGCGATTTCGTCGCCGGTGCCCATCCGGCCCATGGGGGTGATCTCCGACCAGCGCCGCTCCACCGCGTCCGGATCGTCGGCCAGCGCCTTGTTGCGCTGGTTCATGCCCGTGTCGATCACGCCGGGATTGATGGCGTTGCAGCGGATGTTCCGGCGGGCGTACTCGATCGCCACGACCCGCGTCATCGACATCACCGCGCCCTTCGACGCCGCATAGGCAATATTGCCGCCGACATTGGCGAAGGCGCTGACCGAGGAATTGTTGACGATGGTCCCGCCGCCCGCCCGTTCCAGCGCCGGCAGCGCATGCTTGATGCCAAAAAACGTGCCGAGCAGATTGGTGTCGATCACCTTGCGAAACAGCCCTTCGCCGACCTCGGGCGTGGGCGTGACGGGCTGCTCGATCCCAGCATTGTTGAAGATCGTGTCGAGGCGGCCGTAGTGCTCCTCCGCCTCCGCCACCAGGGCCGCGATATCGGCTTCGCGCGAGACATCGCAAGGTCGATACCGGATCTCGCCGGGCAGACCGGCGGCCTCTTCGGCCAAGCTGGCGCCCGCCGCCTCATCGACGTCGCCCGTGACCACCCGCGCGCCTTCACGGGCGAACAACAGCGCGGTCGACCGCCCCATGCCGCCCGCGCCTCCGGTGATCACCGCCACGATCCCGTCGAGTCTCAAATTCTGTCCCCCTATTCGCGGTATACCGTATCAGTGTCTAGCTGCAATGCAACATTCATCCATGCGACCGAGGATGCCATCTGCGGCACGCAGGGCAAGCGCCTGGGCGGTTGCCGTGGGGTTCAGGCACGAGGCGGTGACGAAGGTGCTGGAATCAGCGATGATCAGGTTCGGCACCTCGTGACATCGGCCAAGCGGATCGGTGACTGAGCGTGCTGGATCGCGGCCCATCCGGGCCGTGCCCATCAAGTGAAATCCGGCCTGATCGCGGAGCGGCGTGCGATGCAGGTGCTTGGCACCCGCCGCGAGCAGCGCTTCGCCGGCCCGATCCAACCCGTGGTCCAAGAGGCGACGGGAGTTGTCCGACACCCGATAGACCATGCGCGCCGCCGGCAGCCCATCGCGGTCGGTCAAACGGTCAGAGAGCACGATGCGGTTCTCTGGGTCGGCGATGTCCTCGGCACAAACCGTAAAGCCGCAGATCCGGTCGAACCGGGCCTCCATTTCGGCGTGGTGCCGCGCCCCCCAGGGCACCGGCGCGCCTAGGCCTGCGCCGCGCACCAGCGCGTCGGGGCCCGGCCCTGAGATGAGTTGCAACTTCACACCCCGTTTAGCGCCCGTTTCCGGCCGGGTGGCCAGAAACTCCAGGCAGACGATCCCGGCGGTTTCGTGCGGGACCCAGCCGCCGAGCAGCGCGTCGAACTGTCCATAGACCCGGCCATAGGGATGCAGCATCAGGTTGCGCCCGACGAGGCCCGAACCGTTGGCGAGCCCGTCGGGCCACTGCGCGGAGGCGGACAGCAGCAGCAGTCGCGGCGTCCCCATCCCCCCGGCGGCCAGGACGAAGATGTCTGCTTCGACCCTGATATCGGCATCGCCGAGACGGCAGAGCGCGGCGGTCACGCGGTCGCCCGATGCCTCGAGCCTTAAAACACGCAAGTTCGTGCGCAGATCGGCGCCGGCCGCCATCGCGGCTTCGACCAGGCGGGCGCCGGACGAGCGGATGCGTGCGGGACAGCCGATATCGCAGGGGCCGGGATGTGTGCAGGGCGGGTCCCCGCCGTGGCCGACGACGAGATCCACCGGCCACCAGTGCCACCCCAACCGATCGAGCGCGGCCGCCACCCGTCGACCATGCGCGCCGATCGAGGGCATCGCAGTCAGCGGGCCATCGCGGTCGTTCACGGCGGAGGGATCGCCCGGCACGGAGGCGGTGCCCCAGATCCTCTGCACCTCGGCGTAACAGGGCGCGAGATCCGCATAGCTCAACGGCCAGTCCTTGCCGACCCCGTCGAGGCTCTGCGTGCGGAAATCCTCCGGCCGGAACCGGGGGATATGGGCCGACCACCATTCCGCGCTGCCGCCCACAGCATTGCCGATCATTGGCTTGATCGGGCTGTCGGCGTCGTCCACCGGGTCGTCGGCCGGCCCCTGCCGCAGATTGGGATTGGCGTTCAAGGGCTCACGCCGGCGCCGGGCGTAGTCCGGGGAACCGTGGGCCACGGCGTCCTGGTCGATCCAGTCTCCTCGCTCTAGGATCGTCACGGCGCATCCGGCGCTGGCCAGCCGCAGGGCCACCACCGCACCGGTCGGCCCGGCGCCGATCACCGCCACATCCGTTCGGAGATCAGCCATGTCCCACGCGCCCGACGCCTTGCTAGACGCCCTTATTCCCGGCGACGCCACCTGGCCTGCGGCGAGCGCTGTCCTGGCGGATGACCCGGTACCGGTGCCGGAGGCGGCTCGGCCCCTCGTTGCCGTGGCGTCCCTGCCGCCAGCCGAGCGGACCGCTCAACTCACGCGGTTCGAGGCCGAAGCGCCCGCAGCCTTCGCCGCGCTCTATCATGCCGTGGCCGACGCGTATTATGCCGCGCCCGAAATTGCGCAGATCATTGCTCGGCTGGCCGATGCCGGGCCACGCGATAGCGGACCGTTCGACCCGGCGTTGCTGACCGGCGTTGTGGCGGAAGGGAGGGCCCGGCGGCGGCTGTGACGACATCAGGCGTCGGCGACGAAATGACCCGGCGCAACCTCGGTCAGGCGCAGTCGCTCCGGCGGATCGCCGACCCGCCGCATGGCACTCGGCACCTCGCTGGCATCACTGGACCAAACCGTACGATGTGTCGGATCGGGGACTGGCACGGCGGCAAGCAGACGCTGGGTGTAAGGGTGGCGCGGGGACCCGATGACCGCCTGGCGCGGCCCGATTTCGACGATCTGGCCGAGATACATCACCGCGACCCGATGCGCCATCTCCTCCACCACCGCCATGTCGTGGCTGATGAACAGGTAGCTGAGCGACCGCTCGGCTTGGAGCCGCATGAGCAATTGCACGATCTGCGCCTGGATCGAGACGTCGAGCGCGGAAACCGCCTCGTCGGCCACGATCAGCCGTGCCTCGGCAGCCAGCGCCCGTGCGATACATAGACGCTGTCGCTGCCCGCCGGAAAACTGGTGGGGATGCAGGTCATGATGCTCGGGCGAGAGACCCACGAGCGCCATCAGGCCGCGTACCCGGTCGCGGATCGCCGCAGAGCCCTTGAGCAAGCCGTGGATGTGGATCGGCTCGGCAATGCTGTCTCCAACCGTACGCCGCGGGTTGAGCGAGGCAAGTGGATCTTGAAAGATTGAATGCACGTCTCGCTTCAGCCGCCGCCTCTCCGGCGCGGTCATCCCCGCATAGGTTTGGCCCTCGAAGTCGATGTCGCCTTCTGTTGGCCGCACCAGTTGCTGGATCGCTTTGCCGACCGTGGACTTGCCGCTGCCTGACTCGCCGACCAGCGCCAAGGTCTCGCCCGGCTGGAGCGCCAAGCTTACGCCCTCGACGGCGTGGACGCGGTGCGTCGGCCGGCCGATCAGGTCATGGGCAACGTCAAAGCGCGCCACCAAGTCGCGCACCTCTAAGATCGGCGAGCCACTTTTGACAGTATCTTGCACCTTGGTCTCGCCCACTTGGCGGGCGGTGCCGCCATCGAGGATCGTCACAGGCCGGCGCGATGGCAGGGCGGCGTCGGCGAACTGTCCCAGCCGAGGCACGGCGTCGAGCAGCATCTTCGTATAGACGTGCTGCGGTCGGGCGAAGATGTCCTCGACCGGCCCTTCCTCGACCTTGCGTCCTTCGTAAAGAACCACGACGTCGTCTGCTGTCTCGGCCACCAGACCCATGTCATGGGTGATGAGGATGATGGCCGCCCCGGTCTCGGCCTGAATCTCCATCAAGAGGCTCATGATCTGCGCCTGAACGGTCACGTCGAGCGCGGTGGTCGGCTCATCCGCAATCAGCAGGCGCGGCCGGCAGGACAGTGCCATTGCGATGACCACGCGCTGGCGCATGCCGCCGGAGAGCTGGTGCGGGTAGCGGCCCAGCATCGCCTCTGCGTCGGGCAGACGTACCTTCTGCAACAGCTCCAATGCCTCGGCCCGGGCGGCGCGGGCCGAGCCGCCGTGATGTTCCAGAATGGTTTCGGCGATCTGGTTTCCAACGGTGAAGACGGGGTTCAGCGCGGTCATCGGCTCCTGAAAGACCATCGCTATTTCCGCACCACGAATGCGCCGCATCCGCGGTTCGGGCAGGGTCGCGAGGTCCGTCCGAGCGCCCGCCGCCGTTTCGAAGCGCATGGCCCCTCCGGCCACTGTCCCACCGGCGCTGGGGATCAGCCCCATGATTGAAAGCGCGGTCACGGACTTTCCCGACCCGCTCTCGCCCACGACGGCCAGCGTCTGTCCGGGAACGAGCGACAGATCGACTTCGCTCACCGCTTCCCGCTGGCCGAAGCGCACCGTCAGGCCCTCCACCTCCAAGAGCGGTGCGGCCGCCGGGGAGTTGCAACGGGCGAGTGCCGACGCGGTCATAGCCGGCCCTGGCTGCGCGGGTCGATGATCTCGCTCACCCGGTCTCCGATCAGGTTGACCGAGATGATGGCCAGGAACAGCGCCAGCCCCGGCGCGATCATCATCCAGGGCGCATAGCGTATGTACTCGCGTCCGTCGCTCAGCATGGTGCCCCATTCCGGTGTCGGCGGCTGCACCCCGAGCCCGAGAAAGCTGAGCGTTGCCGTCGACAGGATCGCCCCGCCCAGGTTCAACGTGCCGAGCAGGATCACGGTGGGCAAGATCGTCGGCAGCACGTGGAGCACGATGATCCGGGCGCGGCTCGCACCCATGGCCAGGGCGGATTCGACGAACAGGTTCTGCTTGGCGACGATCGTGGCACCTCGGATTACACGCGCGAATTTTGGTATGTCGGCGATGGCCACCGCGATCACGACCTGCACCAGGCCCACGCCCAAGACCGAGACGGCCAGGATTGCCATCACGATGGCCGGAAAGCCGAGCAGGACGTCGACCACCCGTGCGCCCACCGCATCAAAGCGACCGCCGATATAGCCCAGCGCCAAGCCCAGCGCGCCGCCGGCAAAGAGACCCAACAGCAGGGTTGCCGCCCCCACCGGCAGCGAGTAGCGGGCGCCCCAGACGACGCGGGAAAAGACGTCGCGCCCGTGCAGGTCGGTGCCGAAAATATGCGCGGCCTCGGGCGCGCCCAGCCGTGGGCCGGCGCTGGCCTGCGATGGATCGAACGGCGCGATCCACGGGGCGAAGAGCGCAAAGCACACCAGCACGGTCAGGATGACGATGGCGACGGCCGAGGTGGGCTTGGTCATGAGCTGACGCAGCACCCCTGGCCCCTTGACCCGTTCGGCCTCGGGCGGGGCGGAGATGAGAAGGTCGCTCATCGCGGGGCCATCCGTGCGTGGCGAATGCGCGGGTCGATGAGGCCGTAGAGGATATCGACCAGCAGGTTAATGATCAGGTAGGCGGCGGTGGTGTAGACCACGAGGGCCTGGACCAGCGGCATGTCCTTGTTGAGGACACCCTCCACCAGCATCGTGCCGAGACCGGGCCGGGCAAAGACGTTCTCCGTCACGACGGCGCCGCCGATCAGGTTCGACAGCGAGATGCCCAGCATCGTCACCGGCGGGATCAGCGCATTTCTGAGCGCGTGCTTGCCCACCACCTTGATGGGCGGCAGGCCCTTGGCGCGGGCCGTGCGGATATAGTCCTGGCGGCTGGCGTCGATGATCGAGGACCGCACGAGCCGGGCAAAGTCGCCGGCGATGAACAGCCCCGTCACGATCGCCGGCAGGATCAGTGCGTCGAGCCCCAGCCCGACGATCGGCACCCAACCGAGGATCGAGCCGAAGACGTAGATCAGCACCATCCCGGTCCAAAAGCTCGGCAGGCTGGATCCCGCGAGCGCTGCGAACGTACAGACCGTGTCGAGAGACGTGCCCGGGCGCAGTCCCGCCAGAACGCCCAACAACAGCCCCATCGCCAGACCGACGACGAGACCCGCGGCGGCGAGCTGCAGCGTTGGGCCGATTTGCGCCAGGATCATGTCGGTCACCGGCGCGCGGGTCCGGAAGGATTCACCCAGGTCGCCGACTGCCGCGCGGCCGAGAAAGCTGATGTAACGCTCCATCAGCGGCTTAT
>JBCBSH010000208.1:0-7375 GCA_039819285.1 Pseudomonadota bacterium
TATCAGAAGCGCGGCATCGGACACTTCGCCAACCGGAACGACGACCGCGTCTCTCAGGCCGTAATGCTCCTGAAGCTGGACTTCCAGCGACGCGCGACGGTTGACCCTCGGCCTGATCTCTACCCGAACGATGCCGACGCGCTTGGCCTCGGCCAAGAGGCGCCCCACCTGCCATCGGGTCAAACCAAGTTCCTGCGCGATCTCGGCCTGGGTGCGCTCAAGGTCGTAATAGGACTTGGCCGCCTGCACCATGAGATGCTCACGCTGTTCATCCGACGGCAGCCGTACGGAAGTCGCCCGCGTTGTGTCTGTCATCGCCCTACCCCCGACCGCTGCCGATCGGAAAGCGCATGCATGACCGGGGTCAGCGCCTCCGTGGCTTGACGATAGAGCGCCAGGGAAGACCGATACCAGTCCGTCCGTGACGGACGCGGTTCCACGCGTCTGGTCGGTGCCTCAAGGGTCCGCGCGGCCGTGGCGAGATCGTCGAACAGTCCAAGCGCGGTCGCCGAACATACCGCGCATCCAAGCAGCGAGAGATTGTCTTCCCGGGCGACCCCGACTGGCAGACCGAGCGCATCGATGGTTGCCTGAAGCCAGAGCGGATTGCGGCAAATGCCGCCCGCCATCACGATGCGGTCAGGTTCAATACCCCGTTCGGCCAGAACGGCAACGACATTTGCCGATCCCAAGGCAACGGCATCGACCGCCGAGGCGTAGATGTCGGCACGCGTATGACCAAGCGACAGGCCAAGTAGGGCACCCCTGAGGTCGGCGTCGCGGTACGGCGTCCGGTTGCCCATCCAATAGTCGAGGGTCAGGAGGCCGTGCTCGGGAGCGTCGGCTGCCAGCACATCGTCCATGAGCTGTCGGTGACCGTCGTCATCGAGGCCGAAGACCGTCTCGGCCAGCCAGGACAGCACTGATCCTGTCGAAACCTGGCCCGCTTCGACCAGCCACAGCCCGTCCATCAGGGCGTTTGGGTAGGGCCCCCAAAACCCGCTCATGTCTGACATCGCAGACAGCTGTGCCAGATGGACATTGGACGTCCCGCCGATGACCAGCATGCTGCCGGGGTTCACCGTGTTTGCACCCAGCATGCCGATATGCGCGTCGATCCCGCCTTGGGCAATCAACGGCTGGCCGGTGATGCCCATGTGCGCGAGCAAGGGCCCGGACGCCTGCGCAATCGGTGCACCGACCGGGACAATGCGTCCCGGCAGCTTGTCGGAAAGCTCTGCGATGCCGAGGCTGTCGTAGATCTCCGGCACGAACACACCGACAAGCGAATCGTAGTTCCACTTGCAGGCCGCGTTCATGCGCGAGCCGACCCATTGGCCCGTGAGGTGATAGTTGATGAAATCCAGCGCCTCGCAAATGACCTCCGCCTGGCGGTAGCTGTCCGGATCGTGGCGCGCCAGCCACATGGCCTTGGGCACCAGCCATTCCGCCGCGTCGCCACCGCCGCAATAGGCCATCACGGGATGATCGACCGCTTCGGTCGCGCGCGCTTCCACGCTTGCGCGGGCATCCATCCACAAGATGGCCGGCCTGACGGGTTGGCCGTCCTGGCGGCAAAAGGCCACGGTCGACGCCGTCGTCGCCACGCAAATCGCGGCGATGTCAGGGGATTTGGCCGTTGTGACGGCCGAACGCCCGGCATCCACCATCGCGGCAAGCCATTGGCTGCACTCCTGCTCGGCCCAGCCCTTCCGTGGATAGTGCGTGTCGTAGGTGGCTTCGGCGGATGAAACCATCCGAAGTCCCTCGGTACAATAGACCCCGGCGCGTACACCGCCCGTCCCAAAATCGAAACTCAACACGCGCGCCATTGCACCAATCCCTTTTCGTCCAACCGGCCTTTCAGCACGTGGGCTGGACGTCGTCCGACCGTCTCGCTCGCCGTATGGTCACTCGGCGCTCGCAAGGGCCTAGGGGCGAAACATAATCTTGCTGTAGCGAAACGAGCGATCCTCGCGCAGTCGGCCAAAGATGTCGGGCAGTTCCCCCAATGAAAGCTCGTGACTGATCATGAATTCCCAGTTCAACGCGCCCGACGACAGCTTATCAATCGTCGCCTTCCATTGTGAACCGGGGAACGGGGCGGTGAACGAGTTCCAGGCGCCGCACAAGCTGATCTCCGCGCGCAGCAGGTGCTGAAACGTGGCATTTTCCAGCGGGACATCGCCGACCGGAATGCCGATGGCTGCGACCCGGCCGCCCGGGGCGGCGATCTTGATGGCGAAATTGATCGAACTCGGATGCCCGGCCGCCTCGACGATCAGGTTGCAGCGAGGCAAATCGACCGGCGGATCGCTGCTGAGGACGCAATGGGTTGCCCCAGCCTGGCGGGCCAGGTCCAGCTTCTCGGGCACCACATCGACCGCCACGACCGTATCCGCTCCCATCAGGCGCAGCCACTGAATGGCAAACAGGCCGATCGGCCCGCAGCCCACGACCCCGCCGACTTGACCGGGTTCCAAGCCGCCACCCTTGGAGATCGCATAAAGCGCGATTGACGCCGGATCGGCCATGGCCAGCGCACGTGGATCGAGACCGTCGGACACTCGGATCAGATTGCCCTGCGGGACCGAGACGAACTGCGCGTAGGCGCCATCGCGGCGCGAGCCGAAATAGTCGTAGTTGCGACAGCGCGAAAAGGCGCCGATGCGGCACTGATCGCACACCCCGCACGGAATCATCGGGGTGATACCGACCCGCTCGCCGACGTCGAAACCGCTGACGTCGGGGCCCAGAGACGCAATCGTCCCGGAGAATTCGTGGCCGCAGATCAAGGGCATCGCGTGGGCGCCCTTGACCAGCATGCGCGGCAGATCGGATCCGCAAACACCGACCGCTTCGACGCGAACGATCACGTGGCCGGGTCTCGGCTCTGGATCCGCGACCTCTTCAATGCGGATGTCACCGGGGGCATGGAGTACAGCCGCCTGCATGTGCGTCTCTCAGCTTACTTGGAAATCCGAAGCCGCCTGCACCGCGCGATCCGATATGCGCGATGCAGGCGCCGCGGGCCGGACAAACCTGGCCCGTTTCGAAAAACGCGCTATTCGGAGAAGATCTCCGGCCGGTATTCGGCGAACAGCCCGTCGCGCGGAAACTGGTCGACATTGTCGGCCGTTACGGCGAGCGAGCCGGCGTCCACAAAGTCCGGCACGTCGTCGCCTGCCACCAGTTCGCGCGCGACCTGGATGGTCACGTCGCCAAGATATTGCGGATCATTCAAGGAGGTCGCGACAAAGGCTCCGCCCGTGGCCATCACCTCCAGGGCTTCCGACAAGCCATCGACGCCGGCGACAAGCACGTCGTCGCGGCCGCTTTCCTGAAGCACCTGCAGGGCGCCCAGCGCCATGTCGTCATTGTGTGCATAGACCAGGTTTACTTCCGGGTGGGCCTGCAAAAGGTCCTGCATCGCGACCACGGCGTTCGCACGGATGTATTCGGCAAAGGGGCCTTGGACGATGGTATGGTCCGAGCCCTCGATGGCGCTGTGAAAGCCGTCTCGCCGGTCCATCATCACCGCACCACCGGCATCGCCCTGGATCTCGATGATCGTGGCCCCGTCGATGCCATCGGCGGCAAGCCGTGTCAAAACTGCCTCGCCGACCATGCGGCCCATGGCGACATTATCTCGGCCGATATGGGCCGCCACTTCGCCCTCGTTCACGCTGCGGTCAACCGTAATCACTGGAATGCCGGCGGCGGCGGCTGCCTCGAGCGACGGGGCCACGGCGACCGGATTGACAGGATTGACGATAATCGCATCAACGCCGCGGGTGATCAGGTCCTGAATGTCGTTGTTCTGCCGGCTGACGTCGCCGTTTGCGTCCAAGAATACCAGGGTGTCACCCCCGGCCTCGGCCGCGGCCTGCGCCCCATCCCTTAACTGCACATAAAAGGGCGACTGCAGCGTCACCTGGCTGAAGCCGATGGTAAGCCCTTCGGCGTGAGCCAGATTCGCGGTCGAACCGGCTGCCAGGGTAAGCAACGCTGTGGATCCGGCAGTTGCCAACATCTTTAGGACTGAGCGACGCATCGTCATTGTTTCCTCCCGTGGGTTGCGCACAAGCAGGCGAGACTGGATTCTCGCGAACGCTCTTTTGAGCAAGAATTGCTCTTTTGCAGATACAGGGGATCGGATCGCACAACAGTTGTCAAGGCAGCCTCTGGACGCGCAAACACGTTTCCAAGAAGCGCCCGCGAATATCATTGACTAACAATAATCTAGAGCGCCCTGCTCAAACCCGATGTGGACACCTTACGGGTATGGGACGCGCCCAGGGATCATTGGTCGGCCCCTAAAACGGCGCGCGCAATTGAGCAATTTCAGCCGCGCCTCGCGCGGCCCGTGATCTCGACAGCGCCTTGCGGCTTGTGGATCAGATTTCAGGGAGCCGGCGTGTCAGGCCCCTTGCTTGCGCCACGGATGGCGCCGTTGTTTGCCGCTCGGACGCGAGCCCGTCTTTGCCGTAGGCGTCGGGCTTAATTGACAGGCCCCGGAGAGTTTCCCCGACAGGCCCTAGCCTACTTCATCGCTGCCCCTAATGGCCGCCCTGAGCTGCCGAAAGTTGCGGCCGCCTTGGAGGCCTACTCAGCCGATCGCCAGGATATCAATGCTGGCTGACGGCGCAGCAAGTGTACCTCTGCGCAACAAGGCCAACCCAAAAATATCGTTTGAAATCAATGGCGTCCCCTAGGGGATTCGAACCCCTGTTGCCGCCGTGAGAGGGCGGTGTCCTAGGCCTCTAGACGAAGGGGACGCTGGAATGCGCAGCGCGACATAGGTGGCGCCGAGGCCGGATCCGATGACTTAGTCCAGCGAGGGCCCGGATGCAAGGCCTGCGATGGCTTGCGTGGCCTCATTCGCCAGAGCAAGCGCGCGATCGACGTCCGCAGGGTCGGTGTCGAAGGCGGTGACCAAGCGCCAGCACCCGTCTGGCCAGCGATTCATGCCGATGCCCTTTTCACCGAGCGTCTCGGCAAGGCCCGGCGCCATATCGACGAAGATTTCGTTGCCGTCGACCGGATAGAGCAGATCGATGCCCGGGAGACGAGACAGGCCCTCGGCCAATCGGGCGGCCTGGCGGTTGGCGTGGCGCGCCAGGTCCAGCCACATTCCGTCGGCCAGATAGGCGCGCAGTTGCAGGGCCAGAAACCGGTGCTTGGAAACAAGTTGCCCGGCCCGCTTGCGCCGATAGGCCAGGTCGCGCCGCGCCGCATCCGTCGGGTTGAAGGCGATCACGGCCTCGGCCATGAGGCAGCCATTCTTGGTCGCGCCGAAACTGACCATGTCGACCCCGGCGCGCCAAGTCAGATCGGCCGGATCGGCGGCTAAGCCGGCAACTGCATTGGCGAAGCGCGCGCCGTCCATGTGGACGGCCATGCCGTGGCTCTTCGCGATGGCGCTGAGTGCGCCGATTTCGGCCGCTGAGTAGACGGTGCCGTATTCGGTGAGCTGGGTCAGGCTCAGAGCTGCCGGCTTGACCCCGTGCAGGCCGCGGTGTCCGGTCCGTTCGATCGCCGCCTCCAACGCCGCCGGATCGATCTTGCCCGCAGCACCAGGCAGCGGGATCAACTTCGCGCCGCCGGCGAAGAATTCCGGCGCGCCACATTCATCCACGGCGATGTGCGCCTCCTCGTGGCAGAAGATGCCGCCATAGGGCGGCGACAGTGCCGACAGGGCGAGCCCGTTTGCCGCGCCGCCGGTGGCCACGGGCAGGACCGCGACCGGACAGCCGAAGAGGTCCGCGAACAGCGGTTCGAGTTCGCCGGTCGCCGGGTCGGCCCCGTAGGCCGGGGCTGCGCCCTCCATGCCGTCGGCGAGCGCGCGCAGGATGGGCGCCGCCACGCCGCGCACATTGTCGCTTGCGAAGTTCATGGGATGGTCTTTCGGCCGGATCGCCCCGGCAATTGTGGCGGATCGGGCGCCCGGCCCCTTGGCAAGCGTGCAACCATGCCCCTATCTATCCGCGTCGCCATCGCCCAAGAGCCGATCGGGGTCGACCGTGAGCAGCCTCTGTTCGCCCGCCGCCGTCTCCACCAGCAGGATCAGCCTGCCGTCTAAGGTGGTGAGAGAGACAATTCGAGAGGATGGGCCCATGTCCAGGCTTTCCAACGGCACGTCGACCAGCGGTTGCCCCGCGTCGGGTCCGGGCCCCAGCAACTGGACAACGCCAAAGATGAGCACGACGAAACCGGCAACCAGCAAAACGCCCATGGCGATGACGACGAATTTCAGGGCGCGCAATGGGTGACCTCGAAACCGGGATGGGCACGGTTGGTGCCAGCGCTAACGCGGTTCTCTCGGCCACCGCCGAGACCACGGGCCGTCTGGACAAGGTGCTGGCTGATGCCCTGCCCGACCTGACGCGATCGCGCCTGAAGGCCCTGATCGAGGACGGCCTGGCGACGATCGACGAGGCCACGGTACGAGACCCGTCGGCGCGGGTCAAACCCGGCCAGCGCCTGACCGTCGCGGTGCCTCCGGCCGCACCGGCCAAGGCCGAGCCCCAAGCCATCCCCCTCGACATCGTCTATGAAGATGACTGGCTGCTGGTGGTCAACAAGCCTGCGGGGCTGGTGGTTCATCCCGCGCCCGGCAACCGCGACGGAACCTTGGTCAATGCCCTTTTGGCCCATTGCGGCGCCAGCCTGTCCGGCATCGGCGGTGTCGCCCGGCCGGGCATCGTTCACCGCCTGGACAAGGATACCAGCGGCCTGATGGTGGTGGCCAAGACCGATGCGGCGCATGTGGCGCTAAAGGCGCAGTTCCTCGATCGCAGCCTGACCCGGACCTATTGGGCACTGGCCCATGGCGTGCCCTGGCCACGGCAAGGAACCATTGACGCCCCGATCGGCCGCAGCCCCCGCAATCGTAAGAAGATGGCCGTCGTCGCCGGCGGCCGACCAGCCTTGACAGCCTACCGGACAATTACCACTTTTAGTACATGCGCCAGCCTTTTGGAGTGTCGCCTCAGTACCGGGCGGACCCACCAGATTCGGGTTCATCTGGCATCGATCGGACATCCGGTGATCGGCGACCCGCTCTATGGTCGGGCGAGTAAGCGGGCGGGGGCTGAGAGTCTGATGCTGGACCGTCAGGCGCTGCACGCCAAGATACTCTCCTTCATCCACCCAAGCACGCAACAACGCAAGAGATTCGAGGTCGACATTCCTAACGATATGAAAGCTTTGGTCAGAAAATTGGAATTAATCCAGTAATTTGGCGGGTGCGCCAGAAAAGCGCTATACTGTGTAAACGGTCACTGAGGTTGATGGCCCGATGGCATAGCTTCAAACCGTCCTGGGCTGCCGCATGAGCGGGGCCCGTCGAGACATTCGGAACTGAAGGATCCCC
>JBCBSH010000209.1:0-7370 GCA_039819285.1 Pseudomonadota bacterium
CGCCGGGCACCTTGGCGGCATCGTCCCATCGCCTCAGCATGACAGCGTCGGCCGCGCCCGGTTGGTCCGCGAAGGATTGAGCCTCCGCCTCGTTCATCGGGCCGCCCTGCAAGGCCAGGCTGTGGCGCGAGGCCTCAGACAGGGTCGCGTCATATCCCGGCTCGATCGCGCAGAGATAGCGCTTGGCCTCGACATGGGCCCCGATGGGCGCCGCCATCGCTTCGCCGAATCTCTTTGCGATCCATTTCGCGCCGAGACGTTCATGGTAACGATCGCTGTCGCCGGCGCTTGACGGATCGGCCCCCTTGTCCAAGAGGTGGCCGATGTCGTGCAGGAAGGCCGCCGCGATCAGGGTCGGCCCGGCGCCCGCGTTGATGGCGAGCTGGGCCGCCTGCGAGGCGTGTTCGAGTTGGCTAACGCCTTCGCCATAATGGTCCTGGCCGTGCGTTTCGTAGAGGGTGGCGATCTCGCCGTGCAGATCGTCCCAGCGATAGGGTGGGATCGCGGCGATCACGGCCGCTCGCCGCGCAGCAGACAGCCCTGGATTTCGGCCAAGGCCGACGGCAGGTCGGCCACCGTGTCGATGATCAGATGCGCACCGGCCGCCAGTAACTCGTCGCCGGCGCGGCTGCTGAGTTCCTCGACCTCGTCTTCATCCGCGTCTAGCAACTCGTCCAGCGACAGCCCGACGCCGTTGCCTGACAGCGAGACGCCCACGACCCAGCAGCCGGCCGCGACACCTTCGGCAATACCAGGCACGGTATCGTCCACCTTCACGCATCGCCAGGCCGGGTGGATCTGGAGATCGAGCAAGGTCTTGTAGATGTTGAAGGGCGTCGGACGCCCCTGCGGCAGATCGCCCGTGCAGACCAGGGTGTCGGGCGCGAAGCCCTGCTCGGCCGCGACCGGCATGAGCCGTTCCATGATCTCACGGGTATAGCCGGTGGTGGAGCCGATCTTGATGCCCTGCGTGCGCAGCGTCGCCGCCATGTCGGCAGCACCCGGGATCAGGTCTGCATAGTCGGTGACGACCTTCACGTTCAGGGGAACGAAGACGTCATAGACCGCATCGATGTCGGCCTCCGACGGCGGTTTGCCGAGCTGATCGCGCCAGGCACCCGCGACCCGTTCATCCGCCATGATCGCCGCGATATGGTCGCGCTTGGGCAGGCCCATGGGCGCGCGGGCCTCAGCGACGGTGATTTCCACATTGAACGACTTGAAGGCCTCGACGAACGCCCCCATCGGCGCGCGGCTGCCGAAATCGACGACAGTGCCGGCCCAGTCGAAGATCACCGCCCTGATCTGATCATAGCGCGCGGTCATACGGATTTCCTTCTGTGTCAGGCGGTTCTGGCGGATGTCGCCATACCGGTGTCGAAAAGCTCGTCGACGACCTCTTCGCCGATCGCAAAGGCCGTGCTCATCCCCGTTCCGCTCGTCACCAGCGCCAGCCGCATTCGGTCTGCCGGGCGGTCGATGATGGCCAGGGCATTTTCGGCGCTGGCGTAGACCCCTGTCCAGCGCTCGACAACTTTGACGTCCGGCAAGTCGATGGTCTCTCGGGCCAGATCGATGATCAGATCGTCGACCGCCTCGCTAACAAACGGGTCGGGCGGATCGCCATAATGGTGGGAGTCGCCAACGACCAGGTTGCCGTCCGCATCCTGGGTGACGATCAGGTGAATGCCATGCGCCACGAGGTCGGGCCGGTCTCGCGCGATGCGCTCCCTCACGGGCTGGGCGGCGGACAGCTCCGCATAGCCGAGATAGCGCGGCAGGCTGGTCTCCGACATGATGCTCGCTGGCAGCCGCCAGCCGGGCGACGCCAGCCGCAGCATATGCAGCTTGCACTTGGTCAGGCCCAGCGCGGCGATGCGGTCGGCCAGCGGTCCGCCGAAATCCGCGCCGGGGCATACGGCGATCCGATCGGCACAAACGCTGCCGGACTGGGTTTCCAAAGTCGGCGGGCCGACGCTCAACACGTTGACGCCGAACCGAAACTCGACCCCATGGATCTCTTCAAGATAGCGGGTCAGGACCGTGATCGCCTGGCGGGGATCGACGCGCCGTTCGTGCGGGCTCCACAGCACGCCGCGCAACCGATCGGCTTTCAGCATCGGCAGCCGCTGAAGCGCGGCATCGGGATCGAGCAGTTCGCACCCCGGTCCCATCTCCGCGTCCGCGACAAACGCCTCCAGAACGGCCAGGCTGTCATCGCCGTGCGCGGCAAGGGCCAGGCCCCGATGAATGACGGGGATGCCGGCTTCGGCAGCGACCGCGTCCCAGATGTCCCGGCTGCGCATCGCCCGCCGATAGCACTCACCGCGCTGTTGCCCGGTCACCGTGACGAAGCCGAAATTTCGGATCGACGCGCCGACGGCGCGCTGGTCGCGCTCCAAGACGATGACGCGCAAGCCGGCCTTGGCCGCCGCCAAAGCATGGGCAAGGCCAAGGATGCCGGCGCCGACCACCGCCAAATCGTATCGTTCTGTCAAGGACGCGCCTCGCTGATGCTATCGGGAAAGTTCGTGGGTCGCGGGTCCGTCGCCAGTTCCTCGGCGAAATGGCAGGCGACAAGATGACCTGGCGCGATTTCGCGCCATTCCGGCGGGTCCGACCGGCAGCGCTCTTGCGCAAACGGGCATCGCGTGTTGAAGCGGCAGCCGGGTGGCGGATTGGCCGGGTTGGGAATCTCGCCGGCGAGTTCCTCCGGATCAAACCCCTTGTCCGGGTCGATCGACGGCACCGCCGACATCAGCGCGCGGGTATAGGGGTGCATCGGCCGCGCAAACAGCGACCTGGTCGGCGCCAGTTCGACCAGCCGCCCGACATACATGACCGCCACGCGGGTCGAGATCTGCGCCACGACCGACAGATCGTGGGCGATGAACAGGTAGGTCAGCCCCAGCTGCTGCTGCAGATCCATCAAGAGATTGATGATGTCGGCCTGGATGGAGACGTCGAGTGCGGACACCGACTCGTCGCAGACAACGAAATCCGGCCGGGACACCAACGCTCGGGCGATGCAGATACGCTGGCGCTGGCCGCCTGAGAAAGCGTGCGGGAAGCGGCGCAGATGTTCCAGGTTCAAGCGGCACAGCGCCGCGGTCTCGCGGACCCGATCGTTGATCTCTTCTTTGCTCAGGCCCGGATTGTTGACCTCCAGCGGCTCGGCAATGATGTCGCGCACGGTCATGCGTGGGTTCAGCGAGGCGTACGGGTCTTGGAAGATCAACTGCATGTGCCGGCGGAAGCGGCGCAGCCGCTCGCCGCCGAGCGCCACGAGATCGACGATGCCGTCCGGCCTGTGGAAGCGGATCTCGCCGCTGCTCAACGGCACGGCCTTCAGGATCGCCCTGCCGGCCGTTGTCTTGCCGGACCCGCTCTCGCCGACCAGGCCCAGTGTCTCGCCCTGATGGATCGTGAAGGTGACGCCGTCGACGGCGCGCACCAAGCCCGTTGTGCGTCGAATGAGCCCACGTGCCGTGATGGGGAAATGGACGTTCAGGTCCTCGACCTCGATCAACGGCGCAGTCGTCATGACGCTGCCTCACCCAGCAGGTGACAGCGCGCCCACCAGGACGGTCCAAGCGCGGTCGATTCCGGCTGCACCGTATCACACCGGCTAGCGATCGCTTGGTCGCATCGCGTGTGGAAGGGGCAACCACTCGGCCGTGTCGACGGCAGGTCGCCGCCGATCGGCGTCAGGCGGCCGCCGATCTGGTCGATCGACGGGATCGCCGCCAGCAGGCCGCGCGTATAGGGGTGCTGGGGATGGCGCACCACGTCGCGCGTCGGCCCGTACTCCACCACCTCGCCCATGTACATCACCGCCACCTCGTCCGCGACCTGGGCGATCACCCCCATATCGTGGGTGATGAACAGGACGGACATGCCAAGCTCGTCCTGCAGCGAGCGGATCAGAGCCAGGATTTGCGCCTGGGTCGTGACGTCGAGTGCGGTGGTCGGTTCGTCGGCGATCAGCAGCGACGGGTTGGTGGCCAGGGCAATGGCGATCATGGCGCGCTGGCGCATGCCGCCCGAAAGCTCGTGCGGGTATTGGTCGACCCGCAAGCCAGGGTTGGAAAGTCCGACCTTGCCCAGCATGTCGATCGCCAGCGCGCGCGCCGCCTTCTTGTCGAGCCCGCGATGCAGCCTGATCGCCTCGATCATCTGGTTGCCGATCGTGTAGACCGGCGAGAACGAGGCCATCGGCTCTTGAAAAATCATGGCGATCTCGCCGCCACGGACGGCGCGGATCTGCTTACCGCGCGGCGCGAAGCCGGCAAGATCGACCACCGACCCCTGCTTGGTTCGAAACAGCAGTTGCGAGCCGTCGAGGATCTGCGCCGTGTTCGGCAGCAACTGCATCAAGGCCTTGGTCGAAAGGCTCTTGCCGGAGCCAGATTCGCCGACAAGGCCCAAGGTCCGTCCGTGTCCCAAGGTGAGGTCGACCCCGTTCACCGGCACGATCCGGCCTTCATCGGTGCCGATCGCGATCTTCAGGTCGCGGACCGCCAGCAGAAGATCGTCGGGCAAGGCCGCCGGGGCGTCCATCCGATGCGCTGCGATCGCCATCAGCCCTTGCCCTTGCTGACCGAATAGGGGTCGGCGGCATCCCGCAGCCCGTCGCCCAGCACCGTGAAGGCCAGCACCGCGATCACCACGAAGGCGGCCGGCAGGAACAGCCACGGCATCTGTTCGATGGTGCGGATGTTTTGCGCGTCCTGCAACATCACACCCCAGCTCACCGTCGGCGGCCGCAGGCCAAGGCCGATGAAGCTGAGCGCAGTTTCGGACAGAATCATGTAAGGGAAGCTGATCACCAGATCGACGATGATGTAGCTGGTGAAGCTGGGCAACAAGTGCTTGGAGATGATCCGTCGCGGTTTGGCGCCGGCCAGACGCGCCGCCAGTACATAGTCCTCGTTGCGCTGGGTCAGCAGATGACCGCGGATGCGCCGCGCCAAAGTTGGCCAGCCGACCAGCCCGAACACCATCGACATGGCGAAATAGACTTGCGTGTTGGTCCAGTCACTCGGGAAGGCGGCGGCCAGGCCCATATAGAGCGGGATGATCGGGATGACCCGGATGACCTCCGTCACCCGTTGAATGCCGTAATCGACCGTGCCGCCGGAATAGCCGGCAATGCCGCCGATCATCAACGCCATGAAGAACGCCACCATGACACCGAGAAAGCCGATCGACAGCGACGTACGCGAGGCGTACAGGGTGCGCGAGAAGACGTCGCGGCCCAGATCGTCGGTGCCGAAGAGGTGCACCTGTCCCTCGGCGGCACCGAACAAATGCAGGTCGCTGCGCACCAGCCCCATCCAGTCGTAGGACTCGCCGCGCACGAAGAACCGGATGTATATCCTGGTGTCGGGGTCCGGCACGGAGACCTGGCGCAACGTCCGGGGGTCGCGCTCGGTTGTCGTGCCGTGGATGAAGGGCTGGAACGAAAAGCCGTTATGGTCCCAGAACATCGGGATTTGCGGCGCGCCCTGGACGTAGCTGGTGTCGCGGTCCGTCGGTGTGTAGGGCGCGAAGAACTCCGCGAAGATGCCGCTGATCGCGATCGCCAGCAGCACCACGGCGCCGGCCATCGCCGCCTTGTGCCGGCGAAAACGCCACCAGACGAGCTGCCATTGCGATGCCGTGTAATAGCTGAGCCGCTTCTTCTCTTCTCGCCGTTCGCGGCGCGACAGGGCTGGTCGCTGGTCCGGGCCGGTGCCGTTGATGCTGGCCATGTCCTAGCCCTCCCGCGCCCGGACCCTCGGGTCCAGCACCGCCAGCAGCAGGTCCGACACGAAGTTCATCAGCACGATGAAAAAGGTCAGCATCAAGAGGATCGCGCCGGCGACATACATGTCCAGGTCGAGATAGGACTGGACCAAAAGCTGCCCCAGTTCCGGCAGGCCCAGGACCAGGGCGACGATCGGCAGTTCGGAGAAGATACGATTAACGTCAAAGCCGATCGTGCTGACCACCGGATTGATCGCCAGGCGCGCGGGGTACTTCAGGAGCAGACGCCATTCCGACAGGCCGCGTGCCCTAGCGGCGGTCACGGACAGCTTGTTCAGCTCGTCCAGCATGGTCGAGCGCACGGTTTGCAATTGGAGTGCCGTGGCCGACCAGGCCAAGACCAGGGCCGGGATGACGAGGTGCGCCAGCAGATCGAGGATCTTGCCCAGGCTCCAAGGCGCGTCCTCATACTCCTCGGAAAACAAGCCGCCGATATCGAGGTCGAAGACGGTTACGCCGACGTAAAGCAGGATCAGCGCCAGCATGAAGTTGGGCAGCGCCAAGCCCAGATAGCTGACCACGGTCAGCGAGTAGTCAGCAATGGAATGTCGTCGGACGGCGGCGTAGATGGCGATGGGGATGGCCAGCAGATAGGTCAGGATCAGCGTTACGAACAGCAACGCCAGGGTCAGGAAGACACGATCGCCGATGACGTTGTTGACCGAGGTTTCGTACGCGAACGCCTGACCGAAATCGAACTCGAAGACGATACCGCCGATCCAGTCCAGGTACCGCTCGTAGACCGGCCGGTCGAGGCCGAAATCGATGCGGATGCTTTGGATGTCGGACTCGCTGACCTGAACGCCGGTACCGGAGAATTTCCGAAAGGCATAACGTTCGGCGTAATCGCCCGGTGGCAGCTCCATGATCGCGAAGACCATGATCGAGACCAAAAACAAGGTGACGATCACGCCGATCAGTCGTCTTACCGCCAGGATCAGCAAGTGGGTGGCTTCCTATCGCAGGGGATCACGTCGACCGATACCGAAAGGCCCGTCCGCACTCCAATGCGGACGGGCCCGGCACAAACCCCTATTCGGTGAAGTACCATTGCTGCGGCCGGAACGGGTACGAACGGTAGAAGTCGTACGTGTTGGCCGTGAACGGCATGAAATTGGCCAGCGTATTGTGCTGGATGACCGGGACCGGGATGTTGCCGACCGTGCCGATCTTCCAAAGATTGTCGACATGGATGTCGACGATCTGCTCGCCAATCGCGTTGCTCTCGTCCGAGCCAAGCGGCACGCGCAGGAAGTCCTGAGCCAAGTCCACCACCTGCATGGCGTCTTCCGGCGGCTCCAAACCTTCCGCACCGTCGGTGAGCATCCAGGTCGCCCACTGGAAGCCATTGCCCGGATTGAAGAAATTGCCGAATGGCGGCACCATCTGGAAGACGCTTTGCGAAATTGTCGGGCCGGAGATGTTGTCGTTGGCCCAGGCCGTGACATCCGCGTTGTTGTTATTGGCCTGCGCCCGGTATTCGTCCGACGTCACCTCGCGCAGGTCGACGCGAACGCCGACATCGTTCCAATAGCCAGCCGCCAGCTCGTGCAGCCGAACCG
>JBCBSH010000210.1:0-7362 GCA_039819285.1 Pseudomonadota bacterium
TCCGGGGGCGTCCAGTCGGCCCAATGGGCACCGGCAAAACCGGTCATGGCCTCGTAGGATTCGACCGCACCGGCGATGGCCACCGCTTCCGAGAGCGTAGAATGGGCGAGGCCCGCCGCCTCGGCTCGCCGGAGATGGATCGTGCCATGTTCCTCCCGCGCCGCCACCAGCAAGGCAACCCAGACCGTCTCGCGCTCAGCCGCTGAGAGGATGCGCGGATCCAACGTCAGCTTGGTGTAGAACGCGTCGTAGGCACGCAGCAGGTCCGGGTCCGACGCGTCCAGCATGCGGTGATAGGACAGCCGGTAGCCGCGCTTTCTCTCGACGGTCTTCAGCGCCTCGGTTTCCGATGATGTCACGATGCGTCTCCCCCTTTGCCCGATGCCTCGTCATAACCGCCCTGCCCGGTCAGTTCGGCCCAGCTTTTGAATAGCGGCGAGGCGTTCACCTTGCCGGCCAGAATGACCGCGCGCCAGACGCCGCAGGCATCGACGAAGCGCGGCACGCTGCCGGGAAACATCGTCAACGATAGCGCCTCGGCCAAGTCCAGCTCGTTGACCGAAGCCCCATAGGCATCCTCGATGGTCCAGGCCAAATCGCGCCAGTGGGCCAAACAGGCCGCCGTTGCGGCCTCGGCCATCAGGACCAGCCGGTCCGATAGATTGAGCCCGGCAAGACTGGCCTTACGTGCCTCCTGGCGCAGGCGACGGGCATCGAAGCCGGGAAGATGGTCCTGCCAATGATCGCCGACGAAGTCGAAGGCGCGGGCCCCGTAGCCCAAGGCGGCAATGCGCACCGCGCCCTCGACCTCTTGGTCGGTACCGGCGGCATCGCGGAACTTGGCGATGTGATGGGTGGCCAGCGCCTCGTCGGTAGCAATCAGAATCGCCAGCCACACGAACTCCTTGTCATGCGCGTTTAGCCGACGTGGCGTCAGGGTCAGCGCTGTATAGGCGGCGTCGTAAGCCGTCAGCATGTCCGGCGCGCTGATCGCCATCAGCCCGTGATGCGGCAACAGATAGCCGCGCTTGGCGCGGATGGCGTCCAGCCTTGCAAGTGCCGTCTCGGACGTTTCGGGGTCTTCTTGGTCCATCGTTTGTCTCGTGACGCTGAAAGCCGTTGGGATGCGTTGCGGTCTAAGCTGTATGGTTTATGATACAGCTTAACCAGCGGAAAGCGAATGCGGCCCATTCAACCAACGGAAGGCAAACAGGTCATGGCGCTTGATCCCCGCCCCTACCGGCCATTTCAGGCCTACCAGGATACGGTGCTCGACATGAAGCGCTACTGGACGCGCGAACTCTACCCGGCGCTGGAGCAGACCTACGAGGCCAAGGCGGCCGAAGGCAACGCACCGCCGCCCAAATCCGCGGCAGACGTGGACGCGCTGTTGGCCGACGAGCCGCTGGCGCAGTATTTCGGCTGGCTGGAGCGCCATTTGCAGCGCATGAAGTACAGCGGCCGGTTGGGCTTGGCGCCCGCCTTCGATCGCGATCGTGCTGACATCGAGGCGGCGCTGGAGGGCCCGTTTGCGGATAGCGTTCTTGAGCTGACCGACGGGTTCGAACAGCCGGACTACTACACGGCCGTGGATATCCATCAGCATCCCGGCGGGGTCTGGTCCGACGAGCTGGCCGGCGCGGTCTATGAACGTGGCGCCCGGACAACCACGCCGCTGATGGGCCGGGATGCCGACCTGCATTACCGCTTTACCGATCAGATCTTTGCGCGCGCCGGCGAGGCCAAGCGCCTGCTCGACATGGGCTGCGGCTTCGGCAAGAGCACCCGGCCCTTCTATGCCGAGCGGCGGGACATGGAGGTCACGGGCGTCGATCTGGCGGAGCCGTGCCTGCGGCTCGCCGCCCTGACGGCGACCGAGGATCAGGCGCGCAACGTGCACTATAAGCAGGCCGACGCGGCCGATACCGGTCTCGACGACGGCTCCGTCGATATCGTGACCTCGACCATGATGCTGCACGAGATGCCGCCGAAGCACATTCGCGCGGTCTTGCAGGAAGCAGGACGCGTGCTGTCGCCGGGGGGCCTGTCGATCCATCTTGACTTCTTGTCCGAGAACGACCCCTTCACGCGCTACATCCATTACGGCCATGCCAGGCGCAACAACGAGCCCTTCATGCCGCCCCTGAACGAGATGGACCTGGACGAGGCCCATCGCGCGGCCGGGCTGGAGCCCCCGGAGATCATCCCGTTTGAGGAAATGCCCGGCACGCTGGACGCCGGCAATACGGCCTGGCGCTTCCCCTGGGTCATCATCGTGTCCCGCAAGGCGGCCTGAACGACCATGGCACAGCTGATCAATCTGGACCGCGCGCGTGAGCAGATGGCGCGCGAGAGTCTGGACGCTCTCATCCTGGTGACGCCGATCAACACGGCCTACGCCGCCGGCACGGCGTCGGAGTTCTTGCTTGGACGGTTCGAGGACTGGACCACGGCGGTGGTGCTGGCGCGCGATGCCGACATCGCGCCCGCGCTGATCATCCCAGAGTTCGACCTGCCCTATCTGATCGAGCAGCCGAGCTGGATCGAGGACGTGCAACTGTTCGGCAGTCCGTGGTCGTCCGTCGGCGTGTTCATGGGTGAAACACTGGAACGCGGCCTGTCGAACGATCTGCGGGTGGGGCTTGCCGAGGCAAGGGCCAGGTTCGGACCCGGCCAGCAGGGCAGCTTTCTCGACGGCTTGACCAAGGCGCTGCGCGACAGGGGGCTGGATGGGGCGAAGCTGGCCATTGATGATCTGCGCTTGGGCCGCAAGCTCGAAGAGGCCGGTATCGGCCAAGCCCAGATCGGCGACGCGGTCCAACTGATGCGGCGCATCCGCATCGTAAAGACGCCGGCTGAGGTCGACCTCATCACCGCTGGCGCCGACATTAACGCCAAGGCCCTGGCGGCGGTGATTGCCGAGGGCGCGGCCGGCACGCCGGAGGACGAGCTGATCCGCGTCTATCGCAAGACGCTGGTTGATCACGACGCCCGCTGGCTGGGCGAGCGCGGCATGATGTTCGGCACCGGCGACGCCTCGACCCTTAGCCTGCCGGCCTCATCCGAGCGCGCACTGACGCCGGGCGATGCGGTGGTGCTGGACTGTTTGGGCACCTATCAGGGCTATCACATGGATCTGGCCCGCACCGCCGTGGTCGGCGAGCCGACGGCGGATCAGAAACTGCGCTATCGCGCCGCGGTCGACGCTTTGGAGGCGGTCGAGGACGCGATGAGGCCCGGGGTTCATACCGAGGATCTGCGCGAGCTGACACGCGCCACCGTCGCCAAGCACGGGCTGCGCCGCGAGCTTGTCTCGGTGACCACCCATGGCATCGGTTTCGAGGTGTTCGAGTTTCCGCACGAAAACAGCCTGGTCGAGGGCTATCCGCTGGAACTGGGCATGGTGGTGAACACCGAAGTGTTCTATCGCGACCCCGATCTCGGCGCATTCCACTTGGAAGACAGCGTCTTGGTCGAGTCCGATGGCTGCCGCATTCTGCGCCCCGTCGACCGCGATCTCGTGGTCTTCCAATGAGCGGGCTGTACGATCTGGCCGGCAAGAAGTTGCTGGTGGTCGGCGCCGGCAGCGGTATCGGCCTGGCGACCGCCCAACAAGCCGTCGAGGCAGGCGCAAAGGTCGCCGCGACAGTTTTCAATGAGAACCAGCAGGCAACCATCGATGCAACCGGCGTGGCCTGGTCAGGTGTGGTCGATGTCCGCGACGAGGACCTAGCAACAGCCGTGGAGGACGCCGCCGGCGCGCTCGGTGGCCTGGACGCCGTCATTCTGACGGCCGGCATTTTCGACTATCGCCGGATCACCGACACGCAGCCGGAGGACTGGCAGCGCATCATTGATACCAATCTCGGCGCCGCCTATCGGGTCAGCCGCGTGACGGTGTCGCTGTTCGAACGCCAACGGCGCGGCAGCCTGGTTCTGGTGTCCAGCCAGGTCGGCATCATCGGACACCCGCGCGCGGCGGCCTATGCAGCGTCCAAGGCCGGCATCAACGGGCTGGTTCGCGCGCTGGCGCTTGAGCTGGCGCCGTTCGGCGCGCGCGCCAATGCCGTGGCGCCGGGACCGATTGCGACGCCGATGACCGAAACCGCGCGCGGCGATCCAGACCGGCGGCAATGGTTGATTGACCAGATCCCTCTCGGCCGCTTCGGCGAGGCCAACGAGGTCGCGCGGGTTCTCTTGTTTCTTGCCTCCGACGCGGCCTCCTACGTCACCGGCCAGGTCCTGCCGGTCGATGGCGGCGTGACGACCCGATGATCGACAAGTTCTATGTCCAGCCAGACGACGAGCTGGAGGACATGCAGCCCCAGCTCAAACGCGCGCTGGAAATGAGCGACGAGGACTTCGCCAAACTGTCGCCCGAGGTGCGCAACCTGTTCGCCGCTCGGCGCAAGTTGGGCCATTCCTGGCTGGACGATTACGAGGTCGTCGTGGAAGTGACGTCGAACGGCGGCGGCTGCGCCTGCGGCGTGGCGCCGGGTCAGCGGGTCATCTTCGACATGCGCCACAAGGTGAAGACCGCCCTGTCCGACGCGCCGCTGTGCGTCCATATGCTGTCACCGATCCTGTCGATCTTCTACATGACCTTCGACCGGGCCGCCGAGGGCCTGAACCCAATGACCTGCATCTGGCGCTATCACGAATGCCCACACACGGGCGGCGATCACGGCGCCAGCAAAGCCCGCACATATGTCTATCTGCGGCGCGCCGACACCCATGAGGTGGTCGAGGACCGGATCATCGGCCCGGCGGCCGAGTCATGACCAGCCCCGTCCCCGCCGCGTGGCAGGACCGGTTCGACGTCGTCGCCACGGTCACCCGGGCCTTCTTTTGCGCTAACTTCCTGCGTGAGGGCGAGGAGATCGTATTCGACCTGAACGGCGTCATCCAGCCCGAACGGTCAAGCGCGGCGCTGTGCCTCGGCATTATCGCCAAGCTGCAACCCGCCCTACTGTTGGTGCAGGACCGCGCCGCGTCGGGCCTGCACCCGATCAGCCCCGGCTTTCAAACCTTCGACTGTTTCGACACGGGCATCGACCATGGCGGCACCGGCAAGGTCTTCGTGCGCCTGAGCCTGCGGGACCGCGAAACCGGCGAGACCGTCGAGGACGCGACCCAGGTCGCACCTTGACCGGCCTGCCGAACGAAGCCGACTACGTCGTGGTCGGCGCCGGCACGGCCGGGTGCATCATCGCCGCCCGCCTGGCCGAAGCGGGCCACAGCGTCGCCCTGATCGAGGCTGGCCCCAAGGCCAGGGACCCGTTGCTGTCAGTGCCGATCCTCACCGGCTACTTCTTGCGCGCCAACAGATACAACTGGCACTTCCAGTCCGAACCGGTGCCGGCGCTGAACGACCGCCGGATTGACTGGCCGCGAGGCAAGGTGGTCGGCGGGTCGGGTGCGATCAACGGCATGGTCTATGCGCGCGGGCTGGCGTCGGATTATGACCGCTGGGCGCAGATGGGGTTAACCGACTGGTCATGGCAGCGCGTACGGCCAGTGTTCGAAGACCTTGAGCAACCGCCGGATGGCGACGTGCCAACCGGCCATGTGGCCGTCGACACGCCGCAATGGTGGACGCCATTGTTCGATGCCTTTTTGGCCGCGGCAAAGAGCGCAGGTCTCGGCCAAACGGAAGATTTCAACGGCGACCAACCGGCGGGCGGCGGTCGCTATCGCTTCACGACACATCGCGGCCACCGCGCCAACACCGCACGAACCTTCCTGAAGCCGGTGTTGGCCACCGGACGGCTTGCGCTGGTAACCGACGCCACCGTGTTGGGGGTCCAGATCGTCGACGGACGGGCAACGGGTGTCCAGGTGCGTCGTGGCGGCGTCGAGGGCAAGATCGCGGCCCGCGCCGAATTGGTGCTGGCCGCCGGTACGGTGGGCTCGCCGCACCTGTTGATGCTGTCCGGCATCGGGCCCGGAGATGTGCTTCAGCGGGCCGGCGTTTCGGTGCGCGTCGAACGTCCGGCCGCGGGGCAGAACTTGCAAGACCATGTTCTGGTCCGGGTCGAGCATGCCGCCCTGAAACCGGGACCGTTATGGCGATTGCTGCGCGCCGACCGGGCTGCGCTGGCGGTGGCGCGGGCGATGCTGTTGGGAACCGGCCCGGCATCGGTGTTCCCGCTGCTGGTCGGCGGGTTCTTCAAGTCGGATCCGGCCCTGGACGAACCCGATCTGCAGGCCCATTTCCTCCCCGCGCTGACCAGCGCCACGGTGCGGATCAACCCCTTCAAGGCCCCGCCGGGCGCCGGCGAGTGTGACGGCTTCTTCGCCAATGTGGCCCGCATGCGGCCGGACAGCCGGGGACACATTGCGCTCGCCTCGGCCGATCCGCTCGCCGCGCCCCTGATCTTCCCGAACTATCTCGACAGCGTGGCAGATCGCCAGGTCTTGCGTCAGGGCGTCCGCGTGCTGCGGCGTCTGTTCGCGCAGCCGGCCTTCGAGCCCTATCGCGGCCGCGAGCTGGCGCCGGGCACCGAGGTGCAATCCGACGACGAGATCGACGCCTGGATCGCCGAGACCGCCAGCACGCAATACCACCCCGTCGGCACCTGCCGCATGGGCGCCGACCCGGATTCCGTGGTGGATGGCGCGCTGCGGGTGCGCGGCATCGACGGTTTGCGGGTCGCCGACGCCTCGGTTATGCCGACGATCACCAGCGCGAACACGCAAGCGCCGACAATGCTGATTGCGGAAATGGCGGTGCGGGCGATTCTGACCCAAGCCAGCTGCTGACCAAGCCGGCGGCCTGCCTCAGGTCAAGCCGTGCTGCCCCATTTCGAGGAACTTGTCGCGTCGATGCGACCGCAAGGTCGCGCCGTCCAGGTGGCGCACCTCAGCCAGTGCCCGATCGACCGCCTCACCAACCGACGCAACGGCCTCGTCGCGGTAACGGTGCGCGCCGCCCATCGGCTCCGGGATTTCGGCATCGATGACCCCGAGCTGCCTCAGGTCCTGGGCCGTCAGCCGCAAGGCCTGCGCCGCCTCGGCGGCCTGATCGGCGCTGCGCCACAGGATCGAGGCACAGCCTTCCGGCGAAATCACGGAGTAGACCGCGTGCTCCATCATCAAGACTCGGTCGGCCGTGGCAATGGCAATGGCACCGCCGGAGCCGCCTTCGCCGATGATGACGGAGACGAAGGGCACCTCGACCCGTAGGCCGGTTTCGATGCAGCGAGCGATCGCCTCGGCCTGCCCGCGCTCCTCCGACGCCACGCCGGGATAAGCGCCCGATGTGTCCACCAGGCTAACGATCGGTAGTTTGAACCGTTCGGCCATGACCATCAGGCGTTCCGCCTTGCGGTAGCCCTCGGGCTTGGCCATGCCGAAATTGTG
>JBCBSH010000211.1:0-7331 GCA_039819285.1 Pseudomonadota bacterium
AACGCCGCCAAGATCGACGGCATCAAGATCTCGCTGTTGGACAAGGACAAGGAAATCATCATGCGCCGGCGCCTGCCTGAGGGCGTGCGCATGTATACCGGCGACGATTTCAACTATCCCGAACTGATCGAGGGTGATCGCGGGCACGCCTCCGACGCGCTGCTCGGCATCTTCGACAGCATCGCGCCCGTGGCCTCTGCCGCTTTGGCCGCGCTGGCCGAGGGGGACACGGACCGATACCATGCCCTGTTGGCCCCGACTGTGCCCTTGGCACGGCATATCTTCGCGGCGCAGACACGGTTCTATAAGACGGGCGTGGTGTTCCTGGCCTGGTTGAACGGTCACCAACCCGCCTTCACCATGGTCGGTGGCCAGGAAAGCGCCCGGTCGGCACTCCACTTCGCCGAACTGTTCCGCTTGGCCGATACCGCCGGCCTGCTGGACGACCCGGCCAGTGCGGCGGACCGCTTCGCCGCCTGGCTTTCCGTCCATGCCGGCATCGAACGGTGAGCGTCACCCTTGACGGCCCCCTGGCCGGCCTGTCGCTGAACACCGCCACGGTGCGCGAGCAATGGACCTTGGCGGAGATCATCCCCGCCTGCCGCCGCTTCGGCATCACGGGCGTGGCCCCGTGGCGAGACCAGATCGCCCATATCGGGCTTGACGAGACCGAGCGGCTGATCAAGGGCGAGGACCTGACCGTCACCGGCGTCTGCCGGGGCGGCATGTTCACCTGGTCGACCGATGCCGAACGCCAGGCCATGCTGGACAGCAACCGGACGGCGATCGAGGAAGCCGCGACCCTGAGCGCCCAATGCCTGGTGCTCGTGGTCGGCGGCCTGGCGCCAGGCTCGAAGGACCTGCCGGCAGCACGCGATCAGGTGGCCGAGGCGCTGGCGACACTGCTGCCGGAGGCGCGCGCCGCCGGCGTCACACTGGCTATCGAGCCGCTGCACCCGATGTACGCGGCAGACCGGGCCTGTGTGAACACCCTTGGCCAGGCCAACGATCTCTGCGACCTCCTAGGCGACGGGATCGGCGTCGCGGTCGATATCTACCATGTCTGGTGGGACCCTGCCCTGGCGACCGAAATCGCCCGCGCCGGCGACCGAATCCTCGGGTTTCACATCTGCGACTGGCTGGTGCCGACGACAGATCTGCTGCTCGACCGTGGTATGATGGGCGACGGAGTCATCGACATCCCGGCCATCCGCGCGATGGTCGAAAAGGCAGGCTATGACGGCCATGCAGAGGTCGAAATCTTCAGCGCGGAAACCTGGTGGAAGAAGCCGCCGGAAGAGGTCTTGCGGATTTGCGGCGAGCGGTATTGCAGCGTAGTTTGATACCGTCATTAGGCGCTTGATCTGATCGTTTTTGCGCGAGCGGTCGAGGGAGCTGCGAGATGGAGCAAACGGTCGTCGAAACCACGTCGCTCGCCCTGCTGATGTGCCGCCTTCTGTTGGGTACAGCGGCCTGCACGGATGGCGCTTCGATGGCGGCGGCCTCGATGGATGCGTGTGCCGAGCCTGCGCCGCGCCACGAGTTGATGATCGGCGGAGCGGGGCCGCTTGAACCGGAGACCGTTGAGTCCTTGGAAGAACGGCTTGAGGACAGCGGGGCCTGCGGCTTCACTCTCTCGGCCGCATCATCCGACGTGCTTGTTCTGGAGATCGAAACCGCGGACGAACCAGCAGCCCTGGTGGAACCGCTGCTTCAACCGGGTGAACTGGCTTTCGTCCGGGTCGACGTCTCGCACGGGTCCGACGAAAAGTTGCCTGTAAGTCTGACGCGCCTGCCTGATGCTGACGGCCTGACGACCCATATCGTCGATCCAACACCGCTTTTGGGCAATGCGGAATTGGAATCCGTGGATGCCGAGTTCTCGACCTATGGCGACTGGACGATCACGTTTTCTCTCACTGATCGGGGTGCCGAGCGGTTCGGAGAAATCACGGAGGAGATGATCGGCCTGCCGCTCGCCATCGTCGTGGATGGTCAGGTTCTCTCAGCACCGGTCATACGGGAGCCCATCCGTGGCGGCCGCGCGATGATCTCCGGCGCGTTCACCGAACAGCAGGCGAACGAGATGGCCAGTATCCTTGCCCACGGCCCGCTGCCGGAGGGGCTGTCGATCCTGTCCATCGAGGCACTGCCGGCAGGCGGCAATTAGGTCAGTCGCCATCGCCTTTTGGGTTGTGGGCGCGCTGCCTTGGCGAGCAATGACCCCTCTCCCCGGGTCACGGATCGCGCGGCAAGCGGTAGATCTTCCACAAGTTCAGTTCGCTGTTGCCGCAGCGGCGGCAGCGGAATTTCGGCTGTAAATCGATCAATCTTGTATCCGCCGGGAACTGGCGTTTCAGTGTCTTCGGATAAACATCGCCGACCCGCTCGCAACTGAAGCAGCGGATTCTGACCACATGCCACTCGCGCAGGGCCGCCAGACGCACCTCGTAGCGCGAGCCCAGATCCTCCAACTGATAGACGTGCCGACGACCCATAGCGTGCACCGCTCACGGCCAATTGTCGGCTCTCAGCGGCATCCCTTTTGCGGGCAATTCCGCCGTTAACAACCAGGCACGCCGGCTGGAAACTCGACGAGAACACCCATCCTCTGACCCAGAACAATTCAAGAACATTGATTAGGAGAGAGTCAATAGATCGGACAACCTAAATGACAACCCGTCCCGCACCATCGATCGGACCGAATGTCCGTCGTTCCACGACAAAAGACCCTCGTGACGCGATGTCGCGTGCCCGGGTGAATTGTGACTTGTCCTGCCCCTCCCTATCTCCGGCATGGTCCGGATAAGAGGAAGACATGAACCCACAAGGCATTCTCGAACAGTTCCTAGGCCCCAACGCAGGCGGCCGTGCCTCCGAGGCAGTGCAGGGCGCCCGGAACCGGCTGGCCGGTAGCGGCTTGGCCGGCGTCGCGGGTGGCGTTGCGGCCGGTGGCGTCCTCGGCCTGCTGATCGGCAACAAAAAAGCACGCAAGACGGTTGGTAAGCTTGCCGGCGGCGTAGCTGGCTATGGCGGTGCCGCCGTTTTAGGCGCGCTGGCGCACCGCGCCTATCAGAACTGGCAGTCGGGCAAGCAGGCGCCACAGTCGGGAACACCCGGCCCGGCGGCCCAGGCCGCGCCCGCCCAACTGGCCAGCGGTCCACCTGAACCGCCGCCTGAGGGATCGAAGTTCCTGCCGGAAACGGCACCCGCCCGCGACGGCAAGCCGTTCGAACTGGCGCTGGTCATGTCGATGATCGCGGCCGCCAATGCCGACGGCCATATCGGCCCGGACGAGCAGCGTGTGATCTTCGATCAGGTCGGCCAGTTGCCCCTTGACGCCGAAGACAAGGCCTTCGTTTTCGATGCCTTGGCCAAGCCGCCGAGCCTGCAGGACATCGCCGACCTGGCGGATGGCCCGGAACAGGCGGCCGAGCTTTACCTCGCCTCCCGGTTGGCCATCGACCCGGACCACCCGATGGAGCAGGCTTATCTCGAGGGCTTGGCCAGCCGCCTCTCGCTGCCGCCCGCACTGGTCAGCCAGTTGGAAGAGCAAGCCGCAGCGGCGACGGCTTAAGACCACAACCGGGGTGTCTCGAACCATCGAGACACCCCGGCTTTCAAACCGCTATCTGCCGTCGATCAGCCGTCAGTCGAACTCGCTGTCGGCAGGTCGTAGGCGTGGCCCCATTCGGCCCAGGACCGGTCGTAGCTACGGACTTGCTGGAAGCCAAGCAAACGCAAGGTCAGGTAGGAATGGGCGGACGCCTTGCCGTTCTGACAGTGAACAGCAATGTTGTCGTCCGGCGTCACACCATGGGCGGCGAAGTGGGCCAACAGATCCTCGGCGGACCGCATGGTGCCGTCCTCGTTCAGGTTCTGGGCCCACGGGACGTTGCGCGCCCACGGAATATGGCCTTCTTCGAACAGCGGCGTCGGCCGCACGTCGATGACCACGACGGACGGATCGTCGCGCCGTTCCATCAGCCAGTCGGCCGAGGCGGCGCGACGCGGCGTCAGGTTGATCGGGAATACGGCAGGCTCGACCGTCGGAGCCTCTTGGCTGACCGCCCAGCCTTCCCGTTCCCAGGCGGGAAACCCGCCATTGAGCACGCTCACCTGGCGGTGACCAAGATACTCCAGCAGCCAGAAGAGGCGCGAGGCGTGAAAGCCGCCGCGATCGTCATAGAAGACGACGCGGGTTTCCGGTCCGATGCCGCGCTCGCCCAGCATGGCGGCCAGTTCGGACAGCGGCAAAAGATCGCCGTCGACATGGCTGACGGGATCGATGATGTCGTCGGCACTGAGGTGGATGGCGCCGGGGATGTGGCCGGCATCATAGGCCTCGCGCGGCCGCACATCGACAACCCGCACATTCGGGTCCTCCAGCATCAGGCCCAGGGTTTCGGTCGACGTGAGCAAGCCGGGATTGGCGTAATCGGCAGCGGAGGCTGACGTGGCGCCGAAAGCCACAATCGCCACCAAGAAGATCGCCGCGTGCCGCAGCGAAGACAGAGCATGGATCATACTCAAAATCCTTTCATGGCCATCAGCGCAACGGTCGCGGACAAATCCTCGACCGCGCTGATCGGATAATTTCAGTTCGGCTGGGAGACGTACCGGATGTAAGGCTTCGGCGCCTTCCAACCGGCCGGGAACAGTTCCTTCGCCTGGTCGTCCGGCACGGCAGGGACGATGATCACGTCTTCGCCCTGTTGCCAGTTCACCGGCGTGGCGACCTTGTGGTCGGCGGTCAGTTGCAGTGAATCGATGACGCGCAGCACCTCGTTGAAGTTGCGGCCCGTGCTCATCGGATAGGTGATCATCAGCTTGATCTTTTTGTCCGGGCCGATGACGTAGACGTTCCGCACCGTCGCGTTGTCGACGGCCGTCCGGCCATCCGCGCTGTTGCCGGCATCCTCCGGCAGCATGTCGTACAGTTTGGCCACCTTCAGATCGGCGTCGGCGATCATGGGATAGTTCGGCGCCGTGCCCGTGACCTCCTCGATATCCTTGGACCACCGTTGGTGGTCATCGACCGGATCGACGCTGAGGCCCAGAATCTTGACGTTGCGCCGGTCAAACTCCGGCTTCAGCTTGGCCATGTGGCCGAGTTCGGTGGTGCAGACCGGTGTGAAGTCCTTTGGATGGGAAAACATCACCAGCCACGAATTGCCGATGAATTCGTACAGGTTCAGCCGACCATGGGTGGAGTCTTGCGTGAAGTTCGGGGCCGTGCTTCCGATCTTTAAAGTCATGTAATCATCCTCTCCTGGGCGTTCGAGTTTGAACGCCGTCATTTCAATAACTCCGCCGCCTTCCCCGTCGGTCCCGGGCCGCGCCACGCGGACGACCGTCGACGACGTGTTCTCGGTGACACGCCGTTTCGGTCGGGTGGGCCGTTTGAAAGCCGACGTTTCCATACCCCACGGCGCCACCATCGACGCGCCGCGGGCTGCTCTGGCCGTATTGGCGAGCAGCGCGTCGGACTAAGCAGTTTCCGGCCTCGAGAAACCTGAAGAAAGCAGACTGTTTTTGTGAAACCCGAATGATGCTGGCATGGTGCGGCCCATGGAAAAGGCGGCGACTTATCGCGGCTGGCAACGGCCGGCGGCATCACTGCGCGGTTACGACGCCAACGCCCAGGCTCCAGATCTCTGCTCGAAGACCGGTGGTGCGGTATGACACGGCCAGATCCATCCACACCCAAAGACACGGTCGAAAGGGCGGTCCGCGATGCCTTAGGTAAGGGCCGGGTCTTCAAAGCATACGACCTCGCGATCAAAGGGCTGGAGACCGCATCGAATGCCGACCGGCTTCACCTATTGGCGGCGACCGCCCTGGTCCGCAGCGGCGCCATCGACGCCGCCAGAGAGCAGATCCGCTTGGCAGCGATCGCGAGCTTCGGACCCGAAGCCATGGACCCCACGGGCGAAGATGGCACGCTGTTAGCAGACGTATTCGAGGAGATTTGGCAAAACGACGGCCAAGCGGACGATCTGGGCCGCGCCCTGGCCATTCGCCTGCACCGCGCTCAAACGAATGGCGACTTCGCTGACCTTGCACAGGCCGCGCTACTGGCCCAGGCCGGTGGCGACCGCGACAAGGCCCGCGACTTCGCCCAGGTGGCGCTGCGCAAGGCGGCCGACGATCCGACGGACAATTCCGCACGTCCGCTTGTGCTGGCGGAACTGTCCCTCTTGATCGGGCAGGACGAGGAGGCCGCTGGACAACTTGAGATACTGGCCCGTCAATGGGCCGACCGTCCCCTGTTGCGGGCCGAGGCAAGGCAGCGGCTCGAGGCGCTGTCAACGCGCGGTGTCGATATCGACCAGCGGTTGATCGATCTGTTCACGCCCCCATGCCTGTTGGTCTATGCCGGGATCCGGCTGCGCGGGGGCGCAGACGGTGGCCTTCCGCCGGCACTCGAACCGGCCCTGCGGCAGGCGATCGACAAGACCTTGTCGTCGCTGAACCCCGCCATTGCGTATGGTTCGGCCGCGGCCGGCTGCGACCTTCTGTTTTGCGAAGACCTGCTGGAGCGCGGCGCGGAACTGAACGTCGTCCTGCCATTTCAGCGCGACAGTTTTCGAGACACGCTGGTGGCGCCCTACGGTGCAGCATGGCTCACGCGCTTTGACCGCGTTGTCGCGCAGGCGGCGTCGGTTACCGAGGTCTGCCAGGAACCCTATGTCGGCGGCGACGCGATTTTGCGGTTCGGCAATCAGGTCATCGACGGGACCGCGCGCCTGCGCGGCGCTGTCCTGTCCAGCCCGCCCTATCTCGCGGCGATCTGGGATTTCCTGGCGGACCCTTTTCCGGGCAGCCCGAACGACTTCGTCGACAATTGGGGCGACCCCGCCCGCCTGCGCCTGATGGGCTTGGACGAAATCGCCGAGGAAGCCAGCGTGACCCTGGCCTCGGCCGACACCGAAGACACCTCGATTGTGCGTTCCGACGGCGATGCGGATCTGCAAAAAGTTGCCGGCTTGCTGTTTGCCGACGTCGTCGGGTTCAGCCGGCTGACGGATGATCAGCTTATCCTGTTCTGGCGCTTCATGCGGGCCATCGCGCTGCACATGGGCACAGACGTGCCCGTGCCACGCATGATCGACAGTTGGGGCGATGCCATCCTGACCGTGCACGACACGGCGCTGGAATCGGCCAGCTACGCCACGGCGCTCTATACCGCCTTCCGGGCGATCGACAGTCGCGATTTCGGCCTGCCCGAACGGCTGCAACTGCGCATCGGATTGCATGCGGGTCCGATTTTCGAAGGCGACCATCCGTTGACCGGCCAGACCGTGATCTATGGCGGCAACGTCAACCGC
>JBCBSH010000212.1:0-7322 GCA_039819285.1 Pseudomonadota bacterium
TGGTCCTTGTCGTACCAGCGCGAGACATAGGCGATGCCGACCGCGAACGAGCCACCGGCAAGGCCGACGCCCAGCGCCGCCAACAGGAACATGAAGTAGCTGTCCACCGAGGACAGCAGCCAGACCGCGATCGCGGTCAGGACCATGACGATCGAATAGACCCGCCGGCCACCGAACTGATCGGTCCAGATGCCCAAGAAGATCCGGCTGAGCGAGCCGGTCAGAATCGGCGTCGCCACCAGAATGCCGAACTGCGTGTCAGTCAGCCCCAACTCCTCCCGGATCGACAGACCGATGATCGAGAAGATGGTCCAAACCGCAAAACAGACGGTGAAGGCGAGCGTGCTGGCGGTTAGTGCGCCGCGTTGCTGTCCGACAGTGACCCCGGCCAATTGCTGCATTGTGATCGTCCTACCTGATGTGGGGCGGCCTGCTCTTTCGGCGGGCACGCAAAGGCAGAACAGACGATTATCAATGGTTAGTGGATTTTATTTGATCGAGATCAAATCATTTGTTTGCAGCGCACAAATAAATATCGTCTTGATATAACTTGTTATTCATTTTGCTGAAAATCTACTAAAAGAAAGACAAATGACTATAATTCACTTGATAATTATCAAGCGAATGGCCGACAATCGCGGACCTGTCTTGGGGGAGACATCGACATGCGTGACGGTGACCAGACCCTGGTTCGAAAGCTGCGATTGTTCGCGGATATGGAGGAAGAGAACTTCGCCGACCTGATGCAGATCGCCTATCTGCAGACCTTTCCCCGCCAGGTCCAATTGATCACCGAAGGCGAAGCGGCCGATTTTCTGCACATCGTGGTATCGGGCGCCGTAGAGCTTTTCGCCCGATCGAACGGCCGCGAAACGACGATGGAGGTCGTTCGGCCGGTGGCCACCTTCATCCTGGCGGCAGTTCTGAAGGATGCGGTCTATCTGATGTCGGCACGCACGCTGGAGAAATCGAGCGTGCTGCTGATCCCGGCGGAAAACATCCGCGCCGTCATGGCCCGTGACCAGCATTTCGACAAGGCGATCATCACCGAACTCGCTTCGCGCTACCGCGCCGTGGTCAAGGCGCAAAAGGATCTGAAGCTGCGGACGGGTGTCGAACGGCTGGCCAACTATCTGCTGCGCCAGGAGATCGAACAAGGCGGCACTGGGCACCTGGTGCTGCCCATCGATAAGCGCACGCTCGCCGGCCGCCTTGGCATGACGCCGGAAAACCTCTCGCGCGCCTTCGGCACCCTGAAGCCCTACGGCGTTGCGGTTGACGGCGCTGAGATCAGGTTAACCCTGCCGGACGATCTTGCCGGCCTAGCCAAGCCCAATCCGCTCATCGACGATCCAGATGTATAACCTCTTCCGAAGCCGAACGTCGGTTGGGTGCTAACAGGAGCCCTGAAAGGCTGTCGAAATCGGCAGGTTGTTGAGATCAAACAGGAACTGATCGTAGCAGTGGGCGTTGGCGAGATGGCCGCTGTCGCCGAGATGCGGGAAGTAAATGTGCAAGACCTCGTGCACCAGGGTGCTGGCCTGCTCGTCGACAGGATCCGACCACCAGGGCCGGCAAAGGCTGACGCGGGACACGCCGGGACAGGTGAATGCCCTGGTTTGGCCAACGCAGCCATCGCCGACGCAGGGCCCTGAACTCGATCGGCGGGCGCCGATACACGTGTAGCGCATGAAGCCGCTGGTCAGCAGGCGGCGGGCCGCACGGTAGCGTCTGATCAGAACGTGAACCGATCGGGCACTGGTGCCGGTCCAAACCTCCTGACTGTTCGGATCGAGGCCAAACCGGTTTTCCAGCGAAAGTGCCAGATGGTCGGAAATGGCCGGCCAGGCGATCGGCGCGCCATTGATGATCCGGTCGCGCGTCGTTTCCAGTGTGTCGAGAACGGTGTCCAACAGCGCGATCGCCCTAGCATCTGCGGCCCGGATCGCGCCGACAGGATCGGCGCCGACCGTGGCCTGAAGCCGGGCCGACGGGTTGCGGCAACT
Organism: Pseudomonadota bacterium; assembly: GCA_039819285.1. Classification (GTDB taxonomy): domain Bacteria; phylum Pseudomonadota; class Alphaproteobacteria; order DSM-16000; family Inquilinaceae; genus JANQGH01. The sequence goes on from JBCBSH010000212.1 coordinate 2,007, forward strand.
GACGCGGCCGTCCCGCACCTCGCGCTGCACCAGCGGCTCACTCGTGCCCTGCTGGATCGTGTGGGCCAGTTCGTGGGCGATCAGCCGTTGCCCGTCGCGCGTTTCCGGACGGTACTCGCCAGGGCCGAAGACGATGTCGCTGCCATAGGTGAAGGCACGCGCGTTCAAGGCCTCCGACGATTGCTGCGCCGCCTCGTCGGTATGGATGCGGACGCGGTCAAAGCTCTCGCCAAAGCGTGGTTCGAAAAACGCTCGGACGGGCGCTGGCAATGCCTGCCCGGCACCGATCCCACGCTCGACGCTCGCGCCGGTGGAACTCTTCTGGCCGGCCTGGTCCTTTGATTTCGGCTGGACGAGTTCCTCTTCCTCTTCGGCGGATTGGCGCTGCACAAAGTCTGAGTCCATGCGCTTGGCTTGCACCTCGTCTTCACACTCCGCACAGACGCGCTGAACCGAAGGGGCGGTTTGGCCCAAGCCGACCCCCGCCCCTCTTGCCGGCATGCGCATGACGGCATCGGCCGTGCGGTCGGCCTCGATCTCCAACGGATCATTCGGCGCGCTGACCCTGAGCTTGGCCTGAACGGCAGAGCGCCCCAGCAGGTGGCGGAGCTGTCGCGATTGGTCCAGGGCACGGCGCGTCGCCGGCACGGTTCTAGCGGGTCGAACGGTTTGCGGTGCGCGACTGCAATGACGGGCAAAGGTCTGCATGGCTCAATCGCCTCGCTCAAATCTTCTTGATGTGGGCGTCGTATTCGGTGTCCGGCGAGAAAAACATATCGGTCACGTTCTGCTGGGGATCCTGATCCACGACCGCCTCAAGGCGGCGGGCGTCTTCCGCGTTGTAGTTGGCGCGCTGCAGCCGCCGGAGGCCGGGCGCGCGCTCCGCCCAGATGCTGCCCAGCCAATTGTCCATCGCCCGTTCGCGCAGCCTGTGCAGCATCAGATACTGAACATCCTCGGCATTGCCGCCGACCCGCAGTGGCAAGACCAGCGCCATCTGAAGGTAGTAGCGCAGCTTTTCCTCGGTGGTGAAGTTGCCGATGCGCTCCAGTTCGCGGCGGTTGCTGTCGATGCCTTGCTGTGCCGAGGCAATGAGGGGATTGGTCAATGACCCGGTCGGGGCCAGCGACGGCCCGGAGCCAGCGCCCAAACCGCCGCTCAGTTCCAATTGAGGCAGGTCGATGCCAGGCAGCATCGGCGGGACAATCCCCAAATCCTGGGGCAGTTGCAAGCCGCCGGGAAGACCCGGCGGCTGAAGCTGCCGCCGTTGGGCCTCGATCTCCTGACGCTGGGCCCGTATCAGCATGTCTTGATGAAGGACGATCATCGCGCGCAGATGGCTTTCGATGCCGGCGACCACGAACCAATGGTCCAGCGCCGCCTGGACGTCCGCATCACCCGCGAGGCCTGCGATATCGCCATCGCCGATCGTGCGATACCCGGCGAGCGGGAAGGTCTGCCACCAGATCGGGGCGGAGACGTGCGGCTTGTCCGCGCCCTGGCCGAAGAATTCCTGCACCGCGCGCATGTAGCTCTCGGTACCGCCAACACGGCAGCCCCTTATGTCGATCCAGCTTGAGCTCTTGAAGCGAGCCCGGACGCGGGCGAGGTTCTGGTAGAAATTTCCGGCAATCGCCCTGTTGGCCGCCGTCAGATCGTCGATGAAGAAGTTTTGCTGTACCGAAAAGGTAAAGTTGAACCCGGCGACGTTCACGATCGCGTCTTGAAGATCGTCCGCTTGCTGGGCCGTGACGCCGGCACCATCTGGCGCGGGCTGCTGCACCTGTAGCTTCAGGTCGGTCAAGACCGTCCCTAGCGATGTGGCGATGGTCGCGGCCTGCTGCTGGGCCGTCGCGACATCGTTCCCGGCTAATCCCGGATCGGGCTGACCAAGTGTGTGCATCGACAGTTCGACGCTGCGCCGGATCAGATCGGCGACCGTACCCGCAGGCTGGCTGCCCGCCTGATCAAGGCCGAAGGGCTGAAGCGCGGCTGGATTGTCCTGGCGAACACGGTCGACCACATCGTCAATCGTCTGCTGGCCGATGAGGCCAGTGCCAAGTTCCTCGTGCAGGCCCGCTGCCCCGCTTTCGCTGAAGCCGCGCAGCGTCGGCTCCAATATCCCGGCTGAGCCGCCTTCGAACATGGCCATAAACAGGTTGACGCGGCTGGCATGGGTAACGATTCGGATGCGTCGGATATCTCCGCGCCCGGCGGCCAAATGGTTGACGATGTCCTCCATCGAATCGATCGCGCGGGGCCGCAGACGCCAGGCATTGTGATATTCAATCGCGGCGTTCAGGAACCCGTCACCGCGCGGATTCTGTCCCGCGATGTAGGTGAATTCCGGCACATGTTGCGGCTCACCGAACAGGGCCGGCTCGTCGGCGTCGCGCCGTTCTTCGACCGCTGCCGTCTTACCGGACATGACATTCGTGGCCGCCGTGTTCGCGTCACTCTCAAGGCGGCGCTGTGCGGTCGAGCCGCCGCCCCTGCCCTGCACGACATGGGCCAGCTCATGGGCAATCAGCCAGCGGCCGCGCGAACTGTCTGGCGCGTACTGGCCGGCGCCGAAGACCACGTCGCTGCCGACGGTATAGGCCTTTGCGCTGATCGCCTTCGCGGATGAGGCCGCTTGGCTATCGGTGTGGAGTCGCACATCGCTAAAATCGTGGCCGAACCGTGTCCCGAAGAAGCTGCCAAGACCTGATGGCAGGCGATGACCGCCGCCTGAAACGCCGTCGCGGACGAGGCTGTCCGTTGAGGGAGCGCCGTCCTGGGTCGGCTGCCCCTCGCTTTTGGGCAGAACCAGTTCCTCCTCTTCCTCCTCGGCCTGCCGGTGGACGGTGTCGTCGGGTTTGGTCTGAACCTCCTCCTCGCAGTCCTCGCAGACGCGTTGAACCGTCGGCGGCGACTCGATCTCGAGCCCCGGCCCGACCCCCCTAGGCGCACCGACGATCTCGTCGGCGGCGCGATCGGCGTCACGTTCAAGGGGGCTATCGGGCTCGCCGATTTCCAGCTTCGGCTGCACACCGCTGCCGCGCAGGATTGCACGGATGCGACCTGCCTGATCAGCGCCAGCGGCCCCTGCGGCGCGCGCAGGGGATAATCCTGACGGCGATTTTGTCGGACGACGTTGACGAGGCGCGAAGTCGCGCACGGCGCCTACTCCTGCATACGCCGCTGGGCGTCGCGGACCAGTCGGCGGGCCGTCGTCAGGTTGATCGATCCACCTGCCACGACGAGCCTGCGGGCGTCGTCGAGTTTCGCCACCGCCTCGACATTGTCGAAGCCGAGGCGGACCATCTGGTTCGATACATCCGCTTTGTCCGTCAACGTCTCGACAGGACGATCACCGCGCGCCTTCATCGTGACCTCGCGGAACCGGGTCTGGGAGTCGTCGATGTCCTTAACCAACCTTTCCGACTCCCGCGCCAGCGCCTCGCGGCGAGCGGCGAGATTCTCTAAGCGGGCCTGCTCGGCCTCGGTCGCCTCTCGCAAAGCCGCCTGTTCCTCCTTCAGCTTGTCGACATTGGCCTTCATCTCGGCCAACTCGTTCTCGGCCGCGGATCGGTCTTGCAAGAGCTCCGAAAGGCCATCGCGCAGTTCCCGCGTCTCGGCGATTTCCCGCTTGCGTTTTTCGAGCGTGTCGAGTTCCTCGCGCACACCCTCCAAGTCGATCTTGCCGGTCGGCGCCGGTCGCCGGCGGACGGCGTGGAACTGGGCCTGCCCCTTGCTGGTGACCAGCACGACCTTGTCGCCCTTGTTCAAGGACAGGGGCGTAAACGCCGCCTCGACCACGTCCAGGTCCGGCGGCAGGTCGTCACGATCGAGATCGACCACCTCGACCACCTCCACGCCGTGCAGTTCGAGATCCTGCTTGGCAACCTCCTCCGTCTTGCCCGTCACGTTGATGCTGGCGACCTCGGGCGAGCGTATCTGCGCCTCAACCACCCGGCCGGCCAAGCCCCTGATCCGGGTGCCCGCGAGGCGCGAACCGTAATCGCCCATGGTCGACAGCGACGCCGCGAACTGTGGGCTGGTCGCCATGATCGGCAGCGCGACGGCCGCCTGTTGGAAGCTGGATCCGAACTGGGTTTCCTCCACCGCGTCGGGGCTTTGCGGCCCGTCCGGCACCAGGTTCGACAGGAAGTCGAACTCAAGGTCGCAGCACAAGCGGTGCAGCAATTCCCGCAAGTACGGGATCAGCGGCACGATTGACATCCAATAGAACAGAGTCGGGAAGGTAACGACGAACTTCCGGCAGCCGAGATTGCAGATCTTGTCGACATTCGCCTCGACGATCTCGAGGCTGGCCAGCGGCACCTTGTGCGGCGGGTCGCCCAACGTCGGGCAATCGGGCAGAAGCTGATGGCAAATGCAGTCGCGCACCGCCTTCAACCACAGCTGCATCAGCGTGACAAAGGCCGCGATCACTTGGCCGCGATAGGTCTCGACCATGTTGCGGATGGCGGACGCCTGAGAAGCGGTGTTCAGCCTTAGGATATCGTCGGCATCGATTCGGACCATCGATTGGCTGCCCTGGTTGAGCGCGACCAGCCTTCCGTCGCTGCCTTCCAACTGGTGCGGCAGGATCTGCAGATTGACGTACCGGCTTTGGCGGAAGCTTTCCTTGAACGGATCGAACCACCACAGGCTGTTGACGATCGTTGGCGCGCCCAGCGAGACCGCGAAGATCTCCTGATTATCGGTGCGCAGGGTCGCCAAGGAGGGGACACCTTGGCCGAGGAAGAAGTTGGCCGGGTTGGTCCAACTCCGTTGAGCCGAGTAGAAGCGCAGCTCCGCCCCGTTGGATGTCTGGCTGACCACGCAGAAATGCTGGCCGCCCGCGACAACCGCCAGATCGCTCGGCACGAAGTTGCCCACCAGCGGCACGGTCAACAGCGTGCTGGCGCTGGTTCCCAGCGAGAAGCTCTCGACGACATAGGACGTGCCGCTGTCGAGCGACTGGGCGCGCACCACCCAGCCCTGGCTGCCCTGTGGGTTGATGCGCAGATTGGAGACGTAGTTGCCTTCGGCGATCCGCAGCATGTTGCCGCTGCTGACCGTCATGCGGTAGACGCCATCGCCCGGGGCGAGCGCATAGAGCGGCCCGCTGGGACCGCCGGGCATGGCCAGTTCTGTGTAGTTGCGCTCGGCCGTCTGGTGGCGCACCGAGACGCTTTGCGGGTTGATGCGCACGATCGCGCTGATCAGTCGACCTTGCGTCGTTTGGGCGCGCAGAGCGGCCATCACGACGGAGCCGTCACCATTGGCCGCGACATCATGGACGCCAAGCACATTGAGGCCGGGCGG
>JBCBSH010000213.1:0-7305 GCA_039819285.1 Pseudomonadota bacterium
CAGCGACATGGTGCCGTCGGCCATCAGGTCGGAGATCTCACGACCCTCGGTCGAGCCGCTGACATTGCCGCGATAGATGGCGACGGTCATCAGCCCGCGATGGTCTTCCGGCGTCCAGGTCGCTGGAGCCGGTCGCGGTGATCGAACTGCCGCGCCGACCGGAATGGCTCGGCTACTAAGCAAGGCGGGCGGGGCGTGAGCTCCGCCCCCGATTTGTCGAGCGAGACAGACTTATGACCGCCGCAATGGCCGCAGGGGCGGCCGAGACCGCGCCGCCCCTCCTGTCGGTCAACAACATCGAGGTCGTCTATAACGACGTCATCCTGGTGTTGCGCGGCCTGAGCCTGGAGGTACCCAAGGGCGAGATCATCGCCCTTCTGGGCGCCTCCAGGCTCAGGCCACGCAACACCAGGATGACGTCGTTGTAGACGACCTCGATATTGTTGACCGACAGGAGGGGCGGCGCGGTCTCCGCCGCCCCTTCGGCCATTGCGGCGGTCATGAGCCTGTCTCGCTGGGAAATGCGGGGGCGGAGCTCACGCCCCGCCCGCCCACCTTTCTCAGTAGCCGATCCATTCCGGACGGCGCGGCAGCTCGATGATCGCCACCGGCTCCAGCGACATGGTTCCGTCGGCCATCAGGTCGGAGATCTCGCGACCCTCGGTCGAGCCGCTGACATTGCCGCGATAAACTGCGACCGTCATCAGCCCGCGATGGTCTTCCGCCGTCCAAGTCGACGGGAAGCAGACGCCTTCCAGCCCCTCCGGCACCCAGTCCGTCTGGCTTTCCAGATAGGTGCGGATGCTCGGGCCGGTGATGTCTCCGTCCGCGCCGGCGCCCTCGATCGCCTCAAGCATGTAAGCCGCCGAACACACGCCGGAGATGTAGCTCAACACCTGGTAATCGTCGCCGCCGGCGATGGCGCGCACCCGCTCAAGGCCTGGATTGTCGTCGGTCCACATGCTTTCGGTCCGGACCGCGACCACGACACCGTCGGCATTCTCACCGGCGGCCCGCATGACCTGCTCGTCATAGCCCCAGACGTTGGACACGAACTGGACGTCGGTATTGGTGTTGGCGCAACTGTTTAGCAGCGAGATGGTCGAGCCGGCGATGTTGGCGACATAGGCGTAGTTGGCGCCGATCTCGTTCAACGTCAGGCACTGGGCGGTGAAGTCGCCCGGCGCCAGGGTGTAGACGATCGGGTTGGCGACGTCGAAGCCCAGCTCTTCGGCATATTCGGTGCAGGCCACGCGCGGGCTTTCCGGATAGGGGTGGTTGTCGCCCATATGGACCCAGACCGGGGTCGAGCCGTCGCCATTCTCTTCCCAGTCCGCGGCCGCCCACTGCACCAGCGCGCGGCAGGCATCGGAGTAGGATGGGCCGTAGAAGAAGTTATAGGGTGCCGCACCGGCCGACCGCTCGCCCTGGCCGGTCGGATCGGTCAACGCACCGGAATAGGAGGCGGAGAAATACGGCACCTCGTCAGCCTCGACGAACTGCACCAAAGCCTCGGTATCGGCCGTGCCCCAGCCCTGCACCGCGACCACGTCGTCGGCGACCCAGCCTTGATAGATCGAGACCGCGCGCGGCGCCTGATAGGCATAGTCAACGGTCTCGAAGTCGATCAGCCTACCGTCGACCCCGCCATTCTCGTTGTACCAGTTGATCGTGTCGGTAATGCCGTTGGCGTAGGCCACGCCAATGGATGCCGTCGGACCGGTCAGGTCCGCCAGGTGGCCGACCGGAATGTCCTGGGCGTGCGCGACACCGGCACCCAGCGCAATCAGCGCGGTCGCCGTGGTTAAGGATAGTCTCTTCATTCTGCTGTCCTCCCTCTCCTGGGGCCGTCGCCCCTCATTGCCACCCGTCAGTATGAGAACGGGTAGAGTTTCCAATAGGCTTTGATCTGGCGCCAGCGATGCGCCAGCCCCTCGGGCTCGAAGATCAGGAACAGGATGATGGCCAGCCCGATCGCCATCTCCTTCAGATAGTTAAGCCCGCCGCCGAGGTTGAGGGCCCGGTCGATCGCACCGCCCCGCATGAAGCTGGTCACGGCCTCCGTCGCCTCCGGCAGCATGGTGATGAAGATGGTACCGAAGATCGTGCCCATGATCGAGCCCAGACCCCCAATGATCACCATGCCCAGAAAAAGGATGGAAAAGAAGATCGTGAAACTCTCGACCTGCACGAACAGATTGTGGTGCGCGAACAAGGCCCCGCCGATGCCGGCATAGAACGACGCGATGCCGAACGACAAGATCCGGTATTTGGTCAGGTTGACGCCCATGATCTCGGCGGACAGGTAGTGATCGCGCACAGCGATCAGCGCCCGCCCGTCGCGGCTTCGCATCAGGTTGGTGGCGGCCAGGAACAGGATCACAACATAGGCCAGCACGATCCACCAATAGGAATGCACGCTGCGGAACGAATAGCCGAAGATTTCCAGCGGCCGCGCCACGGAACCGTGGGTGCCGCCGGAAAACCAGTCCGCCCGGGCAAAGAAATCCTGCAGGATGAACTGCGCGGCCAAGGTCGCGATAGCCAGATAGAGCCCTTTGATCCGCGCCGCTGGCACGCCGAAGATCAGGCCCACCGCCGCGGTCATCAGCCCCGCCAGCGGGATGCAGAAAAAGACCGGGATGCTGGTGGTCTCGTAGATGAAGACCGAGGCGAAGGCACCGAAGCCGAAGAAGGCGGAATGGCCGATGGAAATCTGGCCGGTAAAGCCGACCAGGATGTTCAAGCCCAGGGCCGCAATCGACAGATAGCCGATCGAGACGAACAGGTTCATCCAATAGCGGTCGAGAATGTCGAAGCCCCAGCCGAAGACCGTCGGTATCGGTATCAGGGCCAGCACGATGACGAGGCTGATGACGAACCGCCGGCTGAACGCGTCGTCGAAGATCGTGGTGTCGGCCGCGTAGCTGGTGCGGAAATCCCCACTCGGTCGGAAGGCGGCGCCGGCCATGGTCAGACCCGCTCGATATCGCGCGTGCCGAACAGACCGTACGGCTTGATCATCAGGATGATGACCAGGACGTAGAAGGGCACGATTTGCTGCAGATTGCCGATGCCGGCGTACAGGTCGACATAGACCGCGAAATGCTCCAACAGGCCGATGATGATGCCGCCGACCACGGCGCCGATAATGCTGTCGAGCCCGCCGAGGATCACCGCCGGAAAGACCTTGATGCCGAAGAAGGACAGGTCCGACGAAACCGAATTGACCACCCCAACCACGATGCCGGCCACCGACGAGACCATCGCGGAAATCGCCCAGGACATGGCGAAAACGGATTTGACCGAGACGCCCAGCGACTGGGCGGCCTGCTGGTCGAACGCCGTGGCGCGCATGGCCAGCCCCATCTTGGAAAACTTGAAGAACCAGGCGAAGCCGCCGACGATGACCAGCGAGACCACAATCGACAGCACGTAGACCGTTCGGATCTGTGCGCCCAAGACATCCACGGTCGGTGAGGAAAAGATCTGCGGATAGGGCTGCGGCGAGACGCCGAACAGCCATTTCATCAACGCCTGAAAGACGATTGACAGGCCGATCGTCACCATGATGACCGAAATGATCGGCTCGCCGATCAGCGGCCGCAGGACAACCACCTGCAGCACGATACCGAATACCATCATGACGATCAGGGTCAGCGGAAAGCCGATCCAGAACGGCAACTGGTATTCGATCAGGAAGTACCAGCAGATCCAGGCGCCGATCAGCAGGAACTCACCCTGGGCCATGTTGATGACCTTCGACGCCTTGTAGATCAAGACGAAAGACATGCCGACGACGCCGTAAAGCGTGCCGATGATCAGGCCCGTCAGCATAAGCTGATAGAGAAAGTCGAGGCGGAGATTTTCCATGGGGTCGGCGTCTCGTCGGGCTCTATTCGGCGGCTTGGGCAGAGTGTTCGGGGGCGGTTGGGGCGAGATCGACCACCCGCAACACCGTCTTGATGCGCTGGGTCGTGCCGTCCTGAAAGCTGATGGTGGTATCGACGGGGATGGCGTCGCGGTCGGCGTAAATCGCCTCGATGATGTCGCCATACTTGTCGTTGATCACGCCGCGCCGAACCTTGCGCGTGCGGGTCAGCTCGCCATCATCGGCGTCCAGCTCCTTGTAAAGCAGCAGGAATTTCCGGATGCGCTGGGCGGCCGGCAAGGTGGCGTTAATCGCCTCAATCTCCGACTGGATCTGGCCGTAGACCTCGGGCCGCGACGACAAATCGGTGTAGGTTGTGAAGGCGATGCGCTTCTTTTCCGCCCACTTCGAGACGATGGGGAAACGGATGCACAGCATGGCGGCCAGATAGGGCCGCTGGTCGCCCAAAATCACGGCCTCGGCCACGAAGGGCGAGAATTTCAGCTTGTTTTCCAGGAACTGCGGGCTGAACCGGTCGCCCAGGCTGGTGGTCGCCAAATCCTTGATCCGGTCGATGACGACCAGATGGCCCTGATCGTTGAAGTACCCCGCGTCGCCCGTATGCATCTCGCCCGCCTCGTTGATCTCGGCGCGGGAGGCCTCTTCGTTCTTGTAATAGCCGGCGAACATGTTCGGGTGCCTTGTGACGATCTCGCCGACGCCGTTCGCGTCCGGCTGGTCGACGCGCACCTCGACATCCTTGCTGAAGGCGACCCCGACGGTATCGAAATCGACATCGCTTTGGGTGTGGATGGTGTAGGCACCCAACAGCTCCGTCTGGCCATAAAGCTGGCGCAGCGGCACGCCCATGGCCAGGAAGAAGCGAAACGTGTCGGGGCCCAGCGCCGCGCCGCCGGTCGCCGCCGATTTCAACCGGCTGAAGCCCAGCCGGTCGGACAGCGCCCGAAACAGGATCGCACGCGCCATCGCGGACTGCCGCCCCTGGTCCAGCGCCTGGCGGCCCAGCCGCATGCCCAGATCGAACATCCAGTTCTTGAACCGGCTGGCATCCATCATGCGCGAGCGGACGTCGGCGGCGATCTGCTCCCAGACCCTCGGCGCCAGCAGGACGAAGGTCGGGCCGATTTCGCGCATGTCGTGCATCATCGTTTCCGGCTCTTCGACGAAGTTCACCTTCATGCGGCTGACGAGCGATTTTCCGACCGCGTAGATCTGCTCCATGATCCAGGGCAGGGGCAGGACGGAGACATACTCGTCGGTCGAATCCTTCGGGTCGACCTCCAGATAGGCCCGTGTGTGGTCGATCAGCGCCCGGCCGCCCAGCATCGCCAGCTTCGGGTTCGCGGTCGTGCCCGACGTGGTGCACAGGACCGCGACCGCCTCGCCATCGGTTTCGGCCACCATCGCATCATAATCTTGCGGCGTTGACTGGCCGGCCAGCGCGAGGAAGTCGGGTTCGCTGAGCAGTCGCGGGTCGTCGTATTTGCGCATGCCGCGCGGGTCGAAATAGACAATATGCCGAACCGACGGGATGCGGTCGCCCAGGTTCAACAGCTTGTCCACCTGCTCCTCATCCTCGGCCAGCACCAGCTTGGCCTCGGCATAGGTCAAGAGATACTCGATCTCCGCATCCAGCGCGTCGCGATAGATGCCCAGGCTCATCGCGCCGGCGGCATGGGCGGCAACCTCGCCCATCACCCAGTCCGGCCGGTTGTCGCCGATCAGGGCCACCACGTCGCCCTGCACGATGCCAAGCTGGCGCATGGCCAAGGCGAACTGGCTGACCCGGTCGTTGTACTGCGCCCAGGAAATTGCGTTCCAGATCCCGAGATCCTTTTCCCTGAGCGCGATCTCGTCAGGCCAGTTGGCGGCGTTGTGCGCCAGCAGCTTCGGCAGGGTGTCCAGCGCCTCCGTCACGCGGCCGCACCCTCCTCGTCATCGTCGTCCATGACGCCGAGATAAGCTTCCTTGACCTGCGGGTGGTTCATGATCTCGTCGGGCAGGCCCTCGGCGATCTTGCGCCCGAAATCGAGGACGATGACCCGGTCGGAAACGTCCATCACCACGCCCATGTCGTGCTCGATCATGATCACGGTCATGCCCCACTCGACGTTCAGGTCGTTGATGTAGCGGGCCATGTCCTCCTTCTCTTCCAGGTTCATGCCCGCCATCGGCTCGTCCAGCAGCAGCAGGTTGGGGCGCAGTGCCACGGCCCGGGCCAGTTCCACCCGCTTGCGCAGGCCATAGGGCAGGGTGCCGGCGACCGCGTTGCGCACATGCTGAATCTCAAGAAAGTCGATGATCTCCTCGACCTCGCGCCGGTGACGCAGCTCTTCCTTGCGCGCACCGCCGATCCAGTAGAGCGGGCCAGTGAGGAAGTTGTTTTTGAGAAGGTGGTGGCGCCCGACCATGATGTTGTCGAGCACGGACATGTGGCCGAACAGGGCCAGGTTCTGAAACGTGCGGCCGATGCCGAGATCGGCACGGGCGCTCGGCCTCAGCTTGGTGATGTCCCGGCCATTGTGCAGGACCCGGCCCTCGGTCGGCGCGTAGCGGCCGGAAATGCAATTGACCATGGAGGTCTTGCCCGCGCCATTCGGGCCGATGATCGAAAACAGCTCGCGCCTGCGCACCTGAAAGCTGACATCGGCCAGCGCATGCACGCCGCCGAAGGACAGGCTGACATGGTCAGCCTCCAAGACGATCTCCGGCTCGGACGCGGTTACATTGGCGTTGTCGCCCAAGCCGTCTGGCCTCGGCGCTTCCGCCATGGCCGTCCTCCCTGTTCTTTCGCGGCACCGACCGTTCTGACGGGTCGGTTGAACTTTCTTGCCGCCATTTGCCTCGGGAGCATATAAGCGCAGCGAAGCCCTTCACACAACACGCCAATTCCCCATGGGCGGGTGCCTCGACATGCCGCCCATGTTGCCGCTGGCCTCGACCAAAGCGACTGGTCCGGCCATCATTCGGGATGAACCAGCCGGGATGATCGATGACCACCACACATAGCCAGGGCCATGCGCCCGGCCTTAACACCACGGTCACGGTTGTCATCGGCCTCAGTTTCGCGTTGATCTGGTCGTCGGCCTTCACCTCGGCCAAGGTCGCGTTGGACTATGCGCCGCCGCTGTTAATGCTGTCCGGCCGGTTCTTGATCGCCGGTCTGATCGCGATTGCCATCGCCGTCTCGTTCGGCGACCGTTTGCCGCGGCGCGGGGACCAATGGCTGCGCATCGTCGTGCTCGGCATCTGCCAGAACGCGCTTTATCTCGGCCTGATGTTCGTTGCCATGACGGCGATCCCGGCCGGATTGGCCGCGATCATCGGCAGCGCCTTGCCCCTCATCGTAGCCGCCCTCGCGCCGCGGCAAACGGTCGCCGAACGAGACGGCGATGGCAATCGCGATCAGACCG
>JBCBSH010000214.1:0-7254 GCA_039819285.1 Pseudomonadota bacterium
CGCAGCACCCAGCATGCGTCGGCTGACCTGGGACAAGAGATCGGCGGACAGGGCTGAGACGATGCGAATGCGCAAGGCCGGATGGTCGGCACGCAGCGACGACACAACCTTCGGCACCAGCCCGGTCAGGGTCGTGGGCACCGCGCCGATGTCCAGTTCGCCCGCCAGCGAGTCGCCGGCAGTATCGTCCGCCGAGGCCAGAGCGTCATAGGCGCCGACGATGGCACGCGCGCGCTCAACGACCGCGCGACAGGCCGCGTTCGGCGCCGGTGGGCGTCTGGTGCGGTCAAACAGTTCCATGCGCAAATCGTCTTCAAGCGCGCGCATCTGCATGCTGACGGCCGATTGCGAGACAAACATCGCCTCCGCCGCGCCGGAAAACGTGCCGGTCTCCGCAACGGCAATCAATGTGCGCAATCGGCGAATGGACATGCGGGAGCTTTGTCGCGGGAGTGTTCGAGTTGCTTATACAATAGGCGGGACGGCCATGTTTGTTGAATCATCCGTCAAGTAAGCTGGCTCTGTATGCTGGGCTCTCGAGACGGCCTCTTCGCGACGAAGCGTCGACGAAACGGCGCTGGCCGCCGTCGATCGCGAGTGCGAAGACTCATGAGCGATCGAAGGGGACCGCATGGACCTGGCCGGCACCGTCGCAAGGTGCCCGACGCGGCAGCCCTCATCGACCAGGCCGCCTGCCGGACATCGGCGTCGCCTCGCGGCCTTACCCGATCTGTAGGGGCTCGATCAAAGCCGCCCGACGTCACCACGGCATCCAGATCCCCCAATTCGGCGATGCTCCAAATCGTGACCTTCGTCAGCGGTTCGCTAGATGCCCGAAGCGACCGACCCCGGGGCTCTTGAGCGGTTGACGGTCAGATTCACCAGCTCTTGCAAAAGCATCGGCACGAATGCTGCCGCTGGTGCGATCTTCTCGCTCCAATCCGGGAGCCGAAAGACCGGTGATGTCAGCCGGAGGTAGGGCATCACGTCGATCAACTGAATGCAGACATAGACGGCAAAGGCGATGACGCCAAGGCTGGTCAGCAGCGCGGCCCTTTGGCGGGCGTTGCGGCCGAGCAGATCGGTGACGGCCGTAATGACGATGTGCCGACGCCGACGGTGGAGGACAAAGGCCATCAGAAACACCAGCCAGACCAATAAGAAGCCGGTGAGCTCATTAAGCCCGAGGATCGACCGCCCAAGCGTATAGCGGCCGACCACCTGTGCGAAGACGAGGCCGACGAGGGCAATCAGGATCGCTTGGGCGAGGCGAAGATAGATCCGGTTGACGACCGCCAAGACCCGGTCCAGAGCCATGATGGCGCGGACCAGGTTGGATCGCCCCCGTGGTTCGACGGGCTGCGGATGGGCGTTGGGCGCGTCAATCAATCCCTTGGATCTCCCTCAACAGCCCTTCGCGCCACAGTCCCTCGGCCTCCTGCTCTGCGGCGGCGCCGGAGAGCCGCTCCTGGAACGGAGTGGAACTGACGATAACCACCGCCGCGCCGTCCCGGACGATCTGGTCAACGACAGACGCACGGCTTTCCTCGGCCAGTTGGATCGAGTATTGCGTCGCCAACTGAGCCGCTTCGTGCATGGCGGCCTGCTCCGCTTCGCTCAGCGCAGCCAGTCGGTTCGAATTTATGCCCAAGGCAATCGCGGAAAAGACGTGATTGGTCAGGGTCACGTAGGGTGCGGCCTGATGGAAGTTCTGGCTGGCCACGGAATCGAGCGGGGCCTCCATGGCATCGACCACACCAGTGCGCAGGGCTTGGAAGGCCTCGCCCCAAGGCACTTGGGACGGGTTTGCGCCGATGGCCGACCAGGTGGCGATATAGGAGGGGATGCCGGGCACGCGGAAGACCAGCCCCTCCACGTCCTCCGGTGTGAAGACCGGGCTGGTCGAGACGACGACTCGCGGCAGCTTGCGCCAATTGTTTGCCAAGAGCGTGATCCCGAATTCCTCCTCCAACCGGTCCGCCATGCCGGCATGGAGGTCGGAGTCCAGAAAGCTGTTGAAATGGTCCGCGTCACGGAAGGCGAAGCCCCACGAAACGACATTGTAGTCGTCGACGAAGTTGGAATAGTTGGAGATGTCTTCGACCACCAAATCGATGATCCCGGCCGAGGTCTGATTGATCGCTTCGGCCCCGCGCCCGAGCTGGGCGGAGGGGAAGACATCGACAGTGACCGACCCGTCGGTCAGGCGCTCGGTCTCGTCGGCGAAATACTGTGCGGTCATGCAGGTGGGGTTGGTCGGTGCCGACGGACAGGCCAAACGCAGCGTGGTTTGTGCAAAGGCGTTGGGCATTGCGAGAGACGCGGCAACGACGAGCCCAAAGGCCCCGAGGATGGTTGGGTGTTTCATGGCGTTTCCTCATTGTTGGGTGGCGGTTTGAATGAACGGACCATGCCTAGCGGCCCCGGCCCAGGAACACCTCGCCCGGCCAG
Organism: Pseudomonadota bacterium; assembly: GCA_039819285.1. Lineage (GTDB taxonomy): Bacteria > Pseudomonadota > Alphaproteobacteria > DSM-16000 > Inquilinaceae > JANQGH01. The sequence continues at coordinate 2,452 of JBCBSH010000214.1, forward strand.
AGCACCAGCCCGGGCACATAGGTGACGATCAGGAGCACGATGAGGATCGGGATCAGGAAAGGCAGGACGGCGCGCGCGGTTTGCACGAACCGGATCTCTGCGATCTCGGTGACAATATAGAGGCACCAGCCAAGCGGCGGTGTGATCAGCCCCACCGTCAAGTTGAGGATCACCACGACGCCCAAATGCACCGGGTCGATGCCCATGGGCAGCGCCATGCCCAGCAGCGTCGGCGCAAAAATGATCAGGATCGAGGTGAGGCTCATGAACGTGCCAAGGAAGAGCAGGATCACATTGACACCGGCGAGAAAAATCCAGGTGCCGAGGCCGGTCTGGGCAAACCAAGCAGCGAGTTGCTCGGGGATTTGCTCGGTCGTGACCAGCCAGCCGAACAGCGCCGAACAGGCGAGAATGAACATGATCTGGGTGGTCGTGATCAGCGCCTCTTCCAGGATCCCGGCTAGGCGGCGGAGGTTGAGTTCGCCATAGATCGCCGCGACCATCAGGGCGTAGACGATGGCCAGAACGCCAGCCTCGGTCGGCGTGACGACCCCGAAAACCAGGCCGGCCAGGACCACCACGGGCGTGCCCAAGGGCAGCAGGTTTTGCACGAAGCTCCGCAGCACCGCCCTTAGCGAAGGCCGCGCGCGTGGCTTGACCTGCTCGCGCTTGGCGACAACCCAGACATAGGACATCATGAACAGGCCCAGCAGCACGCCGGGGATTAGCCCGCCGAGAAACAACGCGGCAATCGAGATATCGGTCATGGTGCCGTACAGCACCATCAGGATAGAGGGCGGAATGATCGGGCCGATACAGCTCGAGGCCGCGGTCACGGCGGCGCTGAACGGCCGGCTATAGCCGGCGTCGATCATGGCACGGATCTCGATACGACCCAGGCCCGCGGCATCGGCCACCGCCGACCCTGAAATACCTGCGAAGAACAGGCTGGACAGAATGTTGACGTGCGCCAGGCCGCCCCGGACATGTCCGACCAGATGGTCGGCAAAGGCGAAAATGCGTTTGGTGATCCCGCCGGCATTCATGATTTCGCCGGCCAGAACAAAAAACGGGATCGCCAGCAGGGTAATGCCGCCCAAGCTGTCGACCATGTTCAAGATCAGCACCGTGGCCGGGATGTCGGAGAGCAGAAGGTAGGCCATGGACCCGATGCCCATGGCGATCGCCACCGGAGTGCCGATGATGATGAAGGCCAGGAAAACGACGAACAGAGCGGCCAGCGCCATCGGTCAGCCGCCTAGAAAGGCGCCGGCCGCGACCAGCCTTTGACGCAGCCTGGCCATCGGGACCGAGCGTACGTCGCCGGCCGCGCCATCTGCGCCGTTTGCGGCCAGCGCCGCGGCGGTCCCGGCGGCCTGGCCCATGGCCATCGCTGTCGGCATGACGCGCAGCGCGGCAAACGCCTCGTGGGTAGCCGAGACCCCGCGACCTGCGGTCAGCACATTGGAGAACCCGACTGGAACGAGCGCCCGCAAGGGTATGGCGTAGTAGTGATCCTCGCCGAACTCCTCAAACGTCAGGCCGCCTTCCCCGGCCGGATGGTGAATGTCGATCGGGTAGGCCCCACAGGCGACGGTATCTTCAAAGACCGTGCCTGAAGCCAATTCCGCGCGCGTCAGCACGTGGTCGCCTTGGACACGGCGGAAGTCCCGGACGCCGAGTTGCGGCGCCAGGCGCGAGAGCCGGGCGTTCTCGCACCCTGGCATTTCAGTGATCAGGAAGCGGGCCGCGGCCAGGGCCTGGCGCCGGCCCTCCATCTGCGCCGCGCTTAAGGCGAAGGCATCGTCGGGATTGATTTCGACACGCGTGATGTTGAACCAGGCCGAGTCACTGCCGGGCACGCGGCTCCGATGTACAGACGCTCGGGGCAGGGCGCCGCTGGCGAGGCCCTTGGCGATAATGCGATCCCGTGCTTCTCGGTCGAGATTGTCGAGCGCCTCGAAATCGATGGGCCCCAGGGCGAACATCAGGGTCGCGGGCTGAACGTTTTCGTTCCCGTCAGGGGGGAGGAAGGTGGCACCCGCCTTTGACAGCAAGGCCAGATCGCCGGATGCATCTATGAAGCTCTGTCCAGTCGCCGTGACTAATGTGGCCGGCGTGTCGAGCACGACCGCCTCGATCCGTCGGCCCGACCTGGACACTTGATGGATCGCCGCCTGGAACAGCACATCGACGGGCGCCGCCGTCAGCAACTGGTCGAGGACGATCTTGAGGATCTCGGGATCATACTCCACCCGGTCCATGCGGTGGCCAGTAGACATGGTGAAATGTCCGTGCGAACTCGCACCGCCAGTCTCCTGAAGCGCGGCCACGATATCGGCCGCCACCCCTGCAATGACGCGCCGGGCGGCGCTGGTCTCCCAGCCGACAAACTGACCGACCGATCCCGCCGTGGCGGCGCCACCGAGAAAGGCGTTGCGCTCGACCAGCAGTGTAGAGGCGCCTTCTCGGGCGGACGACAGCGCCGCGGCGGCCCCTGCCATGCCGCCGCCGATAACGACGACGTCGTACGCGCGGGTCAGCGTCATGGGGTGACCGCGGTGCGGCGCCCGGTCAGGGCCCTACGGCGGAAAGATCCGCCCCCGCCAACTGCTCGCTGGTTCGCGCACACCCCCATGGCGGCAATGGTAGCGGTGGGCCGGAAGCGGAGAAATTAACAAGTTTGATGACTTGATGAACATGACGTTAAGCTTCGAACAGGCTCAATCCACGAGGCTGTAATGCTCAGTTTGAGGCAGGCGGAGGTGTTGCGCGCGGTTATGGTCACCGGATCGATCGTCGGGGCCGCACGTATGCTGAACGTCTCTGCCCCCGGCATCAGCCGCATGATCCGGCACGTCGAGGATGCCCACGGCGTGCGGCTGTTCCTGCGGTCTGGCCGAGGGCTGTCCGCGACCGCTGACGCACGGGCGCTCTTCGACAATCTCGAGGTCATTCACAATCGGCTGGAACGCATCAATCGGCATCTGGCGGAAAGCCGCAGCGACGGCGTGGGTGACTACGCCGTGGGTTGCTCACCAGGCCTTAGCCACGCGCTCATCCCAGCGGCGATGGCCGATCTGCGTCGCAGGTACCCGTCTCTCAACCTCACCTTGGACGTGCTGCATGTCGACGAGCTTGTGCCGGCCATCCTAACCCGGCGGGTTAACATGGCCCTGGCGATCTATCCGGTCGACGATAAGCGCGTCGTCTGCAGCGCACTGGCCGAGGCCGGGCTTGTCTGTCTGGTACCCGCGGGTTCCAGACTGGCCTCACTGCCCATGGTCACGCCGTCCGATCTGCAGGGAGAGCCGCTGATCGGCTTTGAGCGTTCGGTATTCCAAAACCGCCTTGTGGGCGGGGTTTTTCAGGCCGCTAAGATCGCGCCCGACTTCAGCATCCGGGTCCGACTGATGTCTTCGGCGATCCCGTTGGTGCAGGAGGGCTTGGGGTGCGCAATCCTTGATGCCTTCACGGTGGGTCGTACCGCGCCGGAACGAACATGCGCCGTACCGTTCGCAAGCGATGTCCGCATACCCCTGATGGCCATCCGCGATGGTCACGACGAACTCGACCCGACCTCCCGGCGGTTTCAGGACTGCGTCGTGACCTGTGCCCTTGCGTCCGGAGCGATGGCTCGCGCCGAAGACCGATCTGCCGCTCATCGGTCTGCGCGATGAGCCGGAAATCCACCGTTCACAAAACCCTTCGATCCGTTCCGTCCTACCTGCCGCACGCCGGGGACGCTCGGCTTCCTCCCAAGACGTCTTGCCGCCGTTCGGGTCCCCCTGGTGCGAGGTCGCAGGGTTAGGCGAGCACGGTCCTCACCTCGGCGTCGGTCAGGGCCGCAGCCAATCGAGGCGGAGGCGGGGCGTTGGTAACGAGCACGTCAATGGGCTCAAGTTCGCATACTTGCACCAGCGACAGGCGTCCAAACTTGCTCGAATCGCACAGGACAACGACGTTGGAGGCACGCTCGAGATAAACCTGCTTGATCTCGGTTTCCTCCAGCGAATAGTCGAAACAGCCATCTTCCGTGATGCCCGACACGCCGATGAACGCGTGGTCCAGCCAGTAGTTGCGAAGCTGGTTGATGGCAATCGAACCGCACACGGAATTCTCGATGGCGCGCACTTGCCCACCAGGCAAGTAAACCTGGTGCCCTGTGTCGCTCAGCGCCATTGCGGCGCGCAGGCTGTTGGTGAAGACCTTAAGTTCCTTGGCATCGTCCAGATTGCGCGCCAGTTCAAGCGTCGTTGAACCGACATCCAGCCCTACTGTCTGATGGGCCTGCGGAATGGCGGCGGCGACCCGGGCGATGGCAGCCTTGGCGTCCGCATTGGTTCGCGATCGACCATCGAAGGCCGGCTCCTCTATATCGACCGTCCGCCCCAATACCCCGTTCTTGGCGATGGCGCCGCCATGGGTGCGAATAGCCACATCCTGCTGCTCAAGGCGGTCGAGATCGCGCCGAATGGTCATTTCGGAAACGCCAAATTCCTGCGCCGCCGCGGCAACCGAGACGAAGCCTCTTTCCGTGACGCGAATGCGCAGCATTTCGAGGCGCAGTTCACTTGGCCGACGGTCCGTTTTCATGGCGTGGCCTTCACCGCATTACTGATCTGTGGGGCGCATAAGGGCTTACTCAAAAATCACATTATCAAACAAACCTCGCGATCTCCATCCTCTTTCCTGATTGACTGTGAGTGATTTCAAACATAATCTCCCGATGCACCGCCCCCACGGTCGACGTCAGAATGTTACAATCCGCTCGTATCGCGGCCGGTTTTTGGGAGATTATGT
>JBCBSH010000215.1:0-7242 GCA_039819285.1 Pseudomonadota bacterium
CAGCGCCTATTCGGACATCGCGATCGGCGTCGCCCTGCTGCTGGTTTTCGCTTTCAGAAGAACTTCAACCAGCCCTATCGGGCCCAGTCGATCCAGGATTTCTGGCGCCGCTGGCATATCAGCCTGTCGAGCTGGCTGCGCGACTATCTCTATATCCCGCTGGGCGGCAGCCGGGCCGGCGTGCTGCGCACCCGGCTGAACCTGATGATCACCATGCTGCTGGGCGGCATCTGGCATGGCGCGGCCTGGACCTTCCTGTTCTGGGGCTTTCTGCACGGCCTCGGCCTGGTGGTCGAACGCATGCTGGGCTGGGGCCGGTCGGCGGCACGGCGGCCCGTCTGGCAGAAGGTTCTGGCCACGGTTCTGGTGTTTCACTTCGTCTGTTTGGCCTGGATCTTCTTCCGGTCAGAGGACTTCGGCACCGCACTTACCTATCTCGGCGGCTTCGCCAACGTCTCCGCGCCGGTGGAGTTCGCAACGCCCTTCATCATCGGGCTGCTGCTCGTCGGGATGTCGTTTCATTTCGTGCCGCACGATACAGTCGAACGCACCGCTTCGGTGGTCCGCCGCCTGCCGCCGGTCGCCCAAGGCGCCCTGGGCGGCCTGTTGCTGGTCGTCATCGACGCGCTGGGGCCGGAAGGCGTGGCGCCCTTCATCTATTTCCAGTTCTGATCGGAACGCATATGAGCATCGATCCAGATACCGACGCCAACGCCGCCTTTCAGCGCCATCGCAACGAGCTGGACATCACCGTCGGTGCGCCCAGCCAGCGCCTGGGTGTCGTCGTCGCCATACTGATCAGCGGTGTCCTGGTGGCGGCGGTCTTTGGCTCCGGCGCCCTGCGTGACTGGGCCTTCGAGCTGACGCTCGACGCGATTCCCGGCGCCGAACTGCTCTTCGCCGCGGCGGATACGTGGCACCAATGGATGGATTGGCTGGGCGCGCCTGACGTCTTCGATGCCATTCACGCCTGGATCGAACGCTGGCGTCTGGGTTAGCTGGACTGTTTCTTGATGAACCGTTCGAACGCCGCAAGCGTTTCTGCGCTGACATGATGTTCCACGCCCTCGGCGTCCTGCTCCGCCGTGGCCTCGTCGACGCCCAGCGCGATCAGGAAGTCGCGCACCAGCTTGTGCCGCTGGCGACTTTTTTCGGCCAGATCGCGGCCCTTGTTGGTCAGGAAGATCGACCGGTAGGGGGCGCTGTTCAGGTACCCGTCCCGCTCCAACCGCTTTAGCGTGTTGTTCACCGTCGCCGGTGTCACGCCCAGCCGGCGCGACAGGTCGACGGCGCGCGCCTCGCCCTGCGAATCGGTCAGGTCGGCGATCAGCTCGACATAGTCCTCGACGATTTCCAACGCATGCGCGTCGCGCACGATTTTGAACGCGCGGGCGTGCTGCTCGACAGATTTCATCAATGGCGACTTTCGGGCTCGATGGCGCGGCGGCGCACCATAGCCCAGCGAATGGATGTGCGCACGAAGTTAGTCTTGACAAACTTTATCAGCCAACTCACTATTTGGGAGTGCCGACATAGGCAATCAACGGGGCCTAATGCAGTTAGTTGGGCCGTAACAAAGCTCGTAAGGCAAAGAGTTAATGCGATGACCAAGTTTCTCAGCACTGCCGCCCTTGCCCTGCCGCTCGCCTTCGGCGCTAACGCCGCCTTGGCGGACGAGCCGCTGCAAGTGGTGGTTACGACGTCGATGATCGGCGACGCGGTCGAACAGGTCGCCGGCGACCGCGCGGAGGTCGTGGCTCTGATGGGTCCCGGCGTCGACCCGCATGCCTATCGCCAGACACGGTCGGATATCGCCAACATGGTGGCTGCCGATCTCGTGCTCTGGCACGGCCTTTACCTTGAGGCCCAGATGGAGGACTTCCTGCTGCATCTGGGCGAGCGCAAGCCAGTCGTTGCGGTCGGCGAGGGCGTCGAGGCGGACCAACTGCTGTCCCACGACGATTATGACGGCCGTTTCGACCCGCATGTCTGGATGGACCCGGAACTATGGCCCCAGGTCGTTCTCACCGTGCGCGACAGCTTGATCGAAATGGATCCGGAGGGCGAGGCGGCCTATCGCGAAAATGCGGACAGCCATTTGGCCGAAATCGAGGAGTTGGCTGATTACGCAAGTCAGGTGCTCAACAGCGTTCCGGAAAACCAGCGTGTGCTGGTGTCCGCCCATGATGCCTTCAACTATTTCGGTGACGCCTACGGTTTCGAGGTGGTCGGTATTCAGGGCATATCGACCGAGGCGGAGGCCGGCCTGCGCCGCATCGAGGAGCTTGTCGACCTAATCGTCGAAAACGAAATTTCAGCCGTCTTCGTTGAAAGCTCCGTCTCCGACCGGAACATCCGCGCCCTGATCGAGGGGGCGGCCGCGCGCGGCCACGATCTGTCGATCGGCGGCCAGCTCTTCTCTGACGCCATGGGGCAGCCCGACAGCTATGAGGGCACCTATATCGGCATGATCGACCATAACGCGACGTCGATCGCCCGCGCGCTGGGCGGCGAGGCGCCGGAACTGGGCATGCAGGGCCGGCTGGGGGCGGGCTCGTGACCGCCGCGGTCGCGGCAAGCCCGGAACTGATCGCCGACGCCGGCCGGATCGTCGAACCGTCGGCAACCGCCGAGAGCCCGCTGGCCATCCGTGGCCTGACGGTCTCCTACGGCAGGAAGCCGGCGGTCTTTTCCGTCGACGCCGATATGCCCGCCACCACCATGACCGCGATTGTCGGGCCCAACGGTGCGGGCAAGTCGACCTTGCTGAAGGGCGCGCTGGGCATCGTTCCAGCGGTGTCCGGCGAGGTCAGCGTGTTCGGCCGGCCGTTCGCCAAGACGCGTCGCCGTGTCGCCTACGTGCCCCAGCGCGCCAGCGTGGACTGGGATTTCCCCGCCCGGGTCATCGATGTGGTGATCATGGGGCTTTACGCGGAAATCGGTCTGCTGCGCTTTGCCGGCTGGGGGCATCGCAAGAAGGCCTTGGCCTGCCTCGAACGCGTCGGCATGGCCGATTTCGCCGACCGGCAGATCGGCCAGCTCTCCGGCGGGCAACAGCAGCGCGTCTTTCTGGCGCGGGCACTGGCGCAGGACGCCGATCTCTACCTGCTGGACGAACCCTTCGCCGGGGTCGATGCGGCGACCGAGAAGGCCATTGTCGACGTTCTGAAGACCTTGAAGCACGACGAGAAGACGGTGGTCTGCGTCCATCACGACCTGTCGACCGTGGCGGCCTATTTCGACCGGGTGCTGTTCTTGAACGTGCGGAAGATTGCCGAAGGGCCGACAGCATCTGTCTTCACCGAGGCAAATCTGCAGGCGACCTACGGGGGCCGGCTTGCCGCGACCCATATCGAGGATTTGCAGCTCGGTGCCGGCTGACGCCTGGCCGAGACCTGGTCGAGTTCCCCCGTGACTGGTTTTGAGAGGCTGATAGACGCGCTGACGCTTCAGGCGGGCTACAATTCCGCATTGGTGGCGGTTGGTGCCGCGCTGTTGGGCCTGGCCGGCGGCGGTGCCGGCGCGTTCGTGTTCCTGCGCAAACGCGCGCTGGTATCGGATGCAATCAGCCATGCGACGCTGCCGGGCGTGGCCCTTGCCTTCATCGTCATGGCCGTGCTCGGCGGCACCGGCCGATGGCTGCCGGGCCTTTTGGCCGGTTCCGCCGTTACCGCCGCGATCGGCCTCCTGATCGTCGAATGGATGGCGCGGCGGACGCGTTTGTCAGAGGACGCGGCCATCGGCGCCGTGCTGTCGGTCTTTTTCGGCCTGGGCGTGGTGCTGTTGACGGTCATTCAGACCATGTCTTCCGGCCAGCAGGCCGGCCTGGGCTCTTTTCTGCTCGGCTCGACCGCCGGCATGCTGATCAGCGAGGCCTATGTGATCGCAATCGCGGGCGCCATTGCGGCCGGCCTCGTCTTTTTGATGCGCCGGCCGATGACCCTGGTCGCCTTCGATCCGGAATTCGCGACGGCCACTGGGGTCGATGTGCGCCGCACCGACATCGCCATCCTGGCCCTGGCCCTCATCGTGACCGTGATCGGGCTGAAAATCGTTGGCCTGATCCTGATTGTCGCGCTCTTGATCATCCCACCTGTCGCAGCCCGGTTCTGGACCGACCGGGTCGCTGCCCTGATCCTGATCGCGGCCGGCATGGGCGCGGTGTCCGGCTATGTCGGCGCCGCCATCTCATCCGCGTTCGTTGGCGTGCCCACCGGACCGGTGATCGTGCTCATCGCCTTCGTGCTGTTTTTGGTGTCGCTGCTGGCGTCGCCCTTGCGCGGGGCCCTTGCCGCGGCGCTGCGCCAGTGGCGCTTTCGCAGGCTCGTCCACCAGCGACAGGGCCTGCTCGCCCTGGCGCGCGGCGAGGCGATCTATGACCGGCTGACACTGTCAACCCTGCGACGTGCCGGCTACATCCGTCGTGATGGTGTTGCGACCCTTACCGGACGGTCCGCCGCCGCGAAGGCATTGAAGGACGAGGCGCGCTGGGCGGAGGCGATGCGCAGCGCGGCCGATGGGCCCATCTTGGCGGACTATGACGGACTGACGCCCATCGAGGACCTTTTGACCCCCGACCAGATCGCCGACCTGGATCGCCGCCTGGCGCGCCTGGGCGTCGCGACGTGATGGGCGCCGAGTTCGTCCAGCTTAGCCTGACCCCGATGCTGATCGGGATCTTCGCGTCGATCGCCTGTGCCCTGCCGGGCAACTTCCTGTTGCTGCGGCGACAGGCGCTGATCGGCGACGCGATCAGTCACGTGGTGCTGCCCGGCATCGTTGTGGCCTTTATCGTGACCGGAACGGTGACCGCCTGGCCGATGATGATCGGCGCGGCGGCGGCAGCCATCATCGCGGTCTTGCTGATCGAAGCCATTCGGCGCTTGGGCCGGATTGAACCCGGCGCGGCGATGGGCGTCGTGTTTACGACACTGTTCGCCGCCGGTGTGCTGTTGCTGGAGCAGAGCGACACCAGTTCGGTCCATCTCGACGTCGAACACGCCCTTTACGGTAATCTGGAAAGCCTGATCTGGTTCGACGCCACGGGCTGGTCGTCCCTGTTCGACGCCGAGGCGCTGGCCGGACTGCCGCCGCAACTCGCCCGCATGGCGATCGTCGCTGTCGGCCTGGCGTTGTTTGTCCTGGTGCTTTGGAAGGAACTGGCAATCTCCACCTTCGACGGTGTTTTCGCCCAGTCGATCGGCATTCGCACCCGCGCCGTCGGATTTGCCTTGGTGGTTGCCACGGCCATCGCGGCCGTCGCCGCATTCGATGCCGTCGGGTCGATCATCGTCATCGCGATGTTCATCTGCCCGCCCGCCGCCGCGCGTTTGATGACCGACAGCTTGGTCCGTCAGGTGTGGTGGAGCGTCGGCTTTGCGACCGTGTCGGCAATCCTGGGCTATGTCTTGGCGGGCTACGGCCCCGGCTGGTTCGGCTCGCCCCATTCGGTCAGCGCGGCCGGCATGATCGCAACGGTTTCCGGGGTGATACTTGTGATCGCATGTCTCGCCGGGCCACGGCGCCAGCGCGGCGGGCAGGCGGCCGAAGCCGTTTGACGCGGTGATTGCCTTCGCGCTGTCAGGCCGCTAGGACAGCCGACCTGACCCAACGACCTGTGAGAGCGCTTTGGTGAGCCAGCCGCGCGAGTTCATCCTGACACTGTCCTGTCCGGACGTGATCGGCATCGTCGCCTCTGTGTCCGGCTTCTTGGCCGAGCGCGGCTGCAACATCATCGACAGTGCGCAGTTCGGCGACCGGGACAGCGGCGCCTTCTTCATGCGTGTGTCGTTCGCGGTGCCGGACGGGCCGTCGCTGGACGAGATCAGGCAGACGTTCGACGAGATCGGCCGTCGCTACGACATGCGCTGGTCGATCGACGATGCGGCCGCTCGCCCGCGCGTGCTGATCATGGTGTCGCGCTTCGGCCACTGCCTGAACGATCTGCTCTATCGCTATCGCATCGGGGCGCTCGGCATCGACATACCGGCGATCGTGTCCAACCATCGCGATTACTATCGCCTCGCCGCCTCCTACGACATTCCGTTCCACCACCTGCCCGTCACCAAGGCGACCAAGCAGGACCAGGAACGGCGCCTGATGGAGATCGTCGAGCAGGAGGATGTCGAACTGGTGGTGCTGGCGCGCTACATGCAGGTCTTGTCCAACGCGCTGTGCGAGCGGATGTCCGGCCGGATCATCAACATCCATCACAGCTTCCTGCCCAGCTTCAAGGGCGCGAAGCCGTACCACCAGGCCCATGAACGCGGCGTCAAGCTGATCGGCGCGACCGCCCACTATGTCACGGCCGACCTGGACGAGGGGCCGATCATCGAGCAGGACGCCCGCCCCGTCGGCCACAGCCAGACGCCGGACGATCTCATCGCCATCGGCCGCGATATCGAAAGCGCAGTTCTGGCGCGCGCCGTGGCCTGGCACACCGAACGGCGGGTCCTGTTGAACGGCGGTCGAACGGTCGTCTTTCGTTAAGCGTCTTTCGCTAGGCGCTCACCCGCAAGGTCATGGTCGCGCTCATTGCCGCGCCTGGTTCCAGGACGACCAGGCCCGTGTCTGCCTGATCCCGCAGATTGACCGCATTGTTGATGTTGCTGACCGGTTCGGCGCAGAAGAAGTCGGCGCCGTCCGGCGCGTAGGCGACAAGGTATCGCAGTGCACCGCCGCCCGTCAGGGTCAGCGTCTTGCCGGCCTGCGAAAGGTCAATCGTCGCCGTTCTGGACCAGCCGGTGAAGCAATGGTCGAGATAGTCGGCACCGGGCGGGTGCCAGCCGCCGACCAGGTTTTCCGGCGGCTGCACGGCCACATGCCGAACGGGCAGCATGGTGTCGCTGTTCAGCCAGACGCCCGAAACACCCGCCCGTAAACCGCCTTCCTGGCGTCGCCCGAAATAGGGATGGAAGCCCAGACCGGCCGGCATCGTCTCATCGCCCGTGTTCTTCACCGTCAGGGTCGCCGCCAGCGCGTCATCGGACAGGTCGAACGACAGCTCGGCGCGATAGGCAAACGGCCAGTCGCCTGGCTCGTAGTCGTAGGCCAAGAGCGCGCGTGCGGCATCGTGTCGCTCGACCTGCCAGGCGCGGCGCCAGCCATGGCCGTGAATTGCGTGTTCGCCCAGCATGTTGCTGTGTAGCTGAACCATTCGGCCGTTCCACTGAAACCGACCAAGGCCGATGCGGTTGGAAAAGGGGACGAGCGGGAAGCATCCGCTGTCCAGCGGGTCGGTTG
>JBCBSH010000216.1:0-7172 GCA_039819285.1 Pseudomonadota bacterium
TGTTCGATCGCGGCGACCGGGAGAACCGCAATCAGGCGACTGCAATCGATCTCAGCCAGTTCCGCAGTCGTCCAATCCTGCCAGTATCGGTGAAGGGGCGCGTTTTCGGATTCGGGCATGGCGTGGCCGACCAGTCTCTGTACAGTAGGCGCCCATGATAGTGGCTCAGATCACCGACTTACACATCGTCAATGAAGGCGATCTGCTTTGGGACGGCTGGGATTCGGCCAGTGCCCTGAAAAAGGCGGTCGCTCGGTTGAACGGTCTGAAGCCAAAACCGGACTTTTTGATCGTGACCGGCGATCTAATCGACACCGGCGAAGCGGAAGCCTATAGCCATCTAAGGGCACTCTTGGCGCCGCTGACGATGCCCATCGGCCTGATCCCGGGCAATCACGACGGGCGCGATAATCTGCGCGCGCTTGGTCTCGGGCAGGCCTACGATCCGTCGGCCGCGCCCTTTTGCCAGTTCGCGGCAGCGCTGGGCCCGCTAAGGCTCATCGGGCTAGACACGCTGGAGGAAGGTGCTGCCCACGGCACGCTGTGCCAGCAGCGGCTGGACTGGTTTGAACACTACCTGGCCGAGGATACCGCCACGCCCACGATCGTGGCCCTGCACCACCCGCCGTTCGACAGCGGCATTGCCTCAATGGATGGGATTGGCCTCAAAGAGGGGCGTCCGCGCTTTCTCAAGCTCGTCGAGCGGGCACCAAACGTCGTGCGTATTCTGTGCGGCCACCAACACCGGCCGATTGTGACCATGGTCGGCGGCACCGTTGTCAGCCTCTGTTCCAGCACCACGGTGCAGATTCCGTTCGATCTCGGGCCAAAGCTGCCGACGCCATTGAGGCCGGAACCGCCGACCCTGCAGCTGCATCTCTGGCAATCGGGCAATCTGGTCAGCCACACGCTCTATATCGACGAATTCTGACCTGGCGGACAGGGCGCCCCCCATTGAACCCGCCGCCTATCCGTTCTATGTGCAGCATTGGCCTTTCCGAAGACCCCAAGGACACACCGATGATCACTCCCACGCAGTCCCGCGCCTATGCCGAGCTTGCCGACGGCGACGACAAGGAAAAGGACGAAAACGCGCGCAAGAACGGGCCTGGACCGCAGATCGGCCAGATCCTGTTCAAGCAGCGCACCATGCTGCTGGTCGGCGAGATCGATATGAAGCTGGCGCGCGAATTCACCGCCCAGCTTCTGGCCTTGGCGGCGGAAAGCGACGACCCGATCAAGCTGGTCATCAACTCGCCGGGCGGCCACGTCGAAAGCGGCGACACGATCCATGACATGATCCGCTTCGTGACCCCGACCGTGAAGGTGCTGGGTACCGGCTGGGTCGCCAGCGCCGGCGCGCACATCTATCTCGCCGCCGACAAGAAGAACCGCTATTGCCTGCCCAACACACGTTTCATGCTGCACCAGCCCTTGGGCGGCGTCGGTGGCCGCGCGGTCGATATCGATATCGAGGCCCGCGAGATCATCAAGATGCGCCGCCGCATCAACGAGACCATCGCCAAGGAGACGGGGCAGCCGATCGAAAAGGTCGAAAAGGACACCGATCGGAACTATTGGATGTCGTCCTCCGAAGCGAAGGATTATGGCGTGGTAGGACACATAATCGAAAGCCAGGCCAAGTTCTGATCAAACCGCAAGGCTGATCAGCGGCGGCGCCGGCCGCCGGGTCACCTGCCGATAGACGGCCGTCTGGCCGCAACAAGCGCGAACGGACCATCGCGATGGATCAGCCTATCGTTGCCGACCGCCGGCTGGACGCCGACTGCGACGAGCCGCCGGCGGTTTTGGCGCGCGGCATGACGAAGAGTTTCGGCGCGCTCAGGGCCGTCGACGGCATCGATCTGGAGGTGCCGGTCGGCCAGATCTTTGCCATCCTGGGCCCGAACGGCGCCGGCAAAACCACGCTCATGCGGATGCTGGCAACGCTGACCACGCCGGACGCCGGCAGCGCGACGGTGATGGGCCATGATCTTCTGGCCGAACCCCAAAATGTGCGCGCCTCGATCGCGATGACCGGCCAGTTCGCCTCGCTCGACGAAGACCTGACCGGACGGGAGAACCTGATCCTGGTGGCCCGTCTGTGGGGCTTTTCTTGGCGCGACGCGCGCGCCCGCGCCGACCATCTGATGGCCGCGTTCGAACTCAGCGACGCCGCCAACCGTCAGGTGAAGGACTACTCCGGCGGCATGCGCCGGCGCCTGGATATCGGTGCCTCGCTGATCGTTACGCCCGGCGTTCTCTTCCTCGACGAGCCGACCACGGGCCTCGACCCGTCCGCGCGCCAGCGCGTCTGGCGCATGATCCGGCGGCTGGCCCGCTCAGGCGTCACGATCCTGTTGACGACGCAGTATCTGGAGGAGGCCGACCAGCTTGCGGCGCGCATTGCCGTCATCAATCATGGCCGCAAGATCGCCGAAGGCACGAGCCGAGAGTTGAAGGCGGCGACCGGATCGGGTTTTTTGCACGTCACACTGGTGGATTCCGCCCAAATCGACGCTGCGGCGGCCCTGCTGGAGCAACGACTCGGCGCCCCGGTTCAGCACAATGCGGAAGACATGCGCCTGTCGGTCAAGGCGGCCACCGCCGCTTCGGCCAGCGACGGGGTGGCCGCGCTGGTGGCGGCCGGGATCGAGCTATCGGACTTCTCCATGGGCTCGCCAAGCCTTGAAGAGGTTTTCTTCTCACTCACCGGCCAGATGGAAGAGACGGCCCCAGAGGACGCCGCATGAGCGACCAACCGACCCTCGTCCAACACGCCGCCCGCCCGCCGCGGCCGTCTGGTGTGTCCAACGCCTTGGTTTTCGGCTGGCGCGCCGTCCTCAAATTCAAGCATGTGCCCGAGCAGACGTTCGACCTGGTGATGGGTCCGATCATGTTCACGCTGCTCTTCACCTTCATCTTCGGCAGCGCACTTGCCGGATCGATATCGAACTACCTGCAGTACCTGCTGCCCGGCATCCTGGTCCAAACCGTGATGTTCAATTCGATGTATTCGGGCATGGGGCTCAGCACCGACATTGGCAAGGGCCTGTTCGACCGGTTTCGCTCGCTGCCCATCTGGTCGCTTGCACCCTTTGCCGGGCTGATGGTCGGCGACGTGCTGCGCCATCTGATCGCGGGGTTCATCATCCTGGCGATCGGCCTCGCGCTGGGCTATCGGCCCGAGGCGGGCGTCGTCGGCGTGGTCGCCGCCTTCGTCCTGTTGGTGGCGATCGGATTCGGCGTGGGCTGGGTCTTTCTGGTCCTCGGCCTCTTGATCCGCACGCCGGCGACGGTGATGACGCTGGGCTTCGCCGTGCTTTTCCCAGTCGTGTTCGCCTCGAACATCATGGTCGACCCCGCCACGATGCCCGACTGGCTGCGCGCGATTGTCGAGCTCAACCCGGTCTCGCACATGGCATCGGCCATGCGCGGCCTGATGTCCGGCAATGCCAACACCAGCGAAGTCCTCACCGCGCTGGCCGCCCCCGCAGTGTTGACGGTGACCCTCGCACCGCTGACGCGGTGGCTTTACCGGCGCGAGTGACCGAGGTTTTGGTCAAGCGTTCCGCTGGTTTGGGTTCAAACGTCCCCAGACAGGACAGTTCGTCCCCCTCACCGCTCGACGCCCAAAAGCACACCCAGCTTCGCTTGGACCTCCGCGACGACGGCCATGGGAGCCTCGCCGGCGACGCGGATGTTGCGTGCGAAGCGGTCGATCGAGCGCACTTGGTCAACCAGGATAGCGCCGGACACTGCGAGATTAGCCGGCAGCATAACCTTCCAAGGCCAAGGGCTGACGTTTGACGTGATCGGGCATACAAGAGCGATCTTCGAACGCTCGTTGTAAGCACGCGGCGACAACACAATGGCGGGGCGGTGCCCAGCCTGTTCGCTTCCTGATTGCGGGGTGAAGTCGACCCAGACCAATGCGCCGCGATCTGGCGGCTCAGTCACAGGATCTCATGGCCCAAAGGCGGTGACGAGGCATCATCGAGCGTTTCGGGTTGGTTTTCCGGGCACATTTGGGCCACAAGATCTTCCAGTGTGTAGCGAGGCTGCGGAGCACGAATGATCAGTGAATCACCTTCGAAGGAGAGGTCAACGGCCTCGCCTTCATGTACTTGAAGGCTTTCCACCGCCGCCTTGGGTAGGCGGATTGCCAGGCTGTTGCCCCACTTCGATACCCGCGTTCGCATGTGTCATCTCCGGAAACGTCAGTATATACAATGTATATATATGCGCCGACGGTTCAAGTACGGAGCGCCTTGATCAGCCCGGAGTCCGTTAGGCCGCCAAACCAACCCTGCGCAAGCCTTTGACCAATTACTCCGGTTCTGCGCTGTTCCTGTACGGCAACAGCCGTTGCATCGATGTCGAGGAGAAGTCCGAGCTGATACGCCAGATATCAGCAAGACCGGGTCGCGCGCCCCGGCGAGCCGGTGTTCCATGCGTGTCCTCCCTGACGAGAAGGGTAGTAGGAGGCCGATGTGAAATCCACGCGCTCTGTGAATACCGCCGAACGGTCGTCTCGACCGTCTTGATCAGGTAGCGGCGGCACGACGGCGAGCAGATCCCGCACACCACGCTTAGCTGATGGTGCGAAACAGGCGACCGCCGTCGTCAACGCCGCCAGAAAGCGGGCGCGAGCAGGACGAGCACGGCAAAGAACTCAAGCCGTCCAAGCAGCATGGCCACCGCCAGAACCCATTTGGCGGCGTCCGGCAAGGTCGAGAAATTGCCGGCCGGACCGATGATCGGGCCCAGCCCTGGACCCACATTGGCCAATGCCGTTGCGGCGCCCGAGGTCGCGGTCAGAATGTCGAGGCCCATCGCCGCCAAGACCAGGCTGAACAGCAGCCATGTGGTCAAGAACAGAAACAGCAGTCCCATGACGGAGACGAACAGCGGTGGGGTGACGGTTCTGTCCTGATAGCGCAGCGCAATCACCCGGTTGGGGCTGACGATGTGCGCCATCTGGCCTTTGAAGGCGAGGCCGAGCATCTGGAACCGAAAAATCTTGATGCCGCCGGCGGTCGACCCGGTGCAGCCGCCGACAAAGGTCAGCAACATGAACAGCGTGACGGCAAAGGTTCCCCATTGCTGGTAGTCGGCCGAGACGAAACCCGTCGTGGTGACGACCGATGTGATGTTGAACGACGCCTCGCGCACGGCGGCAATAAAGTCATAGTCGAGCGTCAGGTGCATCCAAAGTGCCAACATGACCGTGCACAGCAGCAGAAACTGTAGAAACCGCCTGATCTGGCTGTCCTGCCAAAGGGATCGCCAATCGCCGCGAACCGCGCTGACATAGCGCAGAAACGGCAGGGCGCCCGCGATCATGAAAATCGTGATGGGCCACTCGAAGTCCAAGTTAAAGCCGCCGATCGATCGGTCGCTGGTGGAAAAGCCGCCGGTCGACAGCGTCGTCAGGGCATGATTGATGCTGTCGAACACCGGCATGCCGCAGATCAAGAGTGTTACGAAGCACAGGACCGTCAGGCTGACATAGATCAGGCAGACCGACGCCGCCACCTCGGTCATCCTCGGATAGACCTTGTCCGCCTCGTCCGACCGCTCGGCCTGAAACAGTTGCATGCCGCCGACCTTCAGGAACGGCAGGATGACGATCGCCATACCGATGATGCCGATGCCGCCCATCCACTGCAGGAGTGACCGCCAAAGCAACAGGCCAGGCGGTGCGTTATCCAGGCCGACCAGCACCGTCGACCCCGTTGTCGTCAGCCCGGACATGGCTTCAAAGAAACCGTCGGTGATGCTCAGCCGGTAGACGTCGAAGTGGAATGGCAGCGAGCCGAAGAAGGCGACCGCCAGCCACGCCAGTGTGGTCAGCATGAAGGTCTGGCGGATCGAAAGGCTGAGGTCGTTGCGCCAGCACGCGAGGATCAGGGCACCGCCGCAGAAACCGGTGATGCTCGCGCTGAACGCGAACGGCTCCCAGCTCTCACGCGGATCCATGAGGCCGATCGCCATCGGCGGTATCATGGCCGCCGCAACGACGACCAGAAGGAAACCGATGACAAACAGCACCGGCACCGGCGACAGGGGATTGCGCCGGTCCGGACGATACCGCCGGCGTCTTTCGATGATCAGGCGACGGCGGGGCGACATTCGCGATCAGGTAGCGGTTGGTTCACCCCGGCATGCCGAGCGCACCCATATAGAGGTCCAGCAACTCTTCCAGCTCGCGCCGGTCAGCGGTGTCCATCTTGCGCAGGCGGACGACCTGTCGCATCACCTTGACGTCGAAGCCGACGGATTTCGCCTCGGCATAGACTTCGCGCACATCGGCGGTCAGCGCGGCTTTCTCCTCCTCCAGCCGTTCGATACGTTCGATGAATGAGCGCAGGCGGTCAGCGGCAACGCCGTTGACGTCGGACATGGACAAACCTCATTGAAACGGGGCGCGAGACGGCGCGAAACGTGGCCGGAACGATAAGCCGATGGGCGGATATCGTCCAGCGATTCGCGGGACGGCGGCGGCTTGGATCGTGCGCTATAGATAGGGGCTGGCGAGCCATACGGTGCTGTCGCGCACCTTGGTCAACGGTCCCCGTCGGGCCACCGTCTCCGCCGTCAGTTCGCGGCTGCGCGCCAAGATGGCCTCCAGATGGTGTTCCAACGTGCCCGCGAGCGTGCCGTCATAGACCTCGATATCGAACTCGAAATTCAGGCGAAGGCTGCGCGGGTCCCAGTTGGACGAACCGAAATACGACCACAGACCGTCGACCACCATCAGCTTGGAATGGTTGAAGGGCGGCGGCTGCAGCCACACGCGACAGCCGGGTTCGATGACCTGGCGAAGCTGGGCCATGCTGGCCCACTGCACCAACCGCAGATTGTTCTCCTCCGGCACGAGGATATCGACCTGGACACCGCGCCGCGCCGCAACGGCCAAGGCCGCGATAAGCTGCTGGTCGGGCAAAAAGTATGGCGTTGCGATGCGGATCCGCCGCTGAGCCACAGCCAGCGCACCCATGAGAACCATGTGCGTGCCGTCAATCGGCCGATCCGGGCCGGACGCCACGCCACGCGCGAGAACGCCGCCATCAAGGCCATGAATGTCCGGCAGCCAGCTTTCATCATCCAGCACTTCACCTGTCGTGAAGGCCCAGTCTTGCGCAAAAACCTCACTGATCTGCGCGACG
>JBCBSH010000217.1:0-7087 GCA_039819285.1 Pseudomonadota bacterium
GCAATTGCTCGTGTTCAGCTATGCCGCGACCCTGGAGGTGACCAACGTCTCGATCGGCGTTCTGAACCGGGATGCCGGCCGCTGGGGTGTTGAGTTCGTCGAACGGCTCGAGGGCTCGCCGACCTTCACTGAGATCGTTGCCCTGCAAGGCATCCCTCAGATCCAGACGGCGATCGATCTGCGCCAGGTCATCGCGGTCTTGCAAATCGGCCCGGATTTCTCGCGCAACATAGAGGCCGGCCAGACGGCGACCGCCCAGATCATCCTTGACGGCAGGCGTTCCAACGCCGCGCAGATCGTGCAGGGCTATCTGGCCGTGATCGCCGAGCAGATCGGTGCGACGGTTGATGCGGAGAACGGTGTTCAGCCGGCTGCGATCGGACCAATTGACCGCAACTGGTTCAATCCCAATTTGGAATACACCTGGTTCACCGTGCCCAGCCTGATCGGAATGATCACGCTGTTGGCATCGCTGACGATCACGGGCCTGTCCGTGGCGCGCGAACGGGAACTGGGGACGTTCGACCAGTTGATGGTGTCGCCCTTGCGCGTACATGAGATCCTGATCGGCAAGACCATCCCGCCTCTGCTTGTCGGCCTGTTCCAGGCCACGATCTTCGTCCTGGCCGCCGTGTTTGTCTTCGCCATTCCGCTGCGCGGCTCCCTGCTGCTGCTCTATGGCAGCTTGCTGGTTTACCAGGCCGCCGTCATCGGCGTCGGGCTGTTCGTGTCCGCGCTGTCGCAAACCCAGCAGCAGGCCTTTCTCGGCTCGTTCCTGTTCGCCGTGCCGGCCATTTTGCTGTCGGGCTTCGCCTCGCCGGTTGAAAACATGCCCGACTGGCTGCAGATCGTGTCCCTGGCCGATCCGCTGCGCTACTTCCTGGTCATCGTGAAGGGCATCTTCCTGAAGGCCATGTCGGTGGAGCAAGTCTGGCAGAACACTTGGCCCCTTGCAGTGATCGCGATCGTCACGCTTGGCAGTGCCGCCCTTCTGTTCACCAAGCGATTGGAGTAGCCCGTGGCCAAGCCGCCCATGTTCAGCGCCGTGACCGACGATGGAAGTCAGGTGACCGGCGAAAACGCAACCGCGATCGTGCCCTGGTGGAGCGTGACCAAGACTGTTCTGGCCGCCACCGCGTTGCGCCTGGTCGACGCGGACGGCCTCGCGCTCGATGAGCCGATCGCTGACAAGCCCTATAGTCTGCGCCAATTGCTGTCGCACCGGGCGGGTTTGCGCTGTTACAGCGCCTTGCCGGCCTATCATCATGCCGTCGCCTCTGGTGAAACGCCTTGGCCGATCGAGGACATGCAGGCTCGGGTCGATGCCGACAGCCTCGCCTTTGAGCCGGGAACAGGCTGGGCCTATTCCAACGTCGGCTACATGCTGATCTCACGCCTGATCGAAGACGCGACCGGCGATCCGATTGAGGAGGCCGTGTATCAGCTGGTGCTGGCACCGTTGGACATGCGCATGGTCGAGTTCGCGGTCGAACCAACCGACCTCGAGCAAACCGCCTGGCGCAATCCGAATGAGTACCATCCGGGCTGGGTTTATCACGGCCTCCTAATCGGCGAGGTCGGGGAGGCGGCCTTGTTCGTCCACCGCTTGCTGACTGGCGAACTGCTGCCACCCCATCTGCGCTACGCCCTGGTCGATGCCCACCCGATTGGCGGGCCGCTTGAAGGCCGGCCTTGGCGCCAAACCGGCTATGGCCTCGGCCTGATGATCGGCGACATGACCGTCGCCGGCCTCGCCATGGGCCATTCCGCCGGCGGGCCCGGGAGCGTTGGCGCGGTCTATCATTTCCCCGACTTGCCCACGCCGCGCACTGTCGCAGTCTTCGCCCAGGCCGGCGACGAAGGCCTCTGCGAATGGGAGGCAGCGCGGCTATCGCAGGCCGGATAGCCCGCCACCGCCGGTTCATGCGGTGGAACCATGTCTGCCGTCGAAAACCATTCATTTGAAGCGGCGGGCGGAAATCCGTAGTCTCCGCCGCCGTCGGGACGAGCCCCGGCATTTCATCCCTAACGCAGCCGGAAGCTATTGAGCGCTTTCTCGTGACCCAGAATTCCGTTTCTCAAACGGCCAGAGCGCCGAACGAGCCGTTGGTACTCGCCGTCCCAAAGGGCCGCATCCTGAAAGAGTTGCGGCCGCTGATGGCGCGTGCCGGGTTGGAGCCGGAGCCGGCCTTTGACGATGAACGCCACCGGGGCCTTCGGTTTCGCACGAACATTCCGACCATTGAGATCATCCGCGTGCGATCGTTCGACGTGGCGACCTTCGTCGCCTTTGGTGCCGCGCATTTGGGTGTCGCCGGCAACGACGTGCTGATGGAGTTCGACTTTCCCGAGATCTATGCCCCGCTGGACCTGAAGATCGGCGCCTGCCGGCTGTCCGTGGCCGAACCGGTCGAACTGTCAGAGACCGACGACCCGTCGCGCTGGAGCCATGTCCGGGTCGCCACCAAGTATCCCGATGTGACCAGACGGCACTTCGCGGCGCGTGGTGTGCAGGCGGAGTGCATTAAGCTGAATGGCGCCATGGAGTTGGCGCCGAGCCTGGGCCTGTGCCGCCGTATCGTCGACTTGGTCTCGACCGGCTCGACCCTGGCGGCCAATGGGTTGAAGGAGATTGAGTTGATCGCCGACGTCACCTCGCGACTGATCGTCAATCGCGCCGCGCTCAAGACCAGGCCGGCGGATCTCGGCGGCTGGGTTGAACGGTTTCGGGAGGCGGTTGATGCCGCGTAGGCTGAGCATGGCGGATGCCGATTTTGAAGCCGCGTTTGCCGCCTTTCTGGACGCCAAGCGCGACCAGGAGGTGGATGTCAGCGAGGTCGTCGCGACGATCATCCGCGACGTTCGCAAACGCGGTGATGCGGCGGTCATCGAACTGACGGAGCGGTTCGACCGCCTGTCGCTGACACCCGCTGGCCTCCGGCTGTCCAAAGTCGAGATCGCCGAAGCCGTAAGTCAGGCCAATCCGCAGGATTTGGAGGCGTTGCGATTCGCGGCCGAACGGATCGAGGCGTTTCATCGGACCCAAGACCTGCCATCGACCAGCTATACCGATGATGCCGGCGTGCGGCTGGGCGCGCGTTTCACCCCGGTCGACGCGGTGGGCCTGTACGTACCCGGCGGGCAGGCCGCCTATCCGAGTTCAGTTCTGATGAACGCCATACCGGCCAGGGTCGCCGGGGTCGGGCGAGTCGTCATAACCGTGCCGACGCCCGACGGAGTACTGAACCCGCTCGTCATGGCGGCGGCCGACATCGCCGGCATCGACGAGATCTACCGCGTTGGTGGAGCCCAGGCTGTGGCAGCGCTGGCCTACGGGACCGATGCCGTTGCCCCGGTCGACAAAATCGTCGGTCCCGGCAACGTCTATGTCGCCGAGGCCAAGCGCCAGGTCTTCGGCCAGGTCGGCATCGATATGATTGCCGGGCCGTCCGAGATCCTGGTCGTCGCCGATCGCGAGAACGACCCGGCTTGGATCGCCGCCGATCTGCTGTCGCAGGCCGAACATGACGCAGATGCCCAGGCCATTCTGATCACCAACGACGCCGATTTCGCCGCCGCCGTCGAAGCCGCCATTGACGGCCATCTCAAGACCCTGCCAAGGGCAGAAATCGCCGGGGCAAGCTGGCGGGATCACGGCGCGGTCATTCTGGTCAATGCCATCGATGACGCGCCCGCGCTGGTCGATCGCATCGCGCCGGAGCATCTGGAACTGGCGATCGCCGACCCGGACGGCTTCGCGGAACGGGTGCGTCATGCTGGCGCTATCTTTCTGGGCCGTTACACGCCCGAGGCGGTGGGCGACTATGTCGCCGGACCTAACCACGTCCTGCCGACCTCGCGCAGTGCACGGTTTTCCTCGGGCCTGAATGTCCTGGATTTCGTCAAGCGCACAACGATGGTCGGCTGCAACGCCGATGCCTTGCGCGCAATCGGCCCGGCGGCGGTGACCCTGGCCCGGGCCGAGGGCCTGCAGGCGCACGGGCTTTCGATCGCCATTCGGCTGAATCTGCCGCGCGGGTAGGGCCCATTGGCCAAGCCGACCAAGACGCCCAGCATCATCGCCGTCGAGCTGGATGAGCGCACGGTCGCCAGACGCAATGCGGAGGTCGAACAAGAGCGGGCAGTCGCGATTTACGATCTCTTGGAGGACAACCTCTTTCGCCCTGTCGAGGGACCGGACGGACCGTTCAGGCTACGCCTTGGCATGGAGGATAACCGGCTGGTCTTTGAGGTTCGCGACGACGCCGATCAGCATGTCACCCGCGTGCCTTTGCCTATCCTGCCGTTCCGCAAGATCGTGAAGGAATACTTCATGGTCTGCGAGGCCTATTACGAGGCCATCCGCAACGCGCCGCCATCCAAGATCGAGGCGGTCGACATGGGAAGGCGCGGCCTGCATGACGAAGGCTCGGTCATGCTGCGCGAGCGCTTGGCGGCCCATATCGAGATCGACCACAACACCGCGCGCCGGCTGTTCACCCTGCTCTGTGTTCTCCAGATCAGGCAATAGACGAAGTGGCCGATCTTCCGACCAGCGTCCTTTTCGTCTGCAACTACAACGCCATCCGCTCGCCGATGGCGGAGGCCATGCTGAAGCATCTGCACGGCCACCACATCTTCGTCGACAGCGCGGGCGTGCGGCTGGGCGAGCTGGACCCGTTCGCCGTTGTCGTGATGGAGGAACTCGGCATCGATCTGTCGCGCCACAAGCCGAAGCTGTTCGTCGAGATGGAGGATGAGAGCTTCGATCTGGTGATCTCGCTGTCGCCTCAGGCACACCATCTGGCGCTGGAACGCACGCGGACGACCGCATGTCACGTTGAGTTCTGGCAGACCTTTGACCCGACGCTGATCGAAGGCAACCGAGAGACCCGATTGGATGCCTTCCGCAAGACTCGCGACTTTCTTCTTGATCGGATCAGACAGCAGTTCCCGGCCGAACAGTCGGTGAATGTCTGACCACGGCCCGAATGCCGGGTTTATGGCGGGCCGGCCACAAAACCGCTTGACCGGAAGGGTTATGTCGCTCACCTATCGGGGCGCCCAGCAACCAGAGAAGCGAAAGCATGGCCAAAGAGGATCTGATTGAGTTTTCCGGCACGGTGATGGAACTGCTGCCCAATGCAATGTTCCGCGTAAAGCTGGACAATGACCACGAGGTGCTTGCCCATACCTCGGGCAAGATGCGCAAGAACCGCATTCGCGTGCTCGCGGGCGACCGCGTGAATGTCGAAATGACGCCCTACGATCTGACCAAGGGGCGTATCACGTTCCGATTCAAATAGGACGGCGGGTGGACCAACCCTCCGACCAGGCGGCCAGCGGGCCGCCTTTGATTTTGGCGTCGGCCTCTCCGCGCCGGCGCGATCTCTTGGCCCAGATTGGCATCACGCCCGCCGCGATCGACCCGGCCGACATCGACGAGAGCCCCCTGGAGGCCGAGTTGCCGCGCGATCATGCGGCGCGTGTGTCGCTTGAAAAGGCGCGCGCCGTTGCAGGCCGGCATGTGGCCCAAACCGTGCTGGCCGCCGATACGGTGGTTGCCTGCGGTCGCCGCATCTTGCCGAAGGCCGAGACGGAAGCTCAGGCGCAAACCTGTCTAGCGCTGCTGTCCGGTCGCCGCCATCAGGTCTGGGGCGGGGTCTGCGTGATCGACGGCGCCGGGCAGGCACGAACCCGGCTGGTCAAGACGACGGTCGCGTTCAAGGTCCTGACCGACGACGAAGTCCGCCGCTACCTCGCCAGCGGCGAGTGGCATTGCAAGGCCGGCGGCTATGCCGTGCAGGGCCGCGCCGCCCGCTTTGTGCGGTTTCTGCAGGGGTCATACTCTAATGTTGTCGGCCTGCCGATCTACGAGACGGCGGGCCTGTTGGAAGCGGCGGGCATCCATTGGCGCTAGACATGCATGTCGGTGTCGTCGGCCACGCCCGGATCGCGGCACTGGTCGGCGGCGATGGCCTGGTCGCCCTTGCGGCGGAGCCGATTGATCGGCCCGACCTCAGCGGTGCCGTGTATCGGGCCAAGATCATTCGCAGGGACGCGACGGCCGGTTTCACGATCGTTGATTTGGGCGACCGTGAGGCGATGCTGCCCGGCGCGTCACCGTCGACGGCCATCTTCCTGGTCCAGGTCCGGCGGGCGGCCCGCGATGGCAAGCGGCCGGAGGCGACGACCGACATCATCCTGCCGGGCCGCTTCTTGATGGCGGCGCCGACGCTGTCGGACGTGAAGACGTCGAGCCGGCTGCGCAACGCCAAGACCCAGCGTGATCGGGCGGTGCGGCTTGGTCTCACGGCGGGCTGGATATTGCGTCAGTCCTTTGCCGAAGCGAGCGACGCCGACATCGACGCGGACGCGCAGCGTTTAAGCGCGCTGGTACAGCGTCTGGCAGACGGCGGCGTGCCTGGCCCCGTTTTGCCACCGCATCCAGTTTGGAGCCGGGTCGTTCTGGATGAAGGAGCGCCGGCGCAGGTCTATGCGCCAGCCGACCTGGCGTTGGCCGTTCGGGCTGATTTGAGGGCGCTCGGGCTCGATCCGCCCTTCGCCGGAGATCCGTGCGACTTGGAGGAACTGACCGCGCCGCTGCGGACGCCGGAGGTGGCATTGCCGCGTGGCGGCAGACTGACCATTGAGCCGACCCGCGCGCTGATCGCGATCGACGTCGATGCCGGCGCGGCGGGGGCGGAGGCGGCGAACACGGCCGCG
Source organism: Pseudomonadota bacterium (assembly GCA_039819285.1). Lineage (GTDB taxonomy): Bacteria > Pseudomonadota > Alphaproteobacteria > DSM-16000 > Inquilinaceae > JANQGH01. The sequence goes on from JBCBSH010000217.1 coordinate 6,727, forward strand.
GTAGACGCCGTGGCGCGTCAGCTTCGCCTGCGCAATATCGGCGGCATCGTCGTTATCGATCTTGTGTCCCAGCGGTCCGACTGGCGGCCGGTCATCGATCGGTTTCGCCGGGCGCTGGCGGAGGATCCGGCGCGCACGACGATTGCGGGCGGTGTCTCGCCGCTTGGTCTGTTGCAGCTCTCGCGCGAGCGGCGCGGCCTGTCACTAGCGGAAGCGCTTGACGAGTCGCCCCGCGTCGTCGAGACCTCACCGAATGGCTAAGTCAAAGCAGTCCGGCCGAAAGGCCGGCAAGTGCCCAGTCTGTGGCAAACCGACCGTGCAGGCCCATCGGCCGTTTTGTTCGGCCCATTGCGGTTATGTC
>JBCBSH010000218.1:0-7073 GCA_039819285.1 Pseudomonadota bacterium
CGTCCAGCGCCGTGGTCGGCTCGTCGGCGATCAGCACGGTCGGGTCGCAGGCCAGCGCCATGGCGATCATGACCCGCTGGCGCATGCCGCCCGACATCTGGTGCGGGTGGTCGTGAAACCGGCTGGCGGCCGCCGGAATCTCGACCAGGTCCAACATCTCCAACGCGCGGGCGCGGGCCTCACGCCGGCTCAGCGGTCGATGGAGCTGGATCATCTCGGAAATCTGGTCGCCGATGGTGAACAGCGGGTTCAGCGAGGTCATCGGCTCTTGAAAGATCATGGCGATCTGGCCGCCGCGCAGGGCCCGCATCTCCGCCTTCGAGGCCCGCGCCAGGTCGCTGATCGTGCCGTCGCGATGGCGGAACAGAATGCGGCCGCTGGTGATCCGTCCCGGCGGCTCCAACAGGTTCATGATCGACAGCGACGTGACCGACTTGCCGGAACCGGATTCGCCGACGATGGCCAGCGTCTTGCCTTTGGGCAGGTCGAAGGACACGTCGCGCACCGCTTTGGCCGTGCGGCGCTTGAACACGAAATGCGTGCTCAGCCGTTCCACCGACAGCACCAGATCGTCGGCAAGGGCCGGCGCGGTCACCGCCCGACCTCGCAGAATTCGCCGCCGATCACGGCGCATCGCGGCACGAAGCGCCGGGACAGGGCCATTTCGACGCCATGGGCATCGGTCACGACATCGTCGCTGTCGACAACGTCGAACACCGTGAAATCCGCGCGCGCGCCGGGCGACAACCCGACGGGGCTGTCGAGACCCAGGAAGTCGCGCGGGTTCGTCGTGATCGCCGTGACGCAGTCATCCAAGCCAAGACCGGCCGCGTGCAGCTTCGACACGGTCGTGCCCATGTCGTAGACCGGGCCGTCGATGTTGCGGGCGTGCAGGTCGGTGGAGATCGAGAACGGCTTCAGGCCGGCATCGATGGCGCGTTTGCCGACCTCGAAACTGTACGACGCGGCACCATGGCCGATATCCATCAAGATGCCGGCGTCGGCCAGACGCTGGGCATGCTGAAACAGTGTCGGCTTGTCCGCGATCGAGCCGCCGGGCTTGCCGTTGAAGCAATGGGTGACCACGTCGCCCGGCGTGAGGATGTCGAACACCTCGTCGATCATCGGCGGCGGCTCGCCGACATGGACCATGATGGGCAAACCGGCGATCTCGGCCACGCGCTTGGCGATCTTGGCCGGCGTGATGCCCCAGGTGCCGACAATGACGCCGCTGGCCCGCACCTTGATGCCGCAGATCACGTCGCGGTTGGCCTCGATCACCGCCAGCGTGCGGTCGATATCGATGAAGCGCGTGTCGATCAGCTCCGGCACCCGGTTGCAGGCCACAAGGCCGATGGAACCGATATTAACGAACGCCTTTATGGTCTCGGGCCGTCGGTCGATGACGTATTCGCGCAGTCCGTGAAAGCTGGCCTCGCCCGCGGACCCCGCGTCGGCCATGGCGGTCACGCCGGTCGGAAGACCGGCATCTTCCGCCCGGACCGAAATGTCCGTGCCGCCATGCCAAATATGGACGTGCAGATCGGCCCAGCCCGGCGAGATCCAGGCGCCTTTGCCATCGAACGCTCGCGCGCCGGGCGCCGGAGCGTCGGCAAGTGCCCCGTCCGCACCGATGAAGATGTCGCGCGGCGCGTCGGACATGCCGAGGGCGATCGGCCGCATATTCTTCAGCGTCAGGCCGGGCATCACACCTCCTTCGCCAGTCGCGGGTCCAGCGCGTCGCGCAGACCGTCGCCGGCAATCTGCAAGGACAGGACGCACAGCACGATGGCCGCCCCGGGCACCAGGATCAGCCAATCGGCGGTACCGACGAAGGCGCGGCCGGCATTGATCATGGTGCCCCAGGTCGGCGTTGACGGGTCGACGCCGACGCCGAGGAAGGAAAGTCCCGCCTCCGCCAGCATCGCGTAGGCGAAGATGAACGTGGCCTGCACGATCAGTTGCGAGACGATGTTGCGCAAAATGTGGTGGACCAGGATGTTGGGCGTGGAGACGCCCAGCGCCTTGGCCGCCTCGACATAGGGCAATTCGCGGATGACCAGGGTGGAGGCGCGCACCACCCGCGCGATGCGCGGTGCATAGACGATCGACAGGGCCAGGATGACGTTGAACAGCGAGCCGCCTAGCGCCGCGACCAGCGCGATGGCGAGCAGGATGTCCGGAAACGCCATCATGGCGTCGATCAGGCGCGAAATCGGCCCATCAAGGCGGCGGAAAAAGCCACCGAGCAGGCCCAACACGACGCCGAACAGCGAGGCCAACACTGCCGTACCAAGCCCAACCGACAGCGAAACACGGCCGGCATAGATTGCCCGTGAGAAGACGTCGCGGCCGAACTCGTCGGAGCCGAGCAGGAACTGCCCGCCCGGCGGCGTCAGCCGGTCGCGGATCGACATGGCGTTCGGCTCATAGGGCGCGATCAACGGGGCGAAGATGGCGGCCAGGCCGATGATCGCCAGGATGATGAGGCCGATCAGCACAGAGCGCCGCTGGATCAGCACCTGCCAGAGGCTGACCTGCATGGCGGCGGAGACGCTGGCGGCCATCGATCAGTACCTCACCCGCGGGTCGATGGCGAGATAGACCATGTCGATCAGGAAGTTGATGACGACATAGAGCCCGGCAACAACCAGCAGGGTGCCCTGAATGACCGGATAGTCGCGCCGGAGCACGGCGCCGACCACCAACGAGCCGACGCCGGGCAGATTGAACACCCGCTCGGTCACCACGGCGCCGGAGATCAACAGCGCGAAGGTCAGGCCGACCACCGTAACCACCGGGATCAGCGCGTTCTTGAACGCGTGCCGCAGCACCACACGCCGTTCCGACATGCCCTTCGACCGCGCGGTGCGGACGTAGTCGTCGGACAATACGTCGAGCATCGAGGCGCGGGTGAAGCGGATGATCAGAGCCGAGTTCACCACGCCCAGCACGATCGAGGGCAGCACCAAATGGCCCATGCGATCCGCGAAATTCGCGTCCGGCCCGCCATAGCCGGAGACCGGAAACCAGCCGGCGTCGGTCGCCAGGTATTGCTGCAGGATCAGCCCCATCCAGAAGGATGGGATCGAGGCCGCCAGCATGGCGCCGGAGATGGAACCCTGGTCGAAAAGGCCGCCGCGATAATAGGCAGAGACAATGCCGATCGGCACGGCAATGGAGGTCGCGATCAGGATCGAGAACAGGGTCAGGAAGATCGTCGGCTCGGCCCGCTGGCCGATCACCTCCAGCACCGGCAGGTCGAAGAAGATCGACCCGCCGAAATCTCCGGAAGCGATCTGGCCGAAAAAGCGCAAGAACTGGGCGATGATCGGCTGATCGAGACCCAGCCGGGCGCGCAATGCCGCCACATCCTCCGGCACGGCATCCGGGCCCAGCATCAAAGCGGCCGGATCACCGGGCGCCAAGCGGACGATCACGAAGACCACCGTCACCACGATGGCCAGCACGATGATCATCCCGAGAACGCGGTTGAGGATGTAGCGAAGCACGTGTCTCTGCCCTATGCCCGGCGCAGCATCATAGCCTAGCGCACACGGTCAAGGCCGCGCGCCGCTTAGCGCTACGAACCATAGGCGACTGCCCCGCGAGAAGCAGGGCAGCCGCCGTCCGGTCACTGGTCCAGATAGGCGTTCCAGAAATACGGCCACGGCGTCGGCGTGATGCCGTGCAGGTCCGACGACTGGGCCATCAGGGCGTTGAAGCCGCCAACCTTGTAGAACGGCACCTGTTCGTAGACGAGCCGCTGCAGCTCGGCGAACAACTCGACCCGACGATCCGGATCGGTCTCCGACACGAACTCGTTCAGAACCGCGTCCTTCTCCTCGTCGATCCAGCCGATGCGCGAGGTCGGCGAGTAGAGGCTTGTCAGCGCCGGCTCCGGCAGGAAGGGCGAGTGGGTGATGTAGATGTCCCACAGCTCCGGATTGTTGCGGCGCTCGGTCAGCGTCGCCCAGTCGACCACGTCCAGATCTACGTTGAAGCCAGCGGCCTCCAGGTAGATCTTGGCCACCTCAGCCATGCGGAAATGGAACTCATACTGGTGCGAGGTCAGGATGCGTAGGGGCGTGCCGTCATAACCTGCCTCCTGCAGCAGGGCGCCGGCGCGCTCGGCATCCGCCTGGTTGTAGAGGTCGGCACCTTCCTCGTTGTGCCAGACGTAGGAGTCCGGGAACAGAGCGGCATCGACGACGAAGAAGTTCTCGTCGCCGAACGCGGCCAGCAGCATGTCCTCTGGTGCCAGCGCGGCCTGTACGGCCTGGCGGACCGTCTGGTCGGCGTTCAGCCCGTCCTTCAGATTGAAGGCGAAGATCGGCCAGCCGAAGGGCGCCAGCAGGATCGGCTCCACACCCTCGCTGTCACCCAACCGGTCGTAGGACTCGGTCGGCAGCCCGTCGGCGTAATGATACTGCCCGGCCACGATGCCCTCGACCCGGGTGCTGGAGTCCGGCACAGGAACGAAGCGGATCTCGTCCAGATACTGCTCCCGTCGGCCGGACCCGGCGCTTGAGGGCTCGTCGCGCGAAACATAGTCGTCGAAGCGTACGACCTGGATGTATTGGTCCGGCCGATGCTCTTCCAGCCGGTAGGGGCCGGTGCCGACGATGTCGGACACCTCTTCGCCGCCTAGCACCTCTTCCGGCATGATCGCGGCCGCGGAGTTCGAGAAGGCGAGCAGCGAAATCAGCGGCGCATAGGATTCCGTGAGCGTGATCACCACCGTGCTGTCGTCCGGGGCTTCCACGGATGCGATCTGATCGGCGACGCCGCGGCCGCGGGTCGCGACCTCCTGCCAGCGGTTCAGCGAGGCGACCACGTCGTTGGCGTCCATGGTCGAGCCGTCATGGAAGGTGATGCCGTCGCGCAGAGCGATCGTATAGGTCAGGCCATCATCGCTGATCGTCGGCATATCGGCCGCCAGCAAGGGCACGACGCGCCAGTTCTCGTCGAACGTATACAGCGTCTCGAAGAAATGTTGAGTGACGATGCTGACCACGTCGGCGGTCGACATCATCGGGTCCAGGGTCGGCGGCTCACCAATGATCGCGACATCGACCACGCCGCCCTGGGTTTGGGCCAGCGTCGCCGCACCCGGCAGCAGGGCGCCCAGGGCGCAGGTGGCGACAAGCACTGTTTTCAGACGTAGCATTGACCTCTCCTCATCTCTTGTTGGGGTCGCGAACGCGCTTTCGTTCCGTGATCTTTTCCACGGCTGTCACTTTCGCCAGAACACCGTTGTTGTGGAAGTTACTCCACAAGAACGTAATAGAAGCGCAGAGCGGCAAACGCTGTCAAGACAGTTCGAAGGGACCGGACCAGCGGAAGGTGATCACCAAGATGTGGCCACGCGCCGCATCGTCCTGGAATCTGGTCTGCGGTGGCTTTAGGCTGCCGGACAGGCGTCGCAAAAGGGGAAGATCGATCACCATGCCAACCTTGCGAGCAGCTGTTCTTATCGGTCTCGGCATCATGCTTGCTGCCTGTCAAAGCACGACGCCTGCCGGCGATGACACCAGTTTCGGCGACGGGCCAATCCGGATCGGAACGGCCGGACCAATGTTTGGCGAGTTTTCTGCCTTTGGGCAGCAGTTGGTCGCCGGGTCGGGGCTGGCGGTCGACGATCTAAACGCCGGCGGCGGTGTCCTGGGCAGATCGATCGAGCTGTTGATCGGCGATGATGCTTGCGACCCCAGGCAAGCAGTTTCGGTGGCGAACGAGATGGTGACAGACGGTATTGTCTTCATGGCCGGCCATTTCTGTTCTGGCGCCTCGATACCCGCCTCGGAAGTCTACACCGACGCCAACATTCTGCAGATATCGCCCGGCTCCACGAACCCCGGTCTGACTGTCACCGGCGGCGATAATGTGTTTCGGGTCGTTGGCCGCGACGACGACCAAGGCGAAATTGCCGGCACCCTAATTGCCGATAACTATCCGACGGCAACAATCGCCGTGTTGCATGACGGCAGCCCCTACGGCCAATACCTCTCGCAAGCCACTATGGCAACGCTGGCCCAGCGGGGTGTTCCAGTAGTCTTGTTCGACAGTTTCCAGCAGGGCTTTACCGATATCGGGCCGTTGATAACCGAACTTGATCAGCGGAACGTCGACGTCCTGTATGTCGGCGGCTACGACGGCGATGTCGGTCGCATTGCCAGCGCGTTGGATCGGCAGGGGATGGATGTCCAGCTGATTTCCGGCGATGCCGTCGCGTCGAGGACGTTCGGAGCAATCGCCGGCCCGGCAGGGGACGGTACCCTAATGACCTTCTTTCCGGGACCCGCAGATCTGCCCGGCGGCGCCAATGTGCTGCGCCGGCTTGAAGCCAGTGCGCCCGGTGCGCCAGGCTTTGAGCTTTATGCCTACGCCGCCGTCGAGGTTTGGGCACAAGCGGTTGAGCGGGCCGGCACGACCAATACCGATGCCTTGATCGCCGAGTTGCGGCGCGGCTCGTTCGACACCGTGGTCGGCCGTCTGACGTTCGACGAAAATGGCGATATCGAGCAGCCGGGCTACGTCTGGTATCGCTGGCAAGGCGGCGACTACCAGCCGATCAATTGACGCGGAGACCGGAATGGCCGAGCCGATAGGGCCTTGCACGCCGTTACTGATTGTCGGGGCGGTCCCGAGGTCGCTTGACCACTACGTCGAACGGCTTGGATTTGCGTGCATGGCCAGGACACCCAATCACGACCCATTCTTCGCCATCGTAGCGCGCGGTTCTGCTCAGATTATGCTGAAGGCGATTAGCCCCGATGTTTCTCCGCTGCCCAACCATCAACGGCATGCATGGGCCCGCTGGGACGTCTTCATTTTTGTGTCGGACCCCGACGCTCTAGCGAGAGAGTTTGCGGATCGGGCCGTTCCGTTCCACCAACCGATCGCCGACACAGATGACGGTTTGCGTGGTTTCGAAATCGCCGATCCCGACGGCTATGTCTGCTTCTTCGGCCGGCCGCTCAGCTAGCCGGCTGCACCGCGTCGCGCTGGTGGCGCAGGCGGTAGGCGCGCGGGGTGGTGCCGAAGCGGTCGCGGAACATGCGATAGAAATG
>JBCBSH010000219.1:0-7063 GCA_039819285.1 Pseudomonadota bacterium
ACCTATGTCAAGGCGACCAGCGAAAGCCATGGCGAGGTCGGCGACAAGGCCAATGACACGTTGCGGATCAACGGTGACCAAGTGCGGGCCCGGGTGATCGGCGAGGGCGCGAACCTGGGCGTCACGCAGCTCGGCCGCATCGAAGCGGCCCATCAAGGTGTCAAGCTGAACACCGATTTCATCGATAATTCCGCCGGCGTCGACTGTTCCGACCACGAGGTGAACATCAAGATCCTGCTGGGCCGGGTCGTCGCGAATGGCGACATGACCGCCAAGCAGCGCAATCGGCTTCTCGAATCGATGACCGACGAGGTCGCCAGCCTGGTATTGCGCGACAATTACCTGCAGACCCAGGCCCTGACCATGGTCACGGCGGAGGCGCCGGAGCTGTTGGATCAGCATGCGCGGCTGATGCGCGCCTTGGAAAAGCAGGGCCGGCTGAACCGCGAGGTCGAACTGTTGCCCAGCGACGATGTCCTGACGGAGCGGCTGGGCCGCCGCCAGGGCCTGACCCGGCCGGAACTGGCGGTGCTGCTGTCCTACGCCAAGATCTCGGTCTACGACGACATCATCGAAAGCTCGCTGCCCGACGATGACGGGCTGATCCAGGACCTGGTCGCCTATTTCCCCCAACCCCTGCGCGAGACCTACCGGCCGGTCATCGAAACCCACCGCCTGCGCCGGGATTTGATTGCAACCTCGATCACCAACTCTATCGTCAATCGAACCGGGCCGACCTTTGTCTCGGAAACCAGCGACGGCACCGGCATGGGCTCGGCCGACATCGCCCGCGCCTATCTGATCGTGCGCGACAGCTTTGACCTGCGCCAGCTGTGGCAGCAGATCGAAGCGCTGGACAACAAGGTCGACGCCGAAACCCAGACCCGGATGATGCTCGCCAGCCGGCGCCTGATCGAACGCGCCACGGCCTGGGTTCTGCGCCATGTCGGCCACGATCTCGTGGTCGGCCGGCAGGTCGAGCATTTCAAGCCTGGCGTCGCGCTGTTGCGCGAGCACCAGGACGCCTTGATCCACGACCGCGCGCGGGCCGTCCTGAAGGACCGGGTGGCGACCTATACCGAACGGGGCGTGCCCAAGACACTGGCCAAGACCGTGGCGTCGCTGAACGTCATGGCCGCCGGCCTGGATTTGATCCGCATCGCCGACACGATCGAGGCGCCGGTGAAATCCGTGGCGCCAGCTTACTTTAAGCTGGGCGATCGGCTGGGCCTTTCCTGGCTGCGCGACAGTGCGACCCGCATGCCCTTGGGCAACCATTGGCAGAAACAGGCCACGGCCGCGATCATCGACGATCTCTTTGCCCTGCAGGCCGATTTGACAGTGGCCGCGCTGAGCGACGGCCGTAAGTCCGCCAAGGCCGACGGCAAGGTTACCGGCTGGCTGAAAAGACGGCGTGCGCCGATCGACCGCATCGATCAACTGATTGCCGAATTGCGGGCAATGGATCATGTTGATGTATCGATGCTGGCAGTCGCCAACCGTCGCCTGCGCGGTCTGATGGGCGGTTAGGCGCCCCGATCATGCTGTGGCGGCGACTACAAGGAGATGAATGATGACGCAAAGTGTACGTATGCTGGTCGCCATCCTGGTCCTGGCGGCCTTCTCCTTATCACCGGCTTCGGCCCAAAGGCTGAACAGCCCGATCGTCGTCGCCTCGACCTACGCCATGGCGCACGCGGCCCAGACGGGCACCACCAATTATGGCGTGACGGCCCAGACGGTTGACCTTACCGGCAACGGCTATGACGACATGTTCGCCATCTATGCGCTGGTCGGGGAATTCGGCCTGCCGATGGGCGAGTATCTGGCCTATTTCGTCGGCGGCCCGGGTGGTTTCAACCGGTCGCGCGCATCGATCTGCCGGGGCGCGGCTCGGAAATCACCGGGTATTTGGGCAACACGTTGACCGTCGAGACGAACACGGCCAACGGCCCGATGCTCTTGACCTTCGCGGCCACGCCCGCCGGACTGACGCCGGTACCGTAAGACCGGCGCCCGGCACAAAGTCAGCACAGCGATGACGGGCCCAGCCGCCCGGCCTGCCGGGGTCGGTGGGGTTTTCTCGTGGGCGGTCTATGACTGGGCCAGTTCGTCCTTCAATACCGTCATCGGCACGTTCGTTTTCAGTGTCTATTTCATGGAAGGCATCTATGGCGACGTGACCAGGGGCACGGCCGCCTGGGGCTTCGCCATTGGTGTCTCCGGCATCATCGTTGCCGTGCTGGCACCGATCCTGGGCTCGCTCGCCGACCGGCTGGGCCGGCGCAAGCCCTGGCTGGCGGCACTGGTCCTGCTGACGATCCTGCCGACCGCTTTGTTGTGGTTTGCCGAGCCGAACACGAGCTACATCACCTACACGTTGATCCTGGTTGTCATCGCCAGTGTCGCGTTCGAGCTTGCCGGCGTGTTCTACAACGCCATGCTGCCGGACGTGGCACCTCCAGGCATGATCGGCCGCGTCTCGGGCTGGTCCTGGGGCATGGGCTATATGGGCGGGCTGGCCAGCCTGGCCGTGGTCCTGTTCCTGCTTGTCGGCCTGCCGGGCGCGCCCGGCCTCTTGGGCCTGCCGACCGAGGATGCCGCGAGTGTGCGCGCCACCGGCCCGATGGTGGCCCTGTGGTTCGGCCTGTTCGCGCTGCCCCTGTTCCTCAGAACGCCCGACAGGCCGGCGCGGACCATGGCGTTCGGCAAGGCCATCCGCGGCGGGCTGCACGACCTGGTCACGACCATCCGCAGCCTGCGCCATCGCGGCTCGATCCTGCGCTTTCTGATCGCCAGCGCGCTCTACCGGGACGGGCTGTCGACGCTGTTCGCGGTCGGCGGTCTCTACGCTGCCGGAACCATCGGGATGACGTTGGAAGAGGTCCTGATCTTCGCCATCGGGCTGAACGTCACCGCCGGCATCGGCGCCGCCCTTTTCGGCTTCATCGACGACCGCATCGGCTCGAAGACGACGATTCTGGCGGCACTCTGCGGTCTGATGGGTTTCGGCACCGCGCTGCTGATCGTCGACCAGTTGACCCTCTTCATCGTACTCGCCTTGTGCCTGGGCCTGTTCGTGGGGCCGGCCCAAGCGGCCAGCCGATCCCTCCTGGCAAGGCTGGCGCCGGAGGAAGAAGTGACGAAGATGTTTGGGCTTTACGCACTCACCGGCAAATCCATCGCCTTTGTCGGCCCGCTTCTGTTCGCCACCGTTACGGATGCCTTCGACAGCCAGCGCATCGGCATGACGGTCATCCTGGCCCTGTTCATCGCGGGCACCCTGCTTCTGCTGACGGTGAAGGCGCCCTACAGAAGATAGCAGCGGCCTTCTCACCCCGGCCGGCGCCTGCTAAGAAACAGCCCGCGTTTCACCCCGGCCGTTCCATGTCTGACCCCAACTCGCTGCCCAAAACCCGTCCGTTTCTTGACCGGCTGCTGTTCTTCTTCTTGTGGCTGCGGCGGCCGATGCGCATCGCCAACATCACGCCGTCGGGCAAGCATTTGGCCGCGGCCATGGTGCGCGGCGTGCCGATGGCCAAGCCGGGCAGTGTCGTCGAGTTGGGCGGCGGCACCGGGGTCTTCACATCCGCGATGATTAATGCGGGCTTGCCGGCCGACGATCTGGTCATCATCGAGCGCGAAAAGACCTTGTTCGATCTGCTGACCAGACGGTTTCCGTCAAGCAGGGTCGTGTTGGGCGATGCCCGCGACATCCACCAGATCGCCGAAGAGGCCGGCGCCAACCCGGTGAAGGCCGTGGTTTCCGGACTGCCTATCCTGACCATGAACGACGCGATTCAGACCGCCATCATGGGCGGCGCGTTCAAGGCCATGGGTGACGACGGCGTCTTCGTCCAGTTCACCTACGGCCCGAAATCGCCCGTGCGCCAATCCGTGCTCGATGCGCTTGGGCTGACCGCGGTCCGGGCGGAGAAGGTGCCCCGCAACGTGCCGCCGGCCAGCGTCTACCTCTATACGGCGAGGCCGGCTGCGGAGACGCCGCAGCCTTAGCCCTCGTTCGCGGCCTGCTTGTCGACCTCGCCCTTCGCGACGCCGACCATCGCCGGCCGCAACAGCCGGCCATGCAGCTGATAGCCCGGCGCCATGACTTGAACGACCGTGCCGGCTGGCTTGTCCGTGCCCGGCATTTCGAACATCGCCTGATGAACGTTGGGGTCGAACGGCTCGTCGGCCGGGTCGATTTTTTCCAGGCCGTTGCGCTCGAATACGGCGAGCATCTCGCGCTCGGTCGCCGCGACGCCCTCGGCCAACGCCTTCAGGGCATCCGCGGCGTCGGCCGTCTGGGCCACCGCCTCAAGCGCACGGCGAAGATTATCCGCGACCGTCAGCAAGTCCTTGGCGAAGCGCGAAATGCCGTACTTCGTTGCCTCTTCGCGATCGCGCTCAGCCCGCCGGCGGGCGTTTTCCGCATCGGCCAAGGTGCGCAGCAACTGGTCCCGCAGCTTCTCGTTCTCCGCCAATGCGGCGCGCAGATCATCCTCGACGGAGGGTTCCGCCGCCTCTTCAAGGCCGTCCTGCAGGTCCTCGAACGGCGATTGAGCGTCCGGCGCCGGCTCCGCCTCGGGCGTCTCGGTCTTGTTGGTCTTGGGATCGTTCTCGGTCATGCGGCTCGATCGTCGTCCTTGTTCCAAAGCAGGCGGCCGACCAGGCGTGCCGTGTAGTCGACCATGGGGATTATTCTCGCATAGTTCAGGCGCGTCGGCCCGATAACGCCAATAGCGCCCAATATCTGTTCTCGGCGATCCTTATAGGGCGCAATAACCAAAGAGCAACCGGCATGGTGAAACATGTCGTTCTCCGCACCGATGAAGATCTGGACGCCCTCCGCGCCGCTGGTGGCGTCCAGCATGCGCAGCATGACCTCCTTGGCCTCCAGCGCGTCGAACAGACCGCGGATGCGCTCCAAATCCTCCAGCGCGGTGATGTTGTTCAGCAACTGGCCCTGGCCACGCACGATCAGCGTGCCGCCGGGCCGGCCGATATTGTCCCCGGACGGCACGGCCAGGCCCGCCTCGACCACCCGGGCGGTCAGCGCATCCAGCTCGCCGCGATGCTTTTCGATCTCGGCCTGGATGTCTTCCTGCAGTTCGACCAGCGTCTTGCCCGCGATCCTGGCGTTCAGAAAGTTCGACGCCTCGACCAGCGACGACAAGGGCACGCCCAGCGGCAGGTCCAGCACGCGGTTTTCGACTACACCGTCGTCCGTCACCGTGATGACAAGCGCCCGGCCCGGTGCCAGATCGACGAACTCGATATGCCGCAGAGGCCGATCGGCCTTGGGCGCGACGACGAGGCCAGCACATTCCGACAGGCCGGCCAGGGTCGACGTCGCTTCCTCCAGCAATTCCGGAACCGTGCGGCCGACGGCGGAACATTGGACCGAAATCGTCTCGCGCTCATCCTCGGTCAGATCGCCGACCTGCAACAAGCCCTCGACGAACAGGCGCAGCCCCAACTCGGTGGGCAGCCGCCCGGCCGAGGTGTGCGGCGCGCGCAACAGGCCCATCTCTTCCAGATCAGCCATCACGTTGCGCACGGTGGCCGGCGACAGTTCCATGCCCATGCGGCGCGACAGGCTGCGGCTGCCGATGGGCTCGCCGCTTTCGACGTACGACTCGACGATCAGGCGAAAGATTTCGCGCGATCGTTCGGTCAGCCCCAAAAGGCTTTCTCGTTGGGTCATCTCCGGTGGGGTCAAAGCCATGTCTTCTCCTGGCCCCAGAATTTGGGGATCATCGCCCGACCGATCAACGGCGCGCCAAATAGCGCCGATCCGGCCTGGACCCGATCACCGTGTCAGGATAGCGTGGCCCGCCAAACCGTTGCAAAACCTTAAGAGCCATTTTGGAGACCGCCATGACGCGCCCATCCGGCCGCGCGCACGACCAGTTGCGCCCGGTTTCGCTTGAAGTCGGGGCGAACAAATATGCTGAGGGGTCCTGCCTGACCCGATTCGGCGACACGCATGTCTTGTGCACAGCCTCAGTCGAAGAGCGGGTGCCGCCCTGGCTGCGCGGTGCCGGGCGCGGCTGGGTCACGGCGGAATACGGCATGCTGCCCCGCGCCACCGACCAACGCACGGACCGCGAGGCCGCGCGCGGCAAGCAGTCCGGCCGCACCCAGGAAATCCAACGTCTGATCGGCCGTTCGCTGCGCGCGGTCACGGATCTGACCGCGCTGGGCGAGATCCAGATCAAGGTGGATTGCGATGTGGTCCAGGCCGATGGCGGCACCCGCACCGCCGCGATCACCGGTGGCTTCGTCGCGCTCTCCCTCGCCTGCAAGCATCTGCGCGAGATCCGGGCCCTGAAGGATTGGCCGCTGACGGACCATGTCGCCGCCATCTCCTGCGGGCTTTATCAGGGCCACGCGGTGCTCGATCTCGACTATGCGGAGGATTCCTCCGCCCAGGCCGATGCCAATTTCGTACTGACGGGGGCGGGCGGCATCGTCGAGGTGCAGGGCACGGCGGAGCAGGAGCCGTTCAGCCGCGGCCAGTTCGACGCCCTGATGGGCCTGGCGGAAAAGGGCGTCGCCGAACTGGTCGACGCCCAAAAGGCAGCGCTCGCCTGACGATCAGTCGCGCAGATTGTCGATCAGGCTGGACGTATCCCAGCGGCTGCCGCCCTTGGCCTGGATTTGCGCATAAAACTGGTCGACCAACGCGGTGATCGGCACGCGCGAGCCGTTGTGCCGCGCCTCGTCGATCACGATCGACAAGTCCTTGCGCATCCAGTCGACGGCGAAGCCGAAGTCGAACTTGCCGTCCAGCATGGTCAGCGCCCGGTTGTCCATCTGCCACGACTGCGCCGCGCCCTTCGAGATGACGTCGACCACCTTGGCACCGTCCAGCCCGGCCTTCTGGGCGAAATTCAGCCCCTCCGCCAGGCCTTGAACCAGGCCGGCAATGCAGATCTGGTTGACCATCTTGGTCAACTGGCCGGACCCGACGGGGCCTAGGAGAACGCAGGACCGGGCAAAGCAATCGATCACGGGCTGGGCGCGGGCGAAGTCCTGGTCGCCGCCGCCGCACATCACC
>JBCBSH010000220.1:0-7025 GCA_039819285.1 Pseudomonadota bacterium
AACGACCTTCAGCAAGGTCGTCTTGCCGCAGCCCGACGGCCCCAGCAGGGTGACGAAATCGCCCCGCCCGGCGTTCAGCGAGACGCCCTTCAGCGCCCGGAAACCATCCTCGAACGTCTTCGTGACGTCGTCGACACGCAGCATCCCCGCCTCCCAGACCGCAGCGCCGCAATTTCTTTTGCGGTCACGCGCGAACCGTCATATTAAGTTCACAACGTGTACTTAATATCTTGCCCGATGAATCATTTCAAGACGATGACGGTATCGTTAAGTTTTGGCGCCCGATCGGCGCCGCACCCTTGACGACGCCCACCGACGCCGTTTGAGCGACCGCATGACCATCCCCGCCCTGTCCCTGACGCCGACCGAACGGCGCATTCTGGAGTGGATCCGCGCCCATCCCGGCCAAAGCCGGGCCGACATCGCGCGCATCGTGAAGGTCTCCAAGGCCATGCTGTCCAAGGCGGTCGGCCGATTCCTGGACCATGGGCTGGTGACCGAAAGGCGGGAGGATGCGCCGGCCCAAGGACGCGGCCAGCCGGCGCTGTTGCTAAAGACCGTGCCGGACGCCGTTCTCGGCATCGGTGTCGAACTGACGACGCGCGGCCTGGATGTGGCGGCGTTGAACCTCGATTGCGGCGTTCTTGTCCGCCAAGTCGTGCCACCGCCCACCGACTTCGACCCGCCAGCCTTGGTCGCGGAGGTCGATGCCGCCATCGACCAGGTGCTGGCGAAGGCAGGCGATCGCCGCACCATGATTGCCGGCATCGGCGTCGCCGTGCCTGGCATCCTGGACCGCCAGGGCCACATCTCGGAACTGACTCCGACCCAGCGTCACATCCCGTTCAAGGCGCTGGGCGACGGCGTGCGCGCCCGCCGCGACGTGCCGGTCTATCTGGAGAATGACGGCCCCGCCTATGCCGAGGCCATCGCCCCCGGCGCCCCGCGCGACAGCCTGTTCTACCTGATCATCGATCACGGCATTGGCGGCAAGATTGTCACGGGCCGGCGCATGTATCGCGGCGGCTTCAACCAGGCCGGCAATATCGGCGGCATGCTGCCTGAACCGGGGCCGCGCCCGACCCTGACCGATCTGGCCCGCCATCTGGGCGTGACCCTCACTGACCTGACCAACCCGTTCCTGCAAGACCTGCTGGACCGGCGCCCCGACCGGCTGACCGAGTGGCTCGACCACCGGGCGCCCCTGCTCTCCGAACCGCTCAGCGCCGTCGTCCAGCTCCTGAACCCGGAGGTGATCGTGCTCGGCGGCGCCTTCCCGCCCGCCTACTACGCCGAAATGATCGACCGCATCTCGCTCGACGAATACGACGTCCCCGACCGCATGCCGATCACCAAACCAGCCTTACGCATCGCCACCCTAACCGGCAAAGCCGCCCGCGCCGCCGCCTCGGCCACGATCCCGATCTTGCACTTTTTGACGGGGGAGGTTTGAGGGGGGAATTTTGTTCAGGCAACAGGGGTAATAGTCACGTCCCTAAGTCTCAGCCGCCTTTTCGTGAATATCCTGGAGTTGAAGCGCCAACATCGACTCCAGTAGGCTGGCTAGATCGCAGACCACCTCATCGCTCAACGTTCCCAGTTCGCCAAATCTGCGGTCGGCATCTTCTAGGCAACCATAATAATCCACTCTACGCAGCAGAATCCGCTCGGGGATTGCCTTTACACCCGGCAAAAAGAACCCCGATCTCACGTTAAGAACAAGTTCTGAAGCCGCTCTCGCAGTTCGACCGTTCCCGTCTGTAAATGGATGGATCCAATTGACCCTCCACATAACGACAGCGGACAGATTTATCGCCGACGACTGTGCCCAATTGTCGTTCACGTAGTCGCACAACTCTTCGACCAGTTCGGGCACTAAGTGTCCGCCTGGGGGCTGATGTTTGCTCTTCTCGATGCCGATCCCCGCAGGCCTCCAGTTTCCTGCATACGAGTCTAATCCTTCGATCGCGCACCGATTTAGATCCAGTAGGGTCGACGGCCTCAATCTGAAAGGGCGCTCACCGTGAAGCGCATCTAGAACCATCTCCTTGACCCGATCCGTCAGCCTCAGCGAGTTTGCCGATTCGAGACGAGCCTTCTCTTGGGAATCGGTGATTATCGTCGGTGTTTCGGCCCTGCTGTGCCGAATCGGACCGTCACCGCTTTCCGCGGCCACGCTGCTTTTCATCCTCTTCTGCGATCATCTCGCGGGTGATGAGTTCGTTCTCAAACGCCGCATTTCCATACGCGAAGCTTCTTCGGCGTTGCTGCTCTTGATCTGGTGTCATCTTGTAAGATCTTGATTTCTCAATCAGATAGTCGATTCCGCGCTTCTCTTCTTGGTCCGTCATAATCTCCACCCTCACCCGTTTAGGTGACCGAATCCTACGATACATTTTGTATTGCTGACGGTCACGTCCAACAATCTGTTGGATGGCCTTTGGGTGATCAACGGAAACGTTGCTAACCAGCCCGGTCTTCGCCAAGACACCAACGCGATAGGTCACGGCTGGTCTCCCTGTCAGATGCCCCTTGGTGTAACCCTATAGCGGCCGCGCGTGTCGCGGTAGGGCGCCGGCCAGCACGATCGCGGCGGCCAGCACCAGGGCACCGGCGGCGAGATAGCTGGGCGTGGCGAAACTGCCGGTGCCCTCGCGCAGCAGGCCGGCCAGCCAGGGGCCGACCATCTGGCCCAGGCCGAAGCTGGCGGTCATCAGGGCGATGATGCGCCGTGCCCGCTCCGGCGCACGGCACCGTGCCTCGACCAGCCCCAGCGCGGTGATGCCCATGAAGGTGCCGCCGACCAGCGCGGATGCGACCAAGGCCATGGCCGGGCTTTCCGCGGCGACGCTGAGCACGACGCCCACCGCCTCCACGCCGCAGGCGATGGCAAAGGCGACAATCCCGCCATAGCGCCGCGCCAGCAGGGTCCAGATCAGCACGGAGGGCGCGGCGGCCAGGCCGAACACCAGCCAGACATAGGGTTCCGCCGGCGCCAGGGCCGGCTTTTCGACCACCATGACCGAAATGAAGGTCGCGGTAATCACATAGCCAAAGCCGAAAAGGCCGTAGGCGACGATCAGAGCCGGCAGCCCGCCGGGCGGCTTTTGTACCGCGCCTGCCTGGGCATTCGGCGCGGCCTCGCGGCGCGGGGCAACCAACATCACCGCCGCCGCCAGACAGATCACGGTCAAGACGCCGCTGGCCAGCCATAACAGCCGCCAGTCGCTGCCCAAATCGGCCAGCACCGCGACCAAAACGGCCGAGGCGGCAATACCCGCGCCCACGCCCGCGAAGTGAACGGCCGAGAGGCCGGACCGGCCGGCCGCGCTCAGCCGGTCCAAGATCAAGGTGGCGGAAAAGACCATGGCAAAGGCACTGGTCGCGCCACCGGCGAACCGCAGCAGCACGAACGCGACTGTCGCCTCGGTCAGCCCCATGGCCGCCGTCGTGACGGCGCTGCCGGCAAGGGCGGCGATGAACCAGACCCGCACACGGCCAGGCAGGCCACCGATCGAAGCAATCAGGGCCCCCACCAGATAGCCTGAGAAGTTGGCCGACGCGATCAGCCCGGCGTGGGACGGGCTGACGCCGATGCCGCTGATCATGAAGGGCAGGATCGGGGTATAGACGAACCGCCCGATGCCCATTGCCGCGGCCAAGGCCAACAGCCCGCCGAGGGCCACCAGGAACGGCCTGCCACTTCGATGCCCAGGCCCAGCGGCCACGTCAACGCCTCCCCCGCCGATTGCGATGGCGCCGAAACGGCGCCGCAGGACTATGAAGAGCGCCCGGGGTAATGTCGACCGGCGGGGAAGGCAGGCCCGGCGTCAGACCTCCCTGCCCTTGTCACGCCACAGCGCCGGCACCTCGTCCCAGGACGGCACCCGATCGGTCTCGAACCCGAAGGTCATGCCCGTGCCGATCGACGGGTAGGCCTTCATGGCCTGGGCATGGGCGCCGGACACCAAAAAGGCGCACATGTCCCGTTTCGACCGCCAAACGGTCAGCGTGTGATGCACACCGTCGATCGTCCGCGCCTCGGCGCTCACATTGCCGTCCGCGCCCTTTGCCTGGCCCATCGATCGCGCCGCATGCCACATAAAGCGCGCGGTATGCCACGGCCGCTTGATGCGCAGGCCGGTGATGGAGACGTAGACGGTTTGGCCCTCAGTCATCTTGGTCACGCCATGGCTCATGGTGGTTCCCATAGTCTACGCAGCACAGGTGCGCTTCGGATCTGTCCGTGGCCACGGGCCTCTCGTCGCCGACGGCGCCGGGCATCTGATCAAACGAAAAGGGACAAGCAGTCCGCGGCCCGTTAGTCTTACAGGAAGGGCATGACGCTTTCAGTAAGGCGCTGCCAATTCGCCTTCAGTAGGATCGAAGTGATGACGAGCGCACGAGAGGTTCTGAACCAGACCCATGCGGCCTTGGCGGAGGCGGAAACGCAGATCCGCCAGCACGCATACCTGAAGGCGGTCCGCGCCGGGCAGGTCAGCCGCGAGGCGCTGCGGGCCTTTCCCGGGCATCAGTATCATCTGTGGAAAAGCGATCTGCGCGCGGCCGCGATGTTCGTCAGCCGCTTTGGCGACCGGCGCGATGCTGCATTCTTTGCCGACGATCTGAAGGCGGAATTCGAGGCGCGCAAGACGATCCTGGTACTGGCCGCCAAGATGGGCATGAGCAAGGACGATCTGGAGGCCTACGAGCCGACGGAGGAGGGCTTCGCCTACGCCGCCTATTTCGCCTGGCTGGCTAGCTTCGGGTCGGCCGCGGAAATCGCCTGCGGCCTGGCCGTTAATCTGTCGGCCTGGGGCTATAATTGCGGCCAGGTCAGCCGGGGCCTGCGCGAGCATTATGGCTTCACGGCGGAGGACACCGCCTTTCTCGACGGTTTTGCCGGCATCCCGTCGCTTGACGACAAGGCCGCCGAGATCATCCAGGATGATCTCGATCGCGGGGTCGAACCGCGCGAGATCATCCGCGCCGCCCGCCTGATCCAGGGGTACGAGCGCATGTTCTGGGACGCGATGGCGGCGGCGTGATTGCCCGGTCCGGGAAGAGGTATCGACCGGCGTCTTCTATCCCATGCGGTCGGCTATGTTGGATCCGGCAGAGTTAGAGCCGACCATTCGTCGAAATGGACGTCTTCTGTGCTCTCAACGGTAAGTCTTGCATCGAGCGAATGGCTGTTCGCAAAGATCATCAAATTGTCGCATGACCAGCGCGCCGACGGCGCGAGAAGCCCATCCATTTCCAGAAAGTTGATGGCCGCGCCCACAACCTGCGTGCGATCATAGTTGCGCTGATCGTAGGACTTCGGATCGATGCCGAGCGCCGGAAAGTCGGCAACGACGATCTTTAAGGCCTTTTCGACGGAAACACCGAGCTTGTGCACCTTTAGCGGCTTGCGCGGAACGGGGTCAGCAGCGAAAGATATGACGCGACCTCCGGAACCGCCCCGTTACGCTCAAGACTCGTGTAGAGGATCGAAAAGCCGCCCTCGAAACCTTCCGGTGCGGCCCAACGACCGCCCGTCGTTGAAAAGGCAGTGGGATCTGCGTTCGCACCGGTCGCCCTAAACACCGTTCCATCGAACGACTCCGTCGGCAAACGCAGGATCTGCTCGATCAGTTCCGGACTATGGATCACGTTAGCGGCGCTCGGCGCTCACATGAAGACGGCATCGCGAACCTGATTGACCAGCTTCATCACCTCATCGATGCGTCCGTTCTGAATAAGCGATGCGGGCGACTCGCCCCCCAACAGCTTCTGGCGCGAGAATAGCCATTGCCTGGCCTCGTTGGGTTCATAGAAGTCCGAAAGCTTATCGACGATAAACTCAAGCTCAAGAAGCGCCAGCTCCGTTGATCTGTGCGGATAGGCGTGCCCCTGATTCCACCGCGACACGGTCTCCGGACGCGCACCCAGGATTTGGGCCACGTCGATGTGCTTCAGCGAGGCCTTCTCTCGAATCGAGTCCAGTTTCCGCGCGACCGCCGTTGTCATCGTCTGCCCTCCTCGCTGCTTTCAGACCGTCGCCGTCAGGCCTTGATGGTCTAGCAGAGCTTTTTGACGACTAATATATTGTGGTTTTGATTGATGTTTTAACCTGTCTTTTGTCCTCTTCGCCCATTTCGATGCTTTACCTTCACATCCAATAGCGCGGCCCCGGGCCGTTGCGGCCGGCATGGTCTTGCGGGTTGCTGAGCTGGCAGCGGTCGATGGAGAGGCAGCCGCAGCCGATGCAGGCGGTCAGCCCGTCCCTCAGCCGTTCCAGTTCCGCAATGCGCGCGTCCACGCGCTTCAGCCAGGTGCCTGACAGGCGCGACCAGTCCTCGCGCTTGGGCGTGCGATCGGCTGGCAGTTTGGCAAGTTCCTCGCCGATCTCGTTCAACGACAGCCCGATGCGCTGGGCAAAGACGATGAAGGCGATACGCCGCAGCACCGAACGCGGATAGCGCCGATGGCCGGAGCCGGCGCGTTCCGACGTGATCAGCCCCCGTTCCTCATAAAAGCGCAGGGCCGAGGCGGCAACCCCGCTGCGCCGGGAAATCTCGCTGATCGTCAGGACCTTTTCCATGGCGCGCACGAGAGCACATTTTCCGCTTGACTTCAAGTTCACTTTAACTTGTAGCGATAGAGCCTGTTTACACGAAAGCAGGACGAACCATGACTGGAATCACAGACTTCAAACCGGCCGCCGATCACGGATTTCGGGGCCTGCGCATCGCCATCACCGGCGGCACCTCGGGCCTCGGCTTGGCGCTTGTCCGCCAGCTCAGCGCGGCGGGCGCGCGCATCGCCTTCGTGGCCCGCACGGCCGACCGCGTGAAACAGGTCGCCGCCGAGACCGGGGCCGTGGGCCTTGTCGGCGATGTCGGGCTGAAGGACGACATCTACCCGCTGGCATTGCAGATCACCGGCACGCTCGGTGGACTGGACGTCTTGATCAACAACGCCTCCGTGCTCGGCCCCGTGCCGCTGATCCCGTTGGCCGATACCGAGTGCGAGGACCTGGA
>JBCBSH010000221.1:0-6979 GCA_039819285.1 Pseudomonadota bacterium
CGGCATCGGCGGTGACGGCAGCTTTGCCATCCTGCGCAAGCTCTTCGCCGACAGCGGCATCGGGCTGGTCGGCGTGCCCAAGACGATCGACAATGATGTCGGCCACACCGAGATGTCGGTCGGTTTCGACACCGCCGTCGTCGTCGCAACCGAGGCCTTGGACCGGCTTCAACCGACCGCCGCCAGCCATGCCCGAGTCATGGTCTTGGAGGTCATGGGGCGGGACGCCGGCCATATCGCGCTTGCCGCCGGCATTGCGGGCGGCGCTGACGTCATTCTGATCCCGGAGATCCCCTACCGGATCGAAAGCATCACCGAGAAGATCAGGCACGTGCGGTCCACGGGGCGGAACTTCGCGCTGGTGGTGGTGTCCGAGGCCGTGAAGACACAGGACGGATCGGCCGTTCACAAGGAATTCGCCGACGGTCAAAAGCGCTTTGGCGGCATCGGCGAGTATGTCAGCGATCAGATCGCGAACGCGACGGGCGCGGAAACCCGCGTGACCGTGCTTGGCCATGTTCAGCGGGGGTCGCCGCCAAGCTGGCGCGACCGCATGGTCGCCGCCGCGTTCGGCGTTCATGCCGTGGACTTGGTCGCCGAGGGCAAGTTCGATCGCATGGTCGCCTGGTCCGACCGACAGGTGGTCGACGTCGCCCTGGAAGAAGCTATCGCCCACTACAAGGTCATCGAAATGGACGAACCGTTGGTTCGAACGGCGCGGGGCTTGGGCATCTGTTTGGGCGATTGAGCCGCGCAGACTTTCGGGGTGTGGCCTTCGGCGTAACTGATTTGCCATAATCAGGTGCCCGCCGATTCTTTTTCATTGAAATCGGGGTCGATTCAAAACAAGTCTTATAGAGATGGGGTCGGAAGGGTAATTTAGTAACAAAACAACAAATGGAGGAAGTGAATGTTGATGGAGCGGATCGAAGCCTTGCGTGCCCGTCACGCCGATCTTGACAGCCAGATAACCGAAGAAGGCCATCGACCACATCCAGACGACATACGACTTTCGGAACTGAAACGAGAAAAGCTCAAACTAAAGGACGAGATCACGCGGCTGACCGTCAATTGACCTTGTCGTTTCACACTGCCGATTGCAGCCGGCGAGGGCCTGGCAGGCTCCGACCGGTGAATTGAGAACGGGCGCGCCAGATGGGCGCGCCCGAAGTCGTTTGGGATCAGTGTACGTTTTCCGGGGCGAACGGCTCATCGAGCGGTTCGGCCTCTGGCGGGGGAGCTTGTTCCTCCGCGGGCGGTTCCGTGATGCCCGCCCGTTTGCGGGCCTTGGCCAGCGCCTCCGACAAATCCTGATAGGTGCACAGGCCAAGCTGGACTGGGCTCTGCGCCTTGATGTTCGCGCTGTTCCAATGGGTCCGATCGCGCACCGCATTGATCGTCGGCTTGGTCGTGCCGATCAGCCGGCCGATGGCCGCATCGCTCAGTTCCGGATGGTTTTTCAACAGCCAGGAAATGCCGTCGGGCTTGTCCTGGCGCTTTGTCACAGGGGTATAGCGCGGGCCCTTGGTGCGCGCCTTTGGCATCGGCATGTCGTGGACGGCCAGTTTCAGCCGAGCCGACGGGTCGGCCTGGCAGCGGTCGATCTCTTCCTGGGTCAGTTGTCCGTTGGCGATGGGGTCCATGCCGACCATGCCGATTGCAACCTCGCCGTCGGCGATCGCCTGGATCTCCAACTCATGCAGGCCGCAGAATTCGGAGATCTGATCGAAGCTGAGTGCCGTGTTCTCGACCAACCAAACCGCTGTGGCCTTGGGCATCAAGGGCTGGGACATGGTTTTTCCTACCTAGCTGTGGCGATTCTATGGAGATAACTGAGGCCGCGCGTCCGGCCGTCGATCACGCGGCCGGGCGCGTCCGCCCCTGATAATCCTGCTGCAGAGACGGGCGATCGGTCGAAACATCACAACGCGCGACCAATTGCCACCCGTGCATATAGGGCCTTCCGGCAATCTAGGCAAATACGTTGTCGGATCAGGTCTCTAAGATGATTTTTCCGATATGACTGCTGGTCTCCATCAAGGCGTGGGCGTCGGCCGCCCTTTCAAGCGGCATGGTCGCGTGGATTACCGGGCGCACCTCACTGCCTGCCAGAAGGGGCCAGACCTTCTCGCGCAGTTCCCCGGCAATCGCCGCCTTGTCCGCGACCGAGCGTGGGCGCAGCGTCGATCCCGTCAGCGTCAGGCGCCTGACCATGACCGGTCGTAGATCCAAGGCCACTTTGGCGCCGCTGAGAAACGCGATGGACACATGCCGCCCGTCGACGGCCAGCGCATCGATGTTGCGCGGCAAATAGTCGCCGCCGACCATGTCCAACACCAGGTCTACGCCTTTGCCGGCGGTTGCTTCCTTGGCGACGGCGACGAAGTCCTCGGTCCTGTAGTTGATTGCCCAGTCAGCCCCAAGATCGCGGCAGGCGGCACACTTTTCGTCACTGCCCGCGGTCGTCAGCACGGTTGCGCCGAAGCTCTTGGCAAGTTGGATCGCGGTCGTGCCGATGCCGCTGGACCCGCCATGGATCAGGATGGTTTCGCCGGCCACCAGCCGGCCGCGCTGAAACACGTTGGTCCAGACCGTGAAGAAGGTCTCCGGCAGGGCCGCAGCCTCGACCATGGAGAGGCCGGCGGGGATGGGCAGGCATTGCGGCGCCGGTGCCAGGCAATACTCGGCATAGCCTCCGCCGGCGACCAGGGCGCAAACCGTATCGCCCTGCGCCCAGCCGTCGACATGCGCGCCGACTTCGACGATCGTGCCCGCCACCTCCAGGCCGGGCAGGGGGCTGGCGCCAGGCGGTGGGGGGTAGCCGCCCTTGCGTTGCAACACGTCTGGCCGGTTCACGCCGGCCGCCGCGACCTTGATCAGCACTTCGCCTTCGCCGGAGCTGGGGACCGGCAAAACTGCCGGCCGCAGCACGTCCGGTGCACCCGGTTCCGTGATCTCGATTGCGGTCATTTCCGCGGGCGGGGAGGCAGCCTCGGCCATTGATGGTCTCCAAGAACAGGGATGAGCGGCGTCTTGGTAACGCCCGGGCGTGCCTCTTGGCAAGTTGCCCTCTGGCCGGCACCCTGCGCGCAGCACAATCGAGGGAAAGGATCAAAGATGGAGCCCGAAGATCTTGAACCGCGCCGCCCGAAGATCGCACCACCCAACCTCGACCCCTTGTCGATCGACGACCTCAAGGACTATATCGCCCAGTTAGAGGCGGAGATCGAGCGCGTGCGCGCGGTCATCGCCAGCCGCAAGGATCATCTCAGCGAAGCCGAGAAGTTCTTCAAATCCTGACGTTTTAGGAGGCGTGCAGTCCCATGGCCCTGCTCACCGGCAAGTCCGCCCTCGTAACCGGCTCGACCAGCGGCATCGGGCTGGCGATGGCCCAGGCCCTTGCGGCCGAGGGTGCCAACGTGATGCTGAACGGTTTCGGCGACCCGGACGCGATCGAACGGACCCGTTCGGCGTTGGCGGAGGAGACCGGTGTCAGCGTCGGCTATCACGGCGCCGATCTGTCGCGCCCGGACGAGATCGAAGAGCTGGTTGAAGCGGCTGTCGCCGCGCACGGTCCCATCGACATCCTCGTCAACAATGCCGGCATTCAGCACACCGACCGGATCGAGGATTTTCCGGTGGCGAAGTGGGACGCCATCCTGGCGATCAACCTGTCGTCGGCATTCCATTCCACCAGGCTGGTCGTGGCCGGCATGCGCCAGCGCGGCTGGGGCCGCATCATCAACACCGCGTCCGCCCATGGCATCGTCGCCTCGGTCGAAAAGGCCGGCTATGTCGCGGCCAAGCATGGCGTCATCGGGCTGACGAAGGTGGTCGGATTGGAGAATGCGGGCACCGGCGTCACCTGCAACGCCATCAGCCCCGGCTGGGTGCGCACGCCGCTGGTCGAGACCCAGATCGTCGCGTTGGCGGAAAAGAACGGCGTTTCGATCGAAGAGGGCGCGAAGCTGCTGCTCGGCGGCAAGCAGCCGTCCCTACAGTTCGTTCAGCCGCAACAAGTCGGAGCGGCCGCCGTGTTCATCTGCTCGCCGGCCGCCGACCAGATGACCGGTGCCAACCTGTCCATGGACGGCGGCTGGATCGCGCAATAGATGGCCGCGAGGAAACGGTCCCCCCAACGCATCAACCTGGCGCTGCAGGGTGGTGGTTCGCACGGCGCCTTCACCTGGGGCGTGCTGGATGCGTTGCTGGAGGACGGCCGCTACGAAATCGAGGGCATCAGCGGCACCAGCGCGGGTGCCGTCAATGGCGCGATCCTGACTTGCGGCCTGGCGAAGGGCGGGCGCGAAGGCGCGCGCCAATTGCTTGAGGATCTCTGGGTCGAGATCTCGCGGCGCAGCGCCTTCGGCCCGTTCCAGTCCGACTGGCTGGGCCGTCTGACCGGCAGCCCGAACCTCGACGTGTCGCCGGCTTACGTCGCTTTCGACTTCATGATGCGGGTCGCCTCGCCCTATCAGTTCAATCCGCTGAACTGGAACCCGCTGCGCGACGTTTTGGACAAGCTGGTCGACATCGACTGTCTGTGCCAATCGCAACTGCCAAGGCTCTATGTCAGCGCGACAAACGTCGCGAAGGGCCGGCTTCGGGTCTTTGCCGGCGAAGACATCACCATCGATGCCCTGTTGGCCTCGGCCTGCCTGCCGTTCCTATTCCAGGCCGTCGAGATCGATGGCGAGGAGTACTGGGACGGCGGCTATATGGGCAATCCGACGCTCTATCCCTTGATCCACGCCTGCGAGGCGCGCGACGTGCTGGTCGTCCAGGTCAACCCGATTGAGCGGGACGACGTACCGCGCAGCGGCACCGCGATCATGAACCGGGTCAACGAGATCAGCTTCAACGCCACCTTCATGCGCGAGGCACGGGCGCTGGGCCTGATCAATCGCCTGCTCGCCGAACACCAGCTCGCCGACGGACAAAGCGGCCTCAAGCCGATGTATCTGCACATGATCGGCAAGGAGGCGGAGATGGGCCATTTCGGCGCCTCGTCGAAGCTGAATGGCGACCTCGGATTCTTGCGCGAGCTGTTCTCGCTGGGCCGCGAGGCGACCGCCGAATGGCTCGCCACCGATGCCAAGCATGTCGGTAGCAAATCGACGTTCGAGGTCGCGAGCCTTCAGGCATAGACCAATAATCTCAAAGCCTTAGCGGGTCTTGAAGCCCGTCCGGCCGCTTCCTATGTATACACGGTGGACGCGGCGC
Organism: Pseudomonadota bacterium; assembly: GCA_039819285.1. GTDB lineage: Bacteria > Pseudomonadota > Alphaproteobacteria > DSM-16000 > Inquilinaceae > JANQGH01. The sequence continues at coordinate 5,224 of JBCBSH010000221.1, forward strand.
CGATGATGGGCCGGTCGACGAAAATCCAGCCTCGCGGCTTCTCCGGAAGGCGCGCGGCGAGGGCGGGGCCAAGGTGGCACGCCCCACATCACAGGTATCGCTTCTTAGGAGGATAACCAATGCGTACGTTTGATTTGTCTCCGCTGTTTCGGTCCACCGTTGGCTTTGACCGAATTTCCCGCGTTTTCGACAATGCCTTTCAGCAGGACGCGACCACGTCCTACCCGCCCTACAACATCGTCAAGACCGGCGATGAAAGCTATCTGATTTCGATGGCCGTGGCAGGCTTTGGCGAGGATGATCTTGAGATTGTCGCCAACGAGAACACGCTGACCGTGAAGGGCAATGCCCGCAAGGATGAGGGCGAAGAGACCTCATACCTTTATCGCGGTATCGCCGGGCGCGCGTTTGAGCGCCGCTTCCAGCTTGCCGATTACATCAAGGTGACCGGCGCGCGGTTGGAAAACGGCCTGCTGCATATCGAGCTTGCCCGCGAGGTGCCCGAGGCCCTGAAGCCCCGCACGATCGAAATCGCAGGCTCCGCCAACAAGCAGCTCGAAGCCCAGGCGGCCTAACGGTCAACGACCGATAAGCCAGTGGAGCGGCGCCCAATCCGGGCGCCGCTTTCTTTTTGGGCTGGCGTAAATCCTTCTAGCCTCACCCATCCCCATGCAGCGTGTCGATGATGCGGTGGGGCAGGGTCATCTCGTCGACGATTTCCTGCAGCCATTCTGGCGACATGTCGATCTTGCGCCAAACGCCGACCGGCTCCATGAAGCCGCCGCGCCAGGGCAGGGAGAGATAGAACCGGCCGTTCGAAAACGCCGCGCGCGGCCGTCCGCCCTTTGCCATGTCGTCGATGCGCACCATGGCGTCCGCGAAGTCCTTGCCGATCAGACGGCGGGCGGTGTCTTCATTGTCGGCATAGACTTCATAGTGCTGTTCAAACGCGCTGTCGGGAAAGGTGACCGGCTGCATGTCGCCGATCTTCTTGACCAGACCGCTCAGCCAGTTGCCGATATTGCCGAAGTCGCGCCCGATGAAGACCGTCCCGTCAAATGAGATCGGCACCGAGACCCGCACCAACAACCCGTTGAAGACGGTCGTCGACCTGTTGCGTGTTTTGCCCTGGCTATGGGTCTGCGTCCGCTTCACGATCTTGCATTCGACCAAGAAGAAGTCGGTGCCGCGATGGCGTCCGCGCAGGCAGTCCGCGAATTGGGTCCGGTTGCCGCGCGGCACGACCTTGAGATCGAAGAAGTCTTCCACCTCGGGCAGCGCGAACGGGCTGCGCTCATAGTCCATCTCGCCGATCGCCGCCGCAATGGGTGGCGCCAGCGCCGAGGCGGCCCGGTCCTTGAACGAACGCACGTGCCAACTCGCCAGCGCAACGCCGCCGACCGTGCCCAGCACGAAGATGATGATGGGAATGAAGAGGCCGACGCCGAACAGCCAAAGCAGCAGCGCCAGCACAACACCGCCGCCAATGCCGGCGCCCGCCCGCGTCAGCATGCCTTTGCGCACGGCCTGGCGCTCTGTTTCCAGGCGGCCGACGGCGGGCTGCAATTGCCGCCCTAGATCATCGAGCGATATGCGATCGCCAACTGGTTTTGCAGAGTCGGGGGGCGTCTCGGTCGAGTCGGTCATGTCGTGGCCCAAACCCTGGCTCGTTTCGATTGACAAGGACTGCCAGGTCAGTGTGGGGAATGCACTTCAAAAAACATGGCCAGAGTGCGTTACGCGCACAAAAAAGAGG
>JBCBSH010000222.1:0-6960 GCA_039819285.1 Pseudomonadota bacterium
CAGGCCGACACTTTGTTTCGCGACGGCAAGGAAGCCTATGGCGTGGCCGGCAACGGGCGCGCCTACAGCCTGTACGGCGCCGATGTCGGGCTCGTCGGCTTTGGCAATCTCGGGCGGGAGCTGGCCGCGCTCCTTCGGCCGTTTGGCTGCACGCTAGCGGCCCATGACCCTTGGCTGTCTGATGGCTATCTGGCGGCACAGGGGCTGGTGCCGGCCTCGCTCGATAAGGTCTTGGCGGACAGCCAGTTCCTCTTCCTGCTGGCGGGCGTCACGACCGACAATGAGGGCTTTCTTGACCGGGCGAAGCTTTCGACGATCCGCGACGGCGCCTGTGTGATCCTCGCCAGCCGGGCAGAGATCGTGGATTTCAAGGCCCTACTGGGCCTCGCCGCCGAGGGAAGGTTCCGCGCGGCGATCGATGTCTACCCGGAGGAACCGGTGCCGGATGATGCCGGCTTTCGGGACACGCCGAATGTCCTGTTTTCCGCCCACCTCGCGGGCGGTTTGGAGGCGTCCTACCAGCGCATCCGCGACATGATGCTGGACGATGTCGGCCAGATACTGAAGGGGCTGCCGCCCTTATGGATGCAGCGCGCCGAACCGAGGCTCGCCGCCATGATGCGCAGCCGCTAGGGGAAGATTGATGACTGAAATCCTTCTGAAAGACATCCGCAAATCCTACGGCACGGTCGAGGTCATCCATGGCGTGAACCTCGATATCCACAGTGGCGAGTTCGTGGTTTTCGTCGGCCCGTCGGGCTGTGGCAAATCCACGCTTCTGCGCATCATCGCGGGTTTGGAGGACGTCACAGAAGGTGACATTCTGATCGACGGCGATGTCGTGAACCGGATCACCGCGTCGGAGCGTGGTCTGGCTATGGTGTTCCAATCCTACGCGCTCTACCCGCACATGACCGTTTACAAGAACATGGCGTTCGGTCTGGAAAACGCGAAGCTGCCGAAGCCGGAGATCGAGCAGCGGGTGAGGGCCGCCGCCGACATGCTGCAGATCACGCCGTATCTTCAACGCCGGCCCAAGGCGCTGTCGGGCGGGCAGCGCCAACGTGTCGCCATCGGTCGGGCGATCGTGCGCGACCCCAAGGCATTTCTGTTCGACGAGCCGCTGTCCAACTTGGACGCAGAGCTGCGCGTAACCATGCGCAAGGAACTGGCGGCCCTGCACAAGAGCATCGGCGGCACGATGATCTATGTGACCCACGACCAGATCGAGGCCATGACTCTGGCCGACAAGATCGTCGTGCTGCAAAGCGGCGTGGTCGAACAGACCGGACGCCCGCTCGACCTCTACAACACGCCGCAGAACATGTTCGTCGCCGGCTTCATCGGCTCGCCCCGGATGAACCTGATCGAGGCGACCGTGGAGCCAGATACCCTCGTCGCCGGCCCCCACAGAATCGGCATCCCGCCGGTCGACGGTCTTGTTCCCGGGCAAAAGGTGACCTTTGGCGTGCGGTCGGAACATCTTCAGATCACGGAGGCTGACGCAGCGGATATCACCGTTCAGGTCGATTTCTCCGAACAGCTTGGCGGGGAAACCTATCTCTATTGTTCCGCCGAGGGCATGCCGCAGCTCACGGTCCATCAGATCGGCCAATTGCCGGTCGAACAAGGCCAAGCCCTGCATCTGAAGCTGAACCGCGCCAACCTGCATCTGTTCGACGCCGACGGCTTGACGATCGCCAACGGTATCGCTGCGTAGGGCCTGATCCGAAGGGTCAGGCCGGCTGCCAGCCGCCATAGGCGGGATCGTCATCGCCCAATGGGAGGTCGACTGGCGCACCTCCACGCGCCGACCGATAGATCGCCGTCACCAACTCGATCGAGCGCCGCCCGTCCTGAACCGTGACCTCGGCGCCCGGCGCCCCCCGAATGGCATCCGCGAGCGCAGCAAAGAAGCCGACAAAGCCCGGCTTGGCCGTGCTGGCGGATGCGACGATCGCGTCGACCTCGCCCTGGCGATCGGGATCACGCGCCAGAAACCGCCAGGCATCCTCGGCCGGCGCGTACGGTAGGCTGCCGCTCTCGGCCGTAAGCCCCTCGAAGCAGAAGCGCAGGCGCGTGGTGTTGTCGGCCGCGCCGAGCGTGATCGAGCTGGTCGCCAGCGCGCCGCTTTCCATCGTGAATTGGACGGCGCCGCAGTCCTCGGTTTCGATCGGGTTGACCCGCGTCGCGATTGAAGCCGAGACCCTGGCAACGGGCCCTAACACATAACAGAGCAGATCATGGGCGTGGATGGCGTGGCCCAAAATCGCGCCGCCATTCTCGCCCGCCCAAGTGCCGCGCCACGGGACAGCGTAGTAGTCGGCGCCCCGGTTCCAATGGGTCTCCAAGCTGGCAACATAGGGTTTGCCCGCCAGACCGTTCGCGATCAGCGCCTTCAGCGCGGCCAAACCCGGCCCGTAGCGGTACTGGAACACCGGCGCCAGAACGCGCGCGCTTGCCTCGGCCAGATCCGCGAGTTCGTCGACCTCACGCAACGATCCGACCAGCGGCTTTTCGCAGACCACATGCTTGCCAGCCTCGAGTGCCCGTTTGGCGATCTCGAAATGCAGGGCCGGCGGCAGACAGATATCGATCAGGTCAAGGCTTGGATCGTCGAGCGCTGCGTCAAGGTCGGTTTCAATCGTCGGCGCGGCACCGCCGGCTGCCGCCTCCGCCGCCCGATCGCGATCACGGTCGCAGAGGGTCACGACCTCGAACCGGTCGGGCAGCGCGCGATAGGCCGTCAGATGCTGAGCGCCAATGCCAGCGCCCAAAATGGCGACCCGGATTGGGGCCGTCATTGCCCCCGTCCGCCAGCCTCGGCCAATTGCTGCGCTTTCAGTGCCAGTTCGGTCACCTTGAAGGCGTGGCTCTGCGGCATCGCGGTTTCCGTCCGGTTCCTGATATCGGCCGCAAGGCGTTCAAAATACGGCAGTTCGGCGTCGGCACAGTCGAACCTCTCGCACCGCTCATTGTTCACCAGGATCAGATGGTCGGTGCCCGGCTCGCCGCAGACATCGACGTATTTGCGCAGCTCGATATAGCCCTCAGTGCCCAGGATGGTCAGCCGGCCGTCCCCCCAGGTCGGCAGTGCGTCAGGGGTGTACCAGTCGACCCTTATGTAGCCGTGGCCGCTCGCGCTGCGCAGCACGATCTCGCCGAAATCCTGCAGGCCCGGGTCGCCCGGATTGGCGTGGTTCGCGGTGGCGGCGTGCACGACCTCTGCATCCTCCGAGCCGGTGAAGAACAGAAACTGGTCGACCTGGTGCGAGGCGATGTCGCACAGGATGCCGCCATAGGCTTCGCGGTCGAAAAACCAGCTTGGCCGCGTGGCGCGGTTCAGCCGGTGCGGCCCCAGGCCGACGGTCTGCACGACCTTGCCGATGGCGCCGGCGTCGACCAGTTCGGCGGCACGGGTCACGCTCGGCACCTCGAACCGCTCGGAGAAGTCGATCGACCAGATACGGCCCGTGTCAGTGACGGACCGACGCAAGGCATCGAGCTGCGCCAGCGTCGTACAGCCGGGCTTGTCGGTCATGACATCCTTGCCATGGGCCATGGCCTCTATCGCGCGATCGGCGCGCCGGACCGGTACGTCGGCGATCAGGATCAGATCGATGCTCGGGTCTTCAAGCAGCGTGGCGCGTTCGGCGACGCGCGGCACGTCGGGAAAACGCTTCACAAAGCCTTCCAGCGTGGTCGGCTCGCCCTCGGTCCACCAGCCGACGAACTCTCCGCCGACGGCCAGCATGTGCTCCGCCTGGCCGTAGATGTGGCGATGATCAAGGCCGATGGCGGCAAACCGGATTGGTGCAGACATGGCTCAACCCCCCTGCGCGACCGGCTGGGCCTGGCCGGTGTTGGTTGACCGGATCAGCGCGTCGATCAGCGCGTGCACGCGCAGCGCCTCGCGGCCTGTGACCAAAGGCGCCCTCCCCTCGTCGAGGGCCGCCGCGAAATCGGCGATGATGTCCCGATGCCAGCCATGGGTGAAGGCCATGGGGTCGGCCCCGCCGCCGGTGCCGGCATCCTCGCCGAACTCCTCGACCGCGCCCGACCGCATGGTAAGCGTGACCTTGCCCGAGACCATCACGGCCGAGCCCAGCGTGCCGTGCAGCGTGATCGATTCCGGCCCGCCTGGATAGCTCGCCGTGCTGGCCACCAGCGAGCCGACCGCACCGCTCTCGAAATCGAGGCCGGCAGTCACGAAGTCCTCCGACTCCATGTCGTGGAACGCCGTGCGCCTGGCCATGGCCTGAACCTGCCGCACCGGGCCGGCGAGGCTGAGCGCCAGATCGAGCGTGTGGATGGCTTGCGAGATCAGCACGCCGCCCCCGTCCCGCTCGTAGGTGCCGCGCCCCGGCTCGTCGTAATAGGCTTGATCGCGCCACCACGGCACGGAGATTTCCACCAGCCTGATATCGCCCAAGCCGCCTTCCGCCAACACTGTCGCGAGTTTCTGCACAGCAGCACGCATGCGCAGTTGGAAGACGATGCCCAGTGGCACGCCGCGCAATTCGCACAGCGCGACCATTCGTTCGGCCGCCTCCGTCGTCCGCTCGACCGGCTTTTCCATCAGGATCGGGATGCCGGCCTGGCTCAGCGGTTCCACGAACTCCAGCCTGGCGTTCGGCGGTGTCACGATGATCGCGAGATCGATCGCTCCATCGGCCGCGATTTCGGCGACATCGCGGTAGGTGCGCGGTGTGATCCCGAACTCCGACGCCTTGGCCAGAAACGACGACAGCCGCTCCGGGCTGCGTCCCAACACGCCATAAAGGCGCACACTGTCGTTAAGGTCCGCCAAGGCGGCCAAATGCGTGCCAGAGACCATGCCCAGGCCGATCAGCACCGCGTTTTTCGGTTCCGCCACCGCAGCCTTCCCATCGTGATGACCCGATTTCAGGCGCCGTGACCCGGCACCCGCTGTGATCGGGCCAGTCTACACACGGGGATCAGGGCGCGGTATAGCCCTCGACCTTCGGTCGCAAGATTTCCCGCAGATCGACGTCCCGACGTTCCTTGAGCGAGACGTAGACAAAATGCAGATTGATGCGTTCCGCAACCAGATCGCCCGGCAACGGCAGGTACGACAGATCGGGTGAGCCGAAGGCCGGCGATGCCGTACCCACCTGCCAGCCCGTCGTCATCTCGACATCGACCAGTTTCAAGGTCGGCCCGCCTTCCGTCTCGATCTGGAACGGAATGCCGGTCAGGCGCAGATAGCTGGTCTTGTCGGCCGCCTCCCTAAAGCCGTCGATGAACTGCTCGGCCAGCGCCTTTAGATCCTCAGCCGCCGTCTGCTCCGGCATGTGGGAGTGCAGATGATCGGCGTGGGTGTGGTTATGCCCCAGCCCAGCATGGTCATGAGGCATTGGACCACCTCGCACCGTCGAAGTCGCCATGCGGGATAGAGACCGGCTTGTCGATATGACGTTTATGCGCGCCGAGCTTGCCGGCGGCGACCATGGAGCCCAACGCGTCCACGATGACCCGCGTCGCCATCAGGGCCGTGATGTCCGACGTATCGTAGGGCGGCGAGACCTCGACGATCTCCATGCCGCACAGGCCCTCGGCAGCCACACGCTGCACCAGCCCCAGCGCCTCGCGCGGCAGGAAACCGCCCGGCTCCGGCCAACCGGTGCCGGGCACGAAGCCGCAATCGATGCTGTCGATGTCGAAGGACATGTAGACCATGTCGGCGCCCTCCCAGGCCATCTCCAAGGCCATCTCGGCCGTCTTGTCGACGCCCATGCGCTCCATATCGCCCATGGTGATGATGTTGGTATTGCGCTCGCGCGCCACCTTCACCGCCTCGCGCGGCACTTGCCAGCCGCCGATGCCGACCTGGACCAGGTTGCGCGCCGGCACGTTGGGTAAGTTGGTGGCATGGAACCAGGGCGTGGTGTGCATGCGCTCATCCAAATCCTTCTCCTGGATGTCCGCGTGCCGATCGAAATGGATGATGCCGATGGTTTTGGACGTGCATTCGGCGAGGCCGCGCACGGTCGGAAAGCCGATCGAATGGTCGCCGCCCAAAATGATCGGCATAGAGCCGGATGAGAAGACATGGGCGCAGGCCCGGCTGATCTGGTCGAAGGTTTTTTCGATGTTAGCCGGGATGGTGAAGATGTCGCCGGCGTCGCAAAGCGTCATCTGCTCGCGCAGATCGATCGCCATTTCGTAGTTGTAGGGCGTGTAGAGCGCCGAAATCTTGCGAATGCCTTGCGGCCCAAAGCGGGTGCCTGGCCGGTAGGTCGTGCCGCCATCGAAGGGGGCGCCCAGGATGGTCGCGTCGTAGTGGCCGACCTCGGTCGCGTCCTCGGCATAGGGTGCCTTCAGGAACGTGTTGATGCCGGCATAATGGGGCAGTTCGCCTCGCGCGAAGGTCGGGATCGATTTGTCAGCGAGCGAGTCCGATCCGGTCAGTCCCATGCGCAGGGCCCAGGCCTTTTCCTCCTGCCATCTGCCTTCGGGCAGTCCGGCCTCGTCGCGCGCCGCCTGCCAGCCACGCAGCTTACTGAGATCCGGATGATGGGCACGGCGGCTGCCCGGCAATGGCGTGGCGCGCAGGCCCGCCCGTCTTGATCCTTTGGTGTCGTTCCTAGCTGGGACCATTGAACGCGTCCTTCTCCGTCTTGTCGTCGAGTGGCAGGTCGTAGGTGATGGTGGCGCCATAGGCTTCGGGCGCTTGGGGGTCGTGTCGGACTTTGTCGAAGGTTAGCACGCGGGTGCCCAGGGCGAAGGCCTCGCTGATGTCGTGGGTGACCATGAAGACGGTCATGCCCGTCTCGCGCCAGATGCGGCGCATCAGCACATGCATGTCCATACGGATGCCGGGATCGAGCGCGCCGAAGGGTTCGTCCAGCAACATGATCTTGGGCTTCAGGGCCAGGGCCTGGGCGATGGCGAGGCGCTGCTGCATGCCGCCGGACAGAGCTGAGGGCATTGAGTCTT
>JBCBSH010000223.1:0-6946 GCA_039819285.1 Pseudomonadota bacterium
CCCAGAAGCGTGCCCAAAGGGCACGCTTCTGGGCGCAATCTTCCTCGGCGTGGCCGAGAACGGCCTGCTGTTGATGAATGTGCCGTTCTATTGGCAGCAGCTCGTCATCGGCCTGACGCTCGTCCTGGCCGTGTCCATTCAGCTTTACAGGTTCCGACGCCAAGGCATGTCGGGGGGATGACGCGGGCCAAAAGGTCCGCGCGGCGAAACCGAACCTTAAGGGAGGAAATATCATGAAGATCAATGCGATAGGCGTGGCGCTGACCGCATCGATGGTGCTGGCCGGCACGACGGCCCTGGCCCAAGACACGCTCACGATCGGCTACGCGCCGCCGGTTTACGACACGCTGGACTATTTCGGCCAGTTCGCGGCCGGTTTCCAGGGCGAAATGGAAAACCAGGGTGTGGACATCGAGTTCATCGCGCGCGCCTCGGCGCAAGAGGCCAACATCCAGCAGCAGTTGGACATCGTCGAAGACCTGATCACGCTGGGCGTCGACTACATCATCGTCGGCCCGATCGATTATTTCGGCATTGTTCCGGCCATCCAGTCCGCCAACGAGGCCGGCATTCCGATCATCGTGATCAATCATCTGGATGTTCACCCGGAGGATGCCGGTGTCGACGTGCTGGCCTATAGCGGCTACTCCCACGCCGAGGGCGGAGAGGTCACGGCCAACTGGGCGCTGGAGAACGTCTTGGCGGAGGGCGACAGCGTCGGCCTCATGTTCGCCGAGCCGGGCAACCAGATCTCCGAGCAGCGCGTCGGCACGGCACGCGACATCTGGACGGACGCGGGCGTCGATATCGGCTTCGAACACTATGCCTATTGGGAACAGGCCAGGGCGTTTGACGCCACCGAGCGTCTGATCCTAGCCAACCCGGATGTCAGCGCGATCTACGCGGGCAACAGTGCGATGGCGATGGGTGTCGCCGGGGCGCTGGCCGGCATGGGCCGCGACGATGTCGCCGTGTTCGGCTTTGGCGCGGTGCCGCCGGAGCTGGACATGATCTGGGAAGGGCTGATCCGCGGCTCGATCTTCCGCGACAGCCAGAGCAGCGGGCGCTACATCGCCGAGGCCATTGCCGGGCATGCGCGCGGCGAGGACATCGCGCAGCAATACCCGCTGGACATGGTCATGGTGTCCTCGCGGGAGGACATCTTGAACAGCGTGCCGGTGGACGCGCTGGAACTGATGGAAAACTGGCCGGAGATCGAGGCGGAGCTGGAAAGTGCCGGCAACTGACGCCAGCAGGCAGGCCTCCCCCGCGATCGAAGCGGGGGAGGTGCTGTTGTCCCTGAAGGGGGTGCAGAAGAGCTTCGGCGGGGTTCAGGCCCTGCGAGGGGCGGACCTTGAGGTGCGCAAGGGCGAGGTGCTGGCGCTGGTCGGTGACAATGGTGCCGGCAAGTCGACCTTGATCAAGGCGATCATGGGTGTGCACCAGCCCGATGCGGGCTCCATCGTCCTGGACGGGCGCGAGATCACCGTCGCCCACCCCGACCAGGCGCGGCGCTTGGGGATCGAGGCGATCTACCAGGACCTGGCCCTGGTCGGCACCTTCGATCTGGCCCGGAATTTCTTTCTCGGCCGAGAGAAGATGAAATCCTATCTCGGCGGGCTGATCCGCGTTCTGGACCGTGATGCGATGCGGGCAGAGGCCCTATCTGTGCTTGAAAACCGTGTCGGCATCGCCATCCACAACCCGTACGCCAGCGCCTATGTCTTGTCCGGCGGCCAGCGACAGGCGATTGCCATCGGCCGCGCGATCGACTCCGACGCCCGACTGATCATCATGGATGAACCGACCGCCGCCCTTGGCGTGGAGGAAACCGAGCGCGTGCTGAGCATCATCAGCAGGCTGCGCGACCAGGGCCTGACCCTTCTGGTCATCAGCCACAATCTGGAGCATGTGTTCCGCTGCGCCGACCGGATCGCGGTCATGCATGGTGGGCGGGTGACGGCCCAAATGCGGCGTGAGGACGTCACCCGGCAAGAGGTCGTCGGCCACATCATGGGCAGCCGGCTGACGGACGAGGCGCCAGCCAACTAGCCGCTTCCGCCGGCTACCACAGCCAGGTCTCCGGGTTGGGCACCGGATCACGCCGACCGGCGAATTGCAGGCCTTTCACGCAGCGGATGATCATCCAAATGGCCGTCAACACGGCGGTGGCGAAACCGATGATGATGAACGCCAGGAGAAAACTGGCGATGCCGTACAGCAGCCCGATCCAGAAGGTTCGAATTAGATAGGTGTAGTGGCTTTGCGCCCAGCCGGAGGCCTGGCCCCGGTTGATGTAGGCCATGATTACACCGATCAGCACGGTGATGCCGATCACGAAACCGACCAGATAGAGAATGTAGATCAGCTGAACATTGTCCTTGCCCGGCTCGACATAGCCTGACGGGCTGTCATTTGGTCGCGGCGCGGTATCGCTCACGGTTCGAATCTCCCGATGATGAGACCGCGATGGTTGCGAGCCAGGCGGATTCGGTCAAGTTTCGATTGCACGCGCGCGATAGGCGGATCGGTCATGCCCGGATGTTCTGGACCTGATCGGCAAAGCGTGCGATTTCGGGGCATCGCGCGACGCGCGGCATTCATGCAGTTCTCGCTCAACTTCGGGGGGTACGACCGGTGCGCATCCAGACATTCACCGCTGGCGAAAAGATCTTGTCGCAGGGGGAGGAGGGCGATTCCGCCTTTCAGATCCTGGAAGGAGAGGTCGAGATCAAGGTTGGCGAGGGCAAGAAAGAAAAAAGCCTGGGGACCTTGTGCGAGGGCGAAATCTTCGGCGAGATGAGCCTGATCGACCCCGGCCCGCGTTCGGCGACCGTCGTCGCCAATACCGACACCAAGTGTGCCGTCACCTCGTACGACGAGTTCACAAGTGCGCTGCAGGACGACCCGGAACGCGCGGCGGAGTTCATGAAGACCCTCGTTCGCCGTCTGCGCCACATGAATGAGAAGATGATGAGCATGGACCCGAAGCGGCGCGGCCTCTTCGGTCTGATCCGCGAGTGGCAGGACTCGGCTGATCTCGAAGAGCTGGACCAGGAATCGCTGGCCTACTGGTCGTTCCGGTATCTCTAGCGCCCGAAATGGCGGCATCTGCTTGGCGTCCGAACCACTTGGGCGCAGACTGAGGCGGACCTGACGGAAACGGAGGCGGCCCGCCATGGCGCGCCATCCGCGCAGCGTGCTGGACACGCATGAGGTGATCAACCAGCCGCCGCCACGCGGCGACGTCGATCTCTGGCGGGACGACGCGCCGTTGCGCGAGGCGGTGGCGCGCGGGGGCGCCGACAGGCACGCGGCCGACCTGGCCGCTTTCGGCGCCGACATCGGTCGTGCCGAGTCCCGCGAGCAAGGCCGCCTGGCCAATCGCTATCCGCCGGAACTCCGGGCGTTCGATCGCGGCGGTCGACGTATCGACGAGGTCGCCTATCATCCGGCGTATCACGATTTGCTGGGCCGGGGCATCGCTGCCGGCTATGCCGCGCGCGCTTGGTCGGCCGACATGCCGGGCGGCCATGTCGCCCACGCGGCGATGGTCTATCTGATGTCGCAGGTCGAACCCGGCGTCTGCTGTCCGATGACCATGACCTACGCCGCCGTGCCGGCGCTTCGCGCCGATCCGGGGCTGGAGGCGGAGTGGCGCCCCCGGCTGTTGTCGCGCGCCTACGATCCGACGTCGCGCCCGGCGACGGAGAAATCGGGCGCAACCATGGGCATGGCGATGACGGAGAAGCAGGGCGGTTCCGACGTTCGCGCCAACACGACCCGCGCCGAGCCGGATGGTGACGGATACAGGTTGACCGGGCACAAATGGTTCTGCTCTGCACCGATGTCCGACGCTTTCCTGACCCTCGCCCAGGCCCCGGACGGTCTCACCTGCTTTGTGGCGCCGCGCTGGAGACCGGACGGCGCGCGCAACGCCATCCATCTGATGCGGCTGAAGGACAAGCTGGGCAACCGGTCCAACGCCTCGGCGGAGATCGAGTTTCACGGGGTCTGGGCGCAGCGGCTGGGCGACGAAGGCGCCGGGGTCAAGACGATCGTCGAGATGGTCCACCACACGCGGCTGGACACGGCCATGGCGCCGGCGGGCCTGATGCGTGCGGCATTGGCCGAGGCCGTCTGGTGGTGCCGCAATCGCATGGCCTTTCACCGCCGCTTGATCGATCAGCCGCTGATGATGGCGGTCCTGGCCGACCTGTCCCTCGACTGGCAGGGCGCGCTGGCGCTGGGCCTGCGTGTCGCCCGCGCCTTCGACGCCAGTGCCACGGACGAGGCCGAAGGATCCTTCGCCCGCTTGGCCGTGGCTTTGGCCAAGTACAGTGCCAACAAGCGCTGCCCAGCCCTCGTCTATGAGGCGATGGAGTGTCTGGGTGGTGCGGGCTATGTCGAGGATAGCCCGCTGCCGCTGCTCTATCGCGAGGCGCCGCTCAACTCGATCTGGGAAGGGTCCGGAAACGTCATCTGTCTCGACGCGCTGCGGACCCTGGCGCGCGACCCGATCGCGCTTGAGGCGCTGGTCGCCGAGCTGAACTTCGCGCGCGGCGGCAATCGGGCCTACGACGCGGCCTTGGACCACACGCTCCAGCGCTGGAGCGGCGGCGTCGACGAGCGCGAGGCGCGCTGGTTCGTCGAAGACCTGGCCGTGCTGCTGCAAGCCTCCCTGTTGTTGCGGGCTGGCGCGGAACCAGTGGCGGACGCTTTCGTCGCCACGCGGCTCAGCGGCGACCGGGGCCAGACGGCCGGGGCGCTCGACAAGGGTTTCGACCCCGCGCCCCTGCTCGATCGGATCTGAGAAGCCGCTCCGTTAGGCGCTAGGCGCCGCTGCTGCCCCCGGTCGTTCGACCATCAGCCAGGCGACGATCAGCGTCAGCAGCAGCAAGGCACCCGTCATCACAAAGACCAGACCGAACGAGCCCGTTGCCAGCAGCACGGTGCTGCACAGCGCCATGCCGATCGTGCCGCCCATCATCTGAATGGTCAGGTTCACACCGCTGGCTTGCCCCTGATGGGTTTGCGGTACCGCGCTCATCAAGGATCGGCGCGAGGTCGTGGCGATGAAGGGCAGGGAGAAGCCCCAGAAGATCAGGGGCCCGACCATCCAGCCATAGCTGCCCTGATCCGCACCATAGGCAATACCCAAAGTGGCCAGCCCGTTGACAAGCAGCGCAATCAGGAGCGGGCGGCGTGACCCGAACCGATCCGTGGATCGGCCCGAGAGATAGGAGGTCAACAGCGTGGGAACGACCGCGGCCAGCGTGCCCAAGCCCGCCTCGATGGCGGATCTGTCCAACACCTGCTGCAGGAACAGCGGCACGAAGACGAAGATGGCGATCTTGTTGAACTGAAACATCGCAAACACGATGTTGCCGCCGGTGAAGGTCGAGATGCGCAACAACCGCACCTCGATCAGCGGTCCGGATACCTTCAGTTCGGTCAGGACAAAGACCACGATCAACACAATGCCGGCGCCAAACAGGGCCAGGATGGCCGACGACAGCCAGCCCCATTCCACCCCCTGCATCAGGGCGATTACCAGCGCGCAGAGGCCGCCGATCAGCAATGCCAATCCGGTGAAATCGAACGCATGCTTGTCTTTGGCGGGACCAGACTCGTCGTGGTTGGCGGTTCGCTCGCCTGCGGCCAACACGATCGCCACGATCAGCGCGATGATCGGCAGGTTGATCCAGAAGATCCAGCGCCACGAGACCACAGAGGTGAAGAAGCCGCCGACGAGCGGTCCCGACGCCATGAAACAGGCGGCGATGCCGACCTGGATGCCGAATGCCGTGCCGCGATGCTCGCCTTGAAAGGCGCGGGAGATTGTGGCGATCGAGGTCGGAAAGATGATCGCGGCCCCCATGCCCTGAACCGCCCGCGCGGTGATCAGCCACGCGCCACCTTGGGCTAGGCCGGCGGCAAGCGATGCCAAGGCGAAGATCGCGGTGCCGACATAGAACAGCCGGGAAAGCCCCAGCACGTCGCCCAGCCGGCCCGCCACCGCGACAAAGCAGGTGAAGGAGAGCAGGTAGGCGTTCACCACCCAGTGCGATTCCACACTGGACATCGAGAGATCGGAGGCGATCGTGTCCAGCGCCACGCCGATCACGGTTTCGTCGAGCACGGTCAGGCCCAAAACGCCTGCCATGGCGCTCAGCACCCACCAGCGACCTGCCTCCGGTCTGATCAGGGCCATGGGCGCCGCCGTTTCACGGCCGGCCGATTCGTCGCGCTGCGTCGAGCAGCATGCGGTCGCCATTGACAGGGCCGAGCAGGGACAGGCCGATCGGCGCGCCGTTGGCTGTCGCCAATGGCAGCGTCACTTCCGGCATGCCCAGCAAGGGCGCCAGGCAGGACAGCCGGAAGGTGTTCTCGCGCAGGGCCGCCGCCGTCGCGTCGTCATGCCCTTTCTTCGGCGCGATGGTCGGCACGGTCGGCAACATCAGCACGGTGTCGTCGCCCAGCAGTTCGGCCATCTTCACCTCGACGTGCTCGCGAAGCCGTTGCGCATCGGTCGTATCCGCCGTCGCCACACGCTCGACATTCGCAAAACGCTTGGCCGTGCGAGAGCCGAAATGGGGCTTCGTGCGTGTGATCCAGTCACCGAATGTAGCCCAGACTTCCGGCGGGCGCAGTGTGTTGTAGGCGGCAAGCCAGTCGGCGTAGCGTCCTTCGTCCAAGACGGTGTGCTCCGCCGGCACCAAAGCCGCTTCGACACGACGCGCCGCGGCCTCAAGGGAGGGCCGAACGCTGTCGTCGGCCAGCTCGAAGGCATCGTCGAGCCACAGCAAGCGACGGATCGGCCTAGCCGGTTCAACCGCCTCCAAAAGGACACCGCCTACTCGGGCCAGCAGGTCGGCGTCGCGGGCGAACCAGCCGACGGTGTCAAAGCTGGGCGACAGGGGCAGCACGCCGTCGATCGCAACCC
>JBCBSH010000224.1:0-6908 GCA_039819285.1 Pseudomonadota bacterium
CAAATCGCCGCGCTGGCGCTCGTTATAGCCGCTTGGTCCGTCACTTGCATCCCCATTCGGCAGGGCCGGTTGCGGTTGGCTCAGGTCGCGCAGGGATGGCCCGAAATCATCGTTCAACTCTCGCCGCAACGTGCCGAAGTCAGCGCCGCCGTCGAAGGAGCCTTCGGGCACCAGATCGATCAGCCAGGCCGCCCCCTGCTCAACGAAGGGCCGCGTGCGTGCGTCCTCGACCCAGGTCGGCAACTGCCCGTCCTCGCTGGCGTAGACCAGGATCAGGTAGGCCAGGCAGACAAGAACCGCGCCGCGCACCAGCCCGAACAGAAAACCCAGCGACCGGTCGACGGCATTCAGCGCGGAGGTCCGTACACCGCGCGCGGCGAAATGGGCGAGGGTGGAGAAGATCACCAGGCTGATGACAAAGATCACCAGACCAGTGATCAAGTCCGACAGCCATTCGATCGAGATGTACTGGCGCAGAAATGGCTGCGCGGCGGAAAAGGTGTAGAGCGTGACCACCGCCGCGCCGATCCAGGCCAGGACGCCGAGAAACTCGCGCACGAAGCCGCGCACGAAGGCGACGATCGCCGACAAAAGCAGGATGATCAGAACCGCCAGGTCGCCAGGGCCGATCGGCCAGTCTTCCACGTCGCGTACCGCCTTTTGACTAACCGTTGTCTTCCGTCGCGCCCAGGATCGGCAATAGCTCGGCCAGATGGCCAATCTGGCGCATCTCGGGGCCGCGAGACAAGCCCTTGTTGCGCTGGCGAGCGCCCGATCGGGCCGGCACGATCGCACGGCTGAAGCCCAGCTTGGCCGCTTCCTTCAGCCGTGCCTCGGTCTGGCTGACGCCGCGCACCTCGCCCGACAGGCCGATCTCGCCGAAAACGACGGTGTCGGCCGGAACCGGCGTGCCGCTCAATGACGAGACCAGGGCGGCCGCGACGGCCAGGTCGGCGGCAGGCTCGCTGATTCGCAGGCCGCCGGCGACGTTGAGATAGACGTCGTTCGGGCCGATGGTGACGCCGCAGCGCGCCTCCAAGACAGCGAGGACCATGGACAACCGAGCGCTGTCCCAGCCAACCACGGCGCGGCGCGGCGTGCCCAGCGGTGACGGCGCGACCAGGGCCTGAACCTCGACCAGCACAGGCCGCGTGCCCTCGATGCCGGCAAAGACGGCGGCGCCGGAAATCTCGCCCGAGCGTTCGGCTAGAAACAGCTCCGACGGGTTTTCGACCTCGACCAGGCCGCCATCCGTCATCTCGAACACGCCGATCTCGTCAGTGGCGCCGAATCGGTTCTTCACCCCGCGCAGGATGCGGAACTGGTGCCCGCGCTCGCCTTCGAAATAGAGCACCGCATCGACCATATGCTCCAGAACCCTCGGCCCCGCGATGGCGCCATCCTTAGTGACGTGTCCGACCAGCAAGAGGCACAGGCCCTCTCGCTTGGCGACCCTGATCAGTTCGGCGGCGCTTGCGCGCACCTGGCCGACCGTGCCCGGCGCGCTTTCCAGCGTGTCCACATACATGGTCTGGATTGAATCGATGACGACCAGGGCGCCACTGTCCAAGCCGTCCAGGCTGGCTACGATATCCCGGACATTGGTCGCCGCGCCCAGCGAAACCGGCGCCTGGTGGACGCCAAGCCGGGCGGCGCGCAGCCTTATCTGCTCAACCGCCTCCTCGCCGGACACATAGATCGCGGGACGTTCCGCGGCCAGGCGGCAGACCACTTGCAACAGCAGGGTCGACTTGCCGATGCCCGGATCACCGCCGATCAGGATCGCCGAGCCCGGCACAAGACCACCGCCGCAGACCCGGTCGAACTCAGCAATGCCGGTGGCGAATCGCGGAGTGTCCGGTCCCGCGTTCCCCAGATCGGCAAACGCAATCTTGCGGCCCGAACGGCTGTCCAGCCCGCGTGGTACAGTGTCGGCGGCCTGTTCCTCGACAATGCTGTTCCAGGCGCCACAGGCGTCGCACCTGCCCGCCCATTTGGCGTGAACGGCCCCGCACGACTGACAGACGAAGTTGGCAGCCCGCCGCGCCATTGTCGATCTGGCTAGCCGGCCTGTACCGGCATCTGGATCGGACCCTCGGCGCGGCCGTTCACGAACTGATCGACGTAAGGGTTGTCGCACTCGTCGATCGACGCAGCCTCGCCCTGCCAGATCAGCTTGCCGTCATAGAGCATGGCGATCCTATCGGCGATGGTACGGGCCGAGGCCATGTCATGGGTGATCGACAGTGTGGTCGCACCCAGTTCCTTGGTGCATTTGACGATCAGTCTGTCGATTATGTCACCCATGATCGGGTCCAGCCCGGTGGTCGGCTCGTCGAACAGGATGATGTCGGGATCGGTCGCGATCGCCCTGGCCAGGGCCACACGCTTTTCCATGCCGCCGGAAAGTTCGACCGGCATCATATCGGCCACCTCCGGCTTCAGACCGACATCGGCCAGCTTGCGGACCGCCAGGTCACGCGCCTGGGCACGGGTCAACGTATGCCGTTGAAGGCCCTGAAAGGCGACATTTTGCCAGACCGACAGGCTGTCGAACAACGCGCCGCCCTGGAACAGCATGCCGAAATGGGCCA
This sequence comes from Pseudomonadota bacterium, assembly GCA_039819285.1. GTDB lineage: Bacteria > Pseudomonadota > Alphaproteobacteria > DSM-16000 > Inquilinaceae > JANQGH01. Next base: position 2,595 of record JBCBSH010000224.1, read on the forward strand.
GCAGGTCGGTTCTGGCAGCACCCCGCAAGTGCGTGGTCTCCTCGCCGTCAACGAAGATCTTGCCCTCGTCGGGCTCCATCAGGCCGAGCAGGCATTTCAGCATGACGGACTTGCCGGTGCCGGAGCCACCGATGACGACCACGGACTCGCCCTTGGCGATGTCCAGGCTGAGACCTTTGAGAACATCGACCGGGCCAAATCGCTTGTGCAGGTTCTGAAGGCTGATTTTCGGCGTTTCAGTCATGGCGTCCGATTGTGCGGCGGTCACGTGGCAAAGAACAGCCCGGTGATGATGTAGTTGAAACTCAAGATCAGGATCGAGGCGGAAACCACGGAGTTCGTGGTCGCCATGCCCACACCTTGGGCACCACCCTTGGAGTGATAGCCGTGGTAGCAGCCCATGAGCGCGATCAAAAAGCCGAAGACTGCCGCCTTGACCAAGCCTGAGACCACGCCGATCGTCTCCAGGGCATCCCAAGAACGGGCGATGAACTGATGGCCGCTATAGCCAAGCTCGTAGACCGCGATCAGGAACCCGCCGAAAATGCCGATGATATTGCCGATCACCACCAGCAGCGGCAGCATCGCCGTGCCGGCGATCAGGCGCGGCACGATCAGATAGCGGTAAGGGTTGGTGGCCAGCGTGGTCAGCGCGTCGATCTGTTCCGTCACGCGCATCGTGCCGATTTCGGCCGCCATTGACGCGCCGATTCGCCCCGCGACCATCAAGCCGGCAAGCACCGGCGCCAACTCTCGGGTCACCGAAAGCACCACGATGGTGGCAACAGCGTTTTCGTCGCTGAAATCGCCGAAGCCGTCGGCGGTTTGCACCGTCAAGACCATGCCTGTGAACAGGGTCGTCAGACCGACGACAGGCAGGGAATAGTAACCGATCTCGACAAACTGCCGCAGGATCTGGCTGACGTAGATTGGCGGCCGGAAACAGTAGGACAGGCTGACGAAGGTGAAGATCGCCAGTCGGCCCGCGGCCGCCAGAAAGCGCAAGGCTGCCCTGCCGATCGCCTGCAAAAACCGCATCTGGTCGATCCCCTAGGCGCCGGTGCCGATATAGCGGCGGTCGAACCGCGCGCCGAGCGAGGTCAGCACTTCATAGCCGATGGTGTCGGCGTCCTGGGCGATATCGTCGACCGTCCGGTGCGGTCCGATGACGGTGGCCATCTGGCCAACGGCCAGGTGTTCGTCGGGTATGTCGGTCACGTCCAGCGTCATCAGATCCATCGACAGACGTCCTACAACAGGGGCCGGTCGTCCGGCGATGCGAACATCCCCCTTGCCGCCGGTAGCGCGAAGCAGGCCGTCCGCGTAACCCACTGCAATTGTTGCAATTTTTCCGGGTTTGGTCAGGGTGTGGTCGGCACCGTAACCAACCGTCATGGCTGTGTCAACGCGACGAACCTGCAGGATCCGGGCATCAAGCCGGACGACCTGGCGTGTCGGGTTCCGTTCTCCCGGCGTCGGGTTAACGCCGTAAAGTGCGCAGCCGGGCCGCGCCAGGTCGAAATGCAGATCGTCGTTGTGAAAGACGCCGGCGGAGTTGGCGAGGCTGAGCGGCGCCGTCGGTAGCCGCCGCGCGATGTCCACCAGGCCGTTGCGCTGGCCCTTCGTCATGGGGTGGCTTCGGTCTTCGGCGCAGGCCAGGTGGCTGATCCAGGCCCGCATCTTCAACCCGTCGAGGACCGACGGCGCGTCCGCGAGCCGTTCCTGCTCGTCCAGGCCCAGGCCGAGGCGGTTCATGCCGGTATCCAGGTGAATGTAGGCGGGCAGTCGTTCGGCTCGGCGGCTCGCCTCGTCGGACCAGCGCTGGACCTGGCCCAGATCGTTCAGGACTGGCACCAGGCGGTGGTCGACATAGTCCGCCTCGGTACCGGGCATCAGCCCGTTCAAGACACCGATTTCAGCCTCTGGAAGCACCTGACGCAGGGTGATGGCTTCGTCCAAGAGCGCCACGAAAAATGTTCGCGCGCCGGCACGCCAAAGCGCGGGCGCCGCCATCTCCACACCAATTCCGTAGGCGTTCGCCTTGACCACGGCTGCGCAGCGCGCCGGCGCGACCTTCTGTGCGAGCATCCGGTAATTGGCGGCCAGGCCGTCCAGATCGATGGTCAGGACCGCGCCCGTTCGGGCGCCTTGCGTGTCGCTAGAGATCGTCGTTAAGTCGGTTGTCGAGGTTCGAAAAGCGCGTGTAGGCGCCCTCGAAATGCAGTCTGACCGTGCCGGTCGGCCCGTGTCGCTGCTTGGCGATGATGACGTCGGCAAGATTGTGGACCTTCTCCATATCGACTTGCCACTCGGCATGTTCCCCGGTGCCCATCGTCGGTTCCCGCTTGGAAACGTAATAGGCCTCGCGGAAAATGAACATCACGACATCGGCGTCCTGTTCGATCGATCCCGATTCGCGCAGATCCGCCAGTTGGGGTCGCTTATCCTCGCGCTGCTCCACCGCGCGACTAAGCTGCGACAGGGCCAGCACCGGCATGTTCAGATCCTTGGCGATCATCTTCAGGCCGCGCGTGATCTCGGAGATCTCCTGCACCCGGTTGTCGATCCGCGACGTGCCGCTCGGCCGCATCAACTGCAGATAATCGACGACGATCATGCCGAGATTGTGTTGCCTTTTTAGCCGCAATGCGCGCGTTCGAAGCTGGGTGATGGTGAGGCCGGCGGTGTCGTCGACGAACAGCGGCACCCTGTCGATCAGGGCCGCCGCCTCCGCAAGACGCGGAAAGTCGGTCTTCTTGCTCATCTCACCCTTGCGGATCTTCTCCGAAGGGATCTCCGCCTCTTCCGACAGGATCCTGGTCGCCAGCTGTTCGGCTGACATTTCCAGTGAGAAGAAACCGACGACAGCGCCCTCCTTGCCGCCGCTGTTGAGGTAGGACTTGGCCGCGTTGAACGCCATGTTGGTGGCGAGCGCCGTTTTGCCCATCGACGGGCGTGCGGCCAGAATAAGCAGGTCAGACGGCTGCAGCCCGCCCAACATCTTGTCGATGTCCATCAGGCCAGAGCCGATGCCGGTCAAATGGCTGCTGCGATTGAGTGCGGCGCTGGCGTTCTCCAGCGCGATCTTCAGAACGTCGCTGAACCCGCGAAACCCGCTTTCGAAATCGCCCGCCTCGGCGAGCTGGTAAAGCCGCTCTTCCGCCTCCTGGATTTGCTGGGTGGCGTTGCTGTCGACATCCTGCTGGTAGGCGCCGTTGACCATGTGCTCGCCCAGCGCGATCAACCGCCGGCGCAGATGCAACTCGTAGATCGTGCGGGCATAGTCGTCGGCGTTGACCACCGACACGATGCTGCTGGCCAGATCGGCCAGATAGTCCGCCCCGCCGATGTCCTGCAGATCCCCGTCCCGCTCGAAGAACCCCTTCAGCGAAACCGGGTCGGCCACCCGGTGCAGCTCGTGGAACTTCAAGCAGGCCGCGTAAATGCGGCCGTGCGCCGGGTAGAAGAAATGGTCGGCCTGAAGAAACTCGCCGACGCGGTCGATCACCGCGTTGTTGACCAGGATGGCGCCCAGCAGGGCCTGCTCGGCTTCCTCGTTTTGGGGCTGGGTCCGGTACGCGGCCGACGGTTGGTCACCGGTCGGCAATACGGTGATGTTGTCAGGCAAATCAGGCGTCGGCTGCGTCGGGTCCATAACGGTCAGCTATAACCCAATCCGGTGGCGAAGCGAATTGAATGCGGCACCGGCCATTGTTTAACCCTGGGATGGTCTGTGGGTAACTCTGTGCATGGAATAACATCTGGTTTGTTATCAATAGGCTATCACGGTTTTCTTGTGGACTTTTTCAGGATTCGTTGTGGGTCGGTCGGGACCGAAACGGTGAGATCTCGATCAGGCGCCCGGTGATGCCAGGGCACGGGGCAAGGAAAAAGGGCCGAGTCGCGAACGGCTCGGCCCTCAGTCATCGAATGCGCCACGCGTAGCGCGGCGCAGGTCTCGTCAGCTTTGGGTGTCTTGAGGTGCCTCGTCTTCCTTGGCTTCCTCGTCACCCGTTTCGGCTTCCTCGGGCTGCTCCAGAAGCTCGGCGTTCGCGGCCGCCTCGACGGCGGCCCGTTCGGCCTCGCGCTCCTCAGCGTCCAGGATGTCGGCGGTGATCATGCCGCCGCGCTGATCCTGCATCTCCGCCTCTTCGGCGGACCGCGCCACATTGACCGTGACCTCGGCCTGGACCTCCGGATGCAGGCTGATGCGCAGGCCGAACAGCCCCAGCGTCTTGATCGGCCTGTCGATGGCGACCTGACCCTTGTCGACGCTGAAGCCCTCTTCGGTCAGGCTGTCAGCCACGTCGCGCG
>JBCBSH010000225.1:0-6783 GCA_039819285.1 Pseudomonadota bacterium
CCGGCGCCGAACGGCTGCTGCCGCTCGACGAACTCAAGCGGCTGGCCGCCCTGGAACCGATAGCCCATTCGGTCGGCCTCGGGCGCGACCTTCCATTCATCATCGAAGAAGCTGTTTTGGGCCTTCTCTGTGATGCGGTGCCAGTAAAGGCCGGGCATGACCCGCAGCTCAGTCGGCGAGCCGAGATGCCGCCTCAGTGCTGTCGGCACCGACGCACCAGCCGTGCCCGTGTCGGAAGGCCCAACAGGCAGGTCATCGCCGGCCTGGATGGCCCGACCGTCAACGCCACCTAACGCCCCGATGGCGTAGGTCGAGCGGCTGCCGAGCATCAGTGGGGTATCGATCCCGCCGGAAACCGCGATATAGGCCCGCGCGCCCTCGGACAGATATCCGAAGCTCAGCCGTTGGCCGGCCTTGATCGGCAGGCCTGTCCAACCTGCCTGTTCCTCGCCATCGATCAGCACCGGGATATCGGCACCGGTGACCGCGACGACGGCATCGGCGGTGAACTCGATCTCGGGGCCCATGAAGACCGCCTCAAGGCCGGCGGCGCCCTCATCGTTGCCGACCAGCAGATTGGCCGTGCGCAGGGCCATCCGGTCCATCGCGCCGCCGATCGGGATGCCGAGATGAAAGTATCCTGGCCGGCCCAGATCCTGGATTGTCGTCAGAAGACCCGGCTGGATGATCTTAAGAGCCATAGAGGGTCTCCGTCAGTTTCTTGTTCGTGCCGTCGATATCGCTGTTGAAGTCCGCCAGGTTGAAGGTGACGTTGCGGATCAGCGGGGTGAACGCGCCGGTCTCGACGTCCTGCTCGATCTGGTCGTGTTCGTCGCGGCCGATCGGCTTCCACTTCACGATGTCGCCGGGCTTGAAGAACACCATGAAGTCGGACAGGTAGCTCACTGTCTGGGTCGGGTCGTAGATCGGCATCGGGGTGATGCCAAACATCTGATAGCCGCCGGCCCCGCGCACCGAATAGATGCAGCCGAAACAGCCGCCATGGCCGACGGTCAGCTTCGGCGTGTCCGTGCGCGGCCGCAGATATTTGGGCACCTCAAGCTGCCGCTCGCGGTCTACGAGCTGGTAGAGGAATGGCAGGCCTGAGACGAAGCCGACCATGGACACGAACCAGGGCGCGGCGTGATGGGCCGCGATGAAATCCTCGGCCGCCGCCATGCCGTTGACCTGCGCGGCGAAATCCAGATCGGTGGCGTCTGGGTCCTGGTGCCGCTCGCGAAACCGCATCAGGGTCTCATGGGTCCACGGGTCCTGATAGTAGACCGGGATCTCGACGATGCGGGTCGCGATCTGCTTTTCCGCGCTCTCCGACGCGGTCTCCAGCGATTTGAGTTCAGCCAGCAGGTCGTCGGGCTTGATCCGGTCGGGATCGAACTTGACCTGCAGCGATGCGTTGGCCGGGCAGATTTCGGTCACGCCCGCGATGTCCGCCTCGCGCACGGCGTTGGTCATGGACAGGCTTTTGAAAAAGGCGTCGAGCGACATTTCCTCGTCGACCTCGACGAAGATGTGTTCGTCTCCGCCAAATGAGTAGCGTGTCTTCATCGTCGCGAGCCTCCGTCCGGCCTCAGTCGGCCGCTATTGGGTTGGCGTCCAGCCAGTGTTCCAAGAATTGCGTGTGTGTCCTGCCGGCCGCCACATCACCGTCGGCGAGCAATGCCTGATAAAGGGGCAGGGTGGTCTTTAGGCCGCCGATCCGTGTCGTCCTCAGCGCTGCATCCAACCGCCGAAGCGCGTCAGTTCGGTCGCTGCCATGAACGATCAGCTTGCCGAGCAGGGAATCGTAGAAGGGCGGGATGGCGTAGCCATCATAGAGCATGGTGTCGAAGCGCAAGCCCGATCCGTTCGGAACGTCCAGACCGGACACGACGCCGGGAAACGGCATGAACCCGTTAGCCGGGTCCTCGGCATTGACCCGCACCTCGATGGCATGGCCGTTCAGCGTCACATCGTCCTGGTCGAACCAGAGCGGCTCGCCCATGCAGATGCGGATCATGGCTTCGACCAGGTCGATGCCCGACACCATCTCGCTGACCGGGTGTTCGACCTGAATGCGGGTGTTCATTTCCAGGAAGTAGAACTCATCCCGCGTACCGTCATAGAGGTATTCAAGCGTGCCGGCGCCGCGATAGCCGACGGCCTCGGCCATGGCGACGGAGGCCGCGCAAATGCGCTTACGAGAGGCGTCGCTGAGGCCAATCGCGGGCGCCTCTTCCCAGACCTTCTGGCGCCTGCGCTGCAAGGAGCAGTCGCGCTCGAACACGTGGACGGCGCGTTGGCCATCTCCCAACACCTGCACCTCTATGTGCCGGGCGTTCTCGACCATGTACTCCAAGTAAAGGCCGCCATCGCCGAAGGCCGCCTTGGCCTCCGCCTGGGCCTGGGGGATCAGGCGCCTCAGATCCTCGATCGTGTGCGCCACGCGAATGCCGCGCCCGCCGCCGCCTGCAGCGGCCTTGATCATGACCGGCAATCCGATGTGCTCTATTGCGGCGACGGCCGCATCCAGATCCTCCAGCCGGCCCTCGCTGCCCGGCGCCGTGGGCACGCCGGCTTCCTTGGCGGCGGCGCGGGCCTCGACCTTGTCGCCCATGCGGCGAATGGTTTCGGGTGACGGACCGATGAAGACGAGTCCTGCCGACTCCACCGCTGCCGCGAATTCGGCATTCTCGCTCAGGAACCCATATCCGGGGTGCACGCAGTCGGCACCGCTGTCCTTCGCGGCCGCCGTGACGCGTTCGATGTCGAGATATGATTTTGCGGCCTGGGGCGGTCCGATCTCGACGCACTGATCCGCCAGCCGCGCCGCCAGCATGTCCCTGTCCGCTTCCGAACAGGCCTGAACCACCCGCATGCCCAGCGACTTGGCCGCCCGGTTCACCCGGACGGCGATTTCGCCCCGGTTGGCGATAAAAAGGGTTTTGCCGCTGAGCCCCAACGCCTAGCCGTCCACTTCCAAGATGACATCGCCGGCGGTGACCGGCTGTTCGTTCTCGATCAGATACCGGGCGTTGGTGCCGCTGGCGTCCGCCTTCACCTCGTGGAACGTCTTCATCACCTCGACCAGCCCGACGACCGTGCCTTCCGCGACCGGGCCGCCATCCTCGATAAAGGGCGGTTCTTCCGGCGACGGACGCCGATAGAAGGTTCCGGGCAAAGGGGAGCGAATTTCCTTGGTCGTCATAGTGACCCCATCTTCGTCAGGCCGCGGATTGCTGGGCCGGCGGCGCGATTGTGATGCCGTTGCTCTCAAGGCCGGTTCGAACGGCCGTGCCGATCGCCAACGCCCCCGGCGTGTCGGAATGAAAGCAGATTGACTCAAATTCGATGTCGATATCGACGCCGTCCACTGTGGCGACCTTGCCCTCCAGACACGCGCGAACGCATTTTTCGGCGATCTCGTCCGGGTTCAAGGCGCGCATCTTGCGGGTAAAGACGATGGATCCCGACGCGCCATAATCCCGGTCGGCATAAAACTCGCGAACCACGGGACGGCGCGCGGCGGCGGCCAGCCGGTAAGTTTCCGAGACATGCATGCAAAACAGGAACGCCGTTGGCGCGATGGCGGCCATCGCCTCGATAAGGTGCTGCGACAGCGCTTCATCCTTGGCCGCCGTCATGTAGAGGGCGCCATGGGGTTTCACATGCTGCAGGTCCGTTCCATGGCGGCGGCCGAATTCACGCAGCGCGCCGACCTGATAGATGATGTCGTTAACCAGCTCTTCGGTCGTTGCCGCGATGGGGCGCCTGCCAAAGCCCTGAAGGTCGCGATAGGCGGGGTGGGCGCCGATCCGCACGCCATGCTCGACCGCCAGGGCCACCGTCCGGTCCATGATGTTTGGATCGCCGGCGTGAAAGCCGGTGGCAATGTTGGCGGAACTGATCAACGGCATCAGCGCCTCGTCCGGGGCGTCGCCATACGACCAGTGGCCGAAGCCTTCGCCCATATCGCAGTTCAGATCGACTGATCTTCGCACCACCTGGACATCCTTGAAAGAAAACGGGGGTTCGATAGGCAGGGGATTGGCATCGGTCGCCAAACCGATGTGCCCAGTATTGTGCAGTCGCGGTGAATTGGAAAATGAGAATTTATGAAAGTGCCTGTTCGGAAAATCAGATAGAGTGGCGGCCTCGCAACACGCCGCCAAGCCGATGTCCTTCAACCTCCGCCATCTGAAATATTTCATCGCCACGGCCGAGCTCGGGCAGGTCAGCCAGGCGGCCATGGAACTGTCGATCTCGCAGTCGGCGATCACCACGGCAATCAAGGATCTGGAACAGACGATCGGTGCCCAGCTCTTCGTGAGATCGTCGCTCGGCATGACCTTGACCGAAGTCGGCCGCCAGTTTTTGGGGTCGAGCTATGAAATTCTGGCGAAAGTGGACGAGGCGATGCAGGTCCGTCCCCCAGCCAAAGTTACAGGCAGATTGCGCCTTGCCGCGACCTACACCGTCATCGGCTATTTCCTGCCCTACCACCTGGATCGTCTCAGCCGCGACTATCCGGATCTCGAAATCAGCATCGTCGAGCTTGAGCGCAAGCAGATCGAAGACGGCTTGATCAAAGGCGATTTCGATATGGGCGTTGCGCTGACCGCCAATATCGTGAGCGCGGACATCGGGTCGGAACTGCTGATCAAGTCGCCGCGCCGTCTATGGGCGCCGACCGGCCATCACCTGCTGGGCCGCGAAACCGTGCGCTTTGCTGAGGTCTCCAAAGAGCCTTTCATCATGCTGACCGTCGACGAGGCCAGCGACACGGCCATGCGCTATTGGCGCCGCTCACGCTATCGGCCGAACATTTTGCTGCACACCTCGTCGGTCGAGGCCGTCCGATCCCTAGTCGCCAACAATCAGGGCGTGTCCATCCTCTCCGACATGGTCTACCGCCCCTGGTCGCTGGAAGGCCGCAGGCTGGAGACGATCGAGGTCTCAGAGGACATACCGCCCATGGAGGTCGGCCTGGTCTGGCGCGGAAACGCCGAGTTCAGCCCCGCCATGGAGGCGGTGCGCAGCTATTTCCGCAGCCAGTTCCTGAGCCCGCATCTGCCGCCAGGGCGCAGCCTTTAGGTTATGTCCAATGAGCGACCGAGCGCTTCTCGAAGCTCTCCCGGAACTGCTCCGTCGATTTCGGCAGAACCTCGCCCGTCTCCCAATCCAGGATCACGGCGTAGCGACGCACGGCGTCCATGTCGTTGATCTCGCCTTCTTTGTACATCCGGGCAACCGCTTCCGGGTCCATCCGCGCCCAGTCCTTTCGATTGGCGCGGATCTCGGCGCGGGCCGCGTCCGTGGCGGCCTGGTCGATCTCGTACTCGAGGATGTCCGGGTCGATGGGCTTGATGACCACGCCGTAGTCGGTCTTCGCGCGTTCGACGGAGATGTAGTCGTCGATCACGTCTTCCTTCACGGCCTCCGGGTCGCGGTCCAGCGGGTCGCCGAAGCCGCCGCCGCCGGCGGTCGGCCGGCTGAACGTGTCGCCGCTGCCGATCGGATGGTCGGAAAAGACCGATCCCAGCCAGTGTTCCTGGTCATCGCCGTTCGACTTGATCGACAGGCCGTGGGGCATGGACGGCAGGCCGCCATTCGTGCCCCAGACCACCGCGCGTTCACGGTCGCAGATGTAGGAGATGACGGACTTCTCCGCCTCCAGCAGGACGGAGGATTTGAACACGCCGGCCCCGCCGCGCCACCTGCCGGGGCCGGGCGAGTCCTGCTTGATCTGGAATTCGGTCGTGATGACCGGATTGACCCGCTCGTTGCCCTCGGACGGTTGGGACATAAGACCGGTGCCAAAGCACGCCGTCGTGGCATCGGAGCCGTCCTTGCCGTTGCGACCGCCCCAGCCGCCGGGCAGCCACTCGTAGAACATGTAGATCGGCTTGTCTTCCTTGCGCAGATCGATGCCGCCGGCCAGCAGGTATTCCAGGTTGAAGGCGCAGGCGATGGCCCGCTCCGGCATGATCTCGGACCACATTTCGAAGATCGAGTTCATGATCTTCTCAAACGGCATCAGAAAGCCGGTCACGGCCGTCGGCCACTCCGCACTCACCACCGTGTTGGCGGGCGCCTTGATGTCGAACACGCGGTAGAAGCCGCTGTTCAAGGGCAGGTCCGGAAAGAAGGTCTTCATGCCGGCCGCGACCGCCGAGAACGTCGCGCCGTGCCCGGAGTTGTAGATCGACGCGATGGTCGGATGGCTGCCGTCGAAATCGTATTCGATGCGGTCACCCTTGATGGTCATCTTGATCTTGATCGGGATCATGCCTTCGCCGCCGCCGGGATCGCGATCGATGTAATCCACGGTCTCCCAGGTGCCGTCGGGCAGGGCGGCGATGCGTTGGCGGGCGGAGCGTTCGACATAGTCCTGAACCGCCGCCATGCCCTGCGTGACCTGGTCGCGACCATACTTGCTGACCAGTCGCAGGATCTCGCGCTCCGCGACGGCCGTCGCCCGTTCCTGGGAATGCATGTCGCCGATGATCGAATGCGGGTCGCGCGTATTGGCCGCGATCATATTGCCGATGTCGGAGCAAAACTCCCCCTGCCGGAACAGCCGGATGGGCGTGATGCGCACGGCCTCGCGGAACATGTCGCGCGCGGTCACATCGAATGAGCCGGGGACCGAGCCCCCAAGGTCCGCCCAGTGACCGTTGGATTGTGAATAGCCGATGATGACGTCGCCGTCGAAAATCGGCCGGACTAGCCGCACATCGCTGAAATGCGTGCCGCCGGCGTAAGGGTCGTTGATGGCATAGACAT
>JBCBSH010000226.1:0-6762 GCA_039819285.1 Pseudomonadota bacterium
CCGCATCGCGCCCGAACGCTGCGCGCTGGTGGTGATCGACATGCAGCGCGCGTTCGTGGAACAGGGCGCCCCGTCGGAGGTGCCGATGGCGCGCGAGATCGTGCCGGCGATCAACCGGTTGGCGGCCGCGCTGCGCCTGGCCGGCGGCCAGGTCGTCTGGGTCCAGGCTACGTTCGACGAGGCCGGCTGGCCGGCCTTTTTCGACCATCTGGTCACGCCGGACCATGGGCGACGCATCCTGGCGGCCTTGCAACAGGGCGCGCCGCTGCATGGGCTGTGGCCGGAACTGACCGTGGAGGCGGCGGACTGGGTGGTGCCGAAATTCCGCCTCAGCGCCTTTCTGCCCGGCGCCTCGACCCTGCCCGTGCGCCTGCGGGCGGCCGGCATCGACACGGTGTTGATCACCGGCTGCATGACCAATGTCTGCTGCGACAGTTCCGCGCGCGATGCGGTGATGACGGACTTCAAGACCCTGATGGTGGCCGACGCCAATGCCGCGCGCACCGACGCGGCGCATCTGGCGGCCTTGACCACCTTCCTGCAAGCCTTCGGCGATGTGCGCGCCAGCGACGATCTGATCGCCCATTTCGCCGATCAGGGCCAACCCGCGCTTGCCTCCGCCTGATCAGGCGGCCAGCCGCACCGACAGAACGAAACTGCGCCCTTCGCCGCGAACCGTCGCCAGCGCCCGGTTCAGGGCGCCGTCGAGCTCGGCCGCGTCGGTGACCGTGGCGCCATCCAAGCCGCAGGCGCGGGCGACGGCGGCGTAGTCCGGGCTGGGTTCCAGGCTGGTCAGCGGCATGCGGTTGGCGCGCGCGGCGAAGCCGTCGGGATAGAGCGCCCGCGTCGCCCGGTCGACCGCGCCCCAGCGTGCATTGTCGAAGATGACGATCAGGATGCCCAGACCCTCCGCCGCCGCGATCTGGTGGCAGGCCAGCGGGTTGGCGAACAGATAGCTGCCGTCGCCGAGGCAGGCGATGACCTCCCGCTCCGGCCGGGCGAGCTTGGCGCCGAGCGCCGCCGGCAGCCCCCACCCCAGCCCGCCGGCGGGCGACGAGCCCAGGAAGCCGGCACCCTCCGTCAGGGTCATGACGGACCGGACCAGCGGGTATTCGTTGACCAGCAAGGCGTCGGGCGCCCGAACACGGTCGATCGCGGCGCTGACCGTGGCGGCGGTCAGGCGCGACGGATTGGCATCGGCAGCATCGCGCGCTCGCGTGCGGACCTGCTCGGCATCGGCCATCGCCGCGCGGCGGCGCTCGGGTGCATCGGCGACGGCGTCGTGCAGCGCGTCGATCACCAGCCCGGCGCTGCCGGCCAGTGTTACGTCTGACGGGAAGCCGCGGATCGGATAGTGCCGCTGCAGCGGGTCCTCGCCCGCCTGGATCACCACCTGGCCCGGCGCGCGAGCGTCCAGCTTCGGTATCCAGGGCACGTCGCAGTCGATGACAAACACGCAGTCAGCTTGCGCCAGCCACGGCCCGACCTCGAAGCCGCCATGCAGCGGATGGTCGCCGGCCAGGTTCAAATGACGCGGCCGGTATTCCACGACCGGCGCGCCCAGCCGTTCCGCCAGGCGCGCCAGCCGGGTCGGAACCGACGGGTCGATGCCCGCTCGGGCAGTGACGATCAGCGGCCGGGCCGCTTGATCCAGCAGCCTGGCGGCGCGGTCAATCGCGGCCGGATCGGGGCCGATCGTGCCGGCCGGCTCCAGCAGGGGCTTGTTGGCGAGGGTTGGCGTGGCCGGTGCGTCGGCCAGCACCTCGCGCGGCAGGGTCAGGTAGACCGGGCCGCGCGGTGCGGACTGGGCGATGGCAAGCGCCCGGTCGGTCGCGATCTCTAGCTGCGCCGGGGCGCGCAGTTCATAGTCCCACCGCACAGTCTCGCGCACCATTGAGGCCTGGTCGAACATCTCCTGCGCCCAGTGGATGTTCAGGGACCGGGCGCCGCTGGGACCGTCCTCGTGCACCGGGGTCCGTCCGGCGCACATCAGCAGCGGTATGTTGTCGCGTTCGGCGTTGATCAAACCGCCCAGCGCGTTGGCTGTGCCAACCGTCACATGCACCATCACCGCCTGAGGCCGCCCGGTGACAGCGGCGTGCCCATGAGCCATCGACACGGCGGCGTTTTCTTGCGGGCAGATCACCGCGCGCGGCGCCTCGAGCCCGAGCTGTTCAGACCGCGCCAGCCCCTCGACGATCGACGGAAAGTCGGTGCCGGCATTGGCGTACAGACAGTCGACACCGCGCCGTTTCAGCAGACGCAGCCACGCCTCGCCGACGGTCTCGGCCTCGTGGGGGCGGCCGCCGCGAGCGGTATCGAGTGGGCTGTCGGTCGGAGTCATCGCGCTTCAATTGTCCTAAATACCAGACAGATGTATTGTCCTATATACCAGACAGCTTTAAAGTCGGACAGGATGATGCACAGACAGACGACATGATCTTTCTCGACGATGGGGTGATGCGCCCATGAGCGCTGGCGACCTGCCGGTCCGGCCGATCGACATCGTGGTCAATCCGCTGACGCCGGAGATCGTGGCCGCCCGGCCGGCATGGACGCGGCGCTTTCACACCGAGAAGATTGGCCGCGAGGACGCCGAGGTTGCTTCGGTGACCCATGAAGAGATGATCGCCCAGATGGATGCGGCCGGCGTGGAGCGGGCCTTCCTGGTCGCCTGCAAGCTGGGGCAGGAGGGCACGCCGGCGGCCTGGCACATGCCGGACGAATGGATCGCCGAGGCGGTTGCCGCCTATCCGGACCGTTTCAGCGGGCTGGTCGGCATCGACCCGACCGAGGGGATGGAAGGCGTCCGCCGCTTGGAGCGGGCCGTGTGCGAATACGGCTTCATCGGCGCCCATTCCTATCCGCACTGGTTCGAGCTGCCGCCCAACCACGCCCGTTGGTACCCGTTCTACGCCAAATGCTGCGAGCTGGGCGTTCCGATCCAGATGCAGGTTGGCCAATCCCTGGTCTATGCGCCGGAGCGGCCGTTGCGCAGCGTCGGCCGGCCGATCACGCTTGACGACATCGCCTGCGACTTTCCGGAGTTGGCGATCATCGGCATCCATATCGGCATTCCCTGGCATGACGAGATGATCGCCATGGCCTGGAAGCACGAGAATGTCTTCATCGGCACCGATGCGCACGCGCCGAAATACTGGCCGCAAAGCTTCGTCCACTATCTGAACAGCTATGGCCGGAACAAGGTGCTCTTCGGCACCGACTATCCGGTCCTGTCCTTCGAACGAGCACTGCGCGAGATCGTGGCACTGGGCCTGCGCGAGGAGACCTTGCGCGCCGTGCTGCGCGACAATGCCGAGCGGGTCTATCGACTGGCATCGGCACCTTGAGCGGCCTTGGGCCGCCACAACCATGACGAAGGGGGAGGTCATGACGACACTGAAGCAAACCACGACAAGAGCGAAGGCGATTGCCGCGCTGGCGGCGCTGGCCGCCATTCCGGCGTTCGGCGTTTCGGCATTCGGCGTATCTGGGGCGATGGCGCAGGAAACAGTGACCCTGGGCATCGTCACCGCGCAGACCGGCCCGCTGGCGGCACCCGGCCGGTTCCAGATGAACGGGTTCGACCTGGCGGTCCAGGCGATCAACGAGGCCGGCGGTTTCGAGGTCGACGGCGAGACCCACATGCTGGACCTGCAGGTCTACGACACCAGGTGCAACGCGGCGGAGGGCGCCTCGGCCATGCAGCGGCTGGCCACGGTCGACCAGGTGCCGGTGGTGTTGGGCGAGCTGTGCAGCCCGGTGGCGGCCGCCGAGGCGCCGATCGCGGCCGATTTCGGTGTGCCGCTGGTGCTGACCGTGCCGACCGCGCCGAACCTGACCGAGCAGGGCAATGAGTGGCTGTTCCGGGTCAACCCGAACAACTTCCAGCTTAACGAGGCGCTGGCCGCCTTTGTGGCCGAAAATGGCTGGTCGCCCCTGTCCTTCATCGCCTGGAACAACGATGCCGGCCGTGGTGGCGTGAACGGCATGCGCGAACTGCTGCCGGACGATGTCGAGTTCGGCTATGTCGGCTATTTCAATGTCGGCGAGGTCGATTTCTCCAGCCACATCGCCAACATCCGCAATGAGGGGTCCGAGGCCATCATGCTGTTGATGGACGAGGAACCCGGCGCGCTCGCCATCCGCCAGATCCGCGACGCGGGCCTGGACGCCCAACTGGTCGGCACCCTGGCGATGGGCTCAAGCCGGTTCCTGGACCGGCTGAATGCCGACTATCTGAACGGCATGGCGCAGTACAACGCCTTCCCGCCGAACGCGCCGATCCCGCGCATCGAGGAGTTCTCAGCGCTTTACGAAGCCGCCTATGGCGAAGAAAGCCACGGCTTCGCGGCCCAGTCCTATGACGGCATCTTTGTCGTGATTGCCGCGATGCAGGCGGCCGGGACGGTCAGCGACAGCGCGGCCATCCGCGACGCGCTGGCGGCGATCTCCTGGGACGGCGTCATCGGGCCGATCAGGTTCAACGAGAACAATCAGGCCGAGCCGCCGGTCTATATTACCCAATGGTGCGACGACGGCACGCGCCGCATCCTGTTCCCGGACGACCTGGCCGCCGACTGCGGCTTCGGCTGATCGCCGGGTGGGGCTCGACCAGCCGGTCGGGCCCCTGTCAGCCGGCCTCCGTTCCCGCGTTCCGGACGCATCCATCCGTGGCCCCAGCATAGGTGGTCTGAGCATAGGAAGCAGCCATGGCCCAAGCCCTGCTTGAGCAGATCATCAACGGCACCATGATGGGCAGCATCTACATGCTGGTGGCGCTGGGCATGGTGCTGATCTACGGCGTCATGCACGTGCTCAATTTCGCGCACGGCGTCCTGTTCATGGTCGGCGGCTATGTCTGCCACTTCTTCTTCACCCAGGTACTGGACAGCTATCTCTTGGCCATCCTGGGGTCGATGGCGGTGTTGTCGATCATCGGCCTGGCGTTGGAACGCGGCGTCTTCCGGCGCCTGCGGGACAATCTGCGCATGCAGGTCATCGCCTCGCTGGGCCTGATCCTAGTGATCCAGAACGGCGTCATCGCGATCTGGGGGCCGAACGCCTTGCAGATGCGGATCACCACCACCAACATACGCGTGCCAATCGGCGAGCTTAGCTTCACGCTGCAGCATTTCCTGATCATCGGCACCGTCGGGGTGACCGTGACCGCGATCTGGCTGTTCCTGACCCGCACGCGCATCGGCACCGCCCTGCGCGCGACCAGCCAGAACGCCGAGGCGGCCCAGGTGGTGGGCATCGACGCCAACCGGATGTATGTCGCCAGCTTTCTGATCGGCTGTGCGCTGGCGGCGCTCGGCGGCGCCTTGCTGGGACCCCTATTCCTGATCTTTCCGACCATGGGCGACCTGCCCCTCCTGAAAGGGCTGGCGGCGATCATCATCGGCGGCATGGGCTCGATCCCCGGCGCCATCATCGGCGGTCTGGGCATCGGCATCGTCGAGGCCGTCTCGACCCTCTACATCCCGACCGACTTCCGCGACACGGTCGTGTTCGCCGCCCTGATCGCGGTGCTGCTGCTTCGGCCGCAAGGCCTGTTCGGTGTCCGGGTGCGCGGCGAAGCGTGACCGCCATGACCGCCCCGCGCGCCGGCAGGCTGGCGATCGCCGTCATCGCCATCCTGGCGCTGGCGGCGCCGTTCCTGCTGGCCGATCAGCCCTATTTTCTGCACGTCCTGATCCTGACCATGACGTTCGCCATCCCGGCGATCGGGCTGAACCTGCTGCTGGGCTATACCGGCCTGGTGTCGCTGGGCCATATGGGTTTTGCCGGGGTCGGGGCCTACACCACGGCGCTGTTGATGATGGACCATGGCTGGTCTGCCGTGCCGGCGATGGCCGCCGGTGCCGCCGCTGCCGGCGTCCTGGGCGTGCTGGTCGGCATTCCCTGTCTCAGGCTGCGCAGCCATTTCTTCATCATCGTCACGCTTGCCGTGGGCATGATCCTGTTCGCCCTGTTCAACAATCTCGACGGCGTCACTGGCGGGGCGGAGGGGCTGCCCGGCGTGCCGCGGCCGGGCCCGCTCGATCTCGGTTTCATGGTGATCGATTTCCGTCGGCTGGGCGGCTTTTACTGGTTTGCCCTGGTCGTGACCCTGTTTGCCCTCCTCGTGCAGTATTTGATCGTGCGGTCAGACTTCGGCCGGTCCTTGGCGGCGATCCGCCAGGACGAGATCCTGGCGGCGGCGCGTGGCGTCAATGTGTTCGCCCACAAGCTGGCAATCTTCGGCATCTCCACGGCGCTGGCCGGCCTCGGTGGTGCCTTGAAGGTCATGTTCCTGCGCGTTGCCGCACCCTTGTCGTTCGAACTGTTGGAAAGCATCAATCTGGTCCTGCTGACCATCGTCGGCGGTGCGGGCTATCTGGCCGGGCCGATCATCGGCGCCCTGGTTTATGTCGCCATTCCGGAAATTCTGCGCTTCGCGGACGCCTGGCGGCTGGTCCTGTTCGGCGTCATCCTGGTGGCCATGACCCTGTTCGCCCCGCGCGGGCTGAGCGGCATGATCGAGGCGGGCTGGCGACGGGTCAGGCGCGGCCCGGCGATGACGGGCGAGGAGGCCGCCGATGGCCGCCCTGCTTGAGATCCGCGACATTTCCAAGGCCTTCGGCGGCATCCAGGCGCTGGACGGTGTCGATGTGGCGATCGACGCGCCGGGCATTTACGGCCTGATTGGCCCGAACGGCGCCGGCAAGACGACCTTGTTCGACGTCGTCTGCGGCAGGCAGGTCGCGGACCGGGGGG
>JBCBSH010000227.1:0-6714 GCA_039819285.1 Pseudomonadota bacterium
TCCAGCTTGTGGCTGTCCGCCCCGTAAAGCTTCTGCGGGGCGGCCTCGGCCGACACGATCAGGCGGGTCCTGCTCTCGTACAGCGTGTCGACCAGAATGATGAAGCGCTTGGCCTCGTTCTTCTGCCGTTCGGTCAGGCACCGCACACCGGTCACGAACAAGGTATCGAAGGCTTCAGCCATGGCCAGATAGTCGGCGGCGCCCCGCGGCTGGCCGCATAACTCGTCGAAGCTGGCCCAGGCGACCCCGCCTGCCGCCTTCGGGATCGTCACCGCACGCCCCTTCACCTTCAGCGTTCGGGGTGCCACCTCGGCCCCGTCGGTCAGGTCGTCGAACAGGCGGGCCATCGCCGCGTCCGCCGCCGGCCCCAGCGGATAGTGGTAGGTCTTCGCGCCCATGATCCGCTGCAGCCGGTAATCGACGCCGCTGTCGAGATAATAGACGTCGAGCCGTTCCTTCAGCAGCTCGATGAAGGGCAGAAACCGCACACGTTGCAGACCGTCCTTGTAAAGATCGTCCGGCGCCCAGTTGGAGGTCGTGACGACCACGACCCCCTCGTCGAACAAGGCGGAGAATAGGCGGCCCAGGATCATGGCATCGGCAATGTCGACGACGTGAAACTCGTCGAAACACAACAGCCATGCCTCGGCCGCCAGGTCACGGGCCAGTGGCGGCATGGGGTCGTCGACGTGCCGCCCGCGCTTGCGATCGAAATCGCTGCTGACCGATTTGCGCCAGCGGTGCAGCCGATCGTGGATCTCGATCATGAAGGCGTTGAAATGAACCCGCCGCTTCGCCGCCACCGGTGCCGTGTCGAAAAACAGATCCATCAGCATGGACTTGCCGCGCCCGACCCCGCCATGGATGTAAAGGCCACAGGGCGGCTCCACCCTGGTCTCTCCGCGCAACCGCGCGCGCCAGCCGCTGGGCGCCGGCTTTGGCGCATAGCCCTCCAAACGGTCGTCAAGCCGCTGCAATAGGCGCGCCGCCTCTTCCTGGGCCGGGTCAGGTCGGACCAAGCCATCGGCGACCAACCCCTCATAGGCCTGCAAAGGGCCCTTCGCCCCGTTCTTGCGGGCCGCCTCGATCAGCTGTGTGGACATGGCTGAACTCTAAACGGAGGGCCGGGCCTCACGTCGCTTCGGAATCGGCCGCGCCCTTGTTCGCGTCGCTGTCGGCGATGAGGTGAACGTCGCGTTGCGGGAACGGTATCGAATAGCCGGCCGCCTGGACGTCGACCAGGGCGCGGCGGTTGAGGTCAAACAGCAGGCCCCAATAGTCCCCACGGTTGGCCCAGCAGCGCATGTTGATCGTAACGGCACTGTCGCCCAGCTCGGTCACCATCACCTGCGGTTCCGGATCGCCCAGCACCCGGTCATCGCCCGCCAGAATGTCGGACAGCACCTTCATCGCGCCGGCCACGTCGTCGCTGTACGCGATACCGACGGAAACATCCATGCGCCGTGTCGGCAGGCGTGAATAGTTCTTGATCTCGGAGTTCCAGATCTGGTTGTTCGGCACGAACTGATAGACGCCGTCGAAGGTGCGCATCTTGGTGGCGAACAGGCCGATCTCGTCGACCGTGCCCGCAATGCCGCCGGCGTCGATATAGTCGCCGGTCTCGACCGGCTTCAGGAACAGCAACATCACGCCGGACGCGATGTTCGACAAGGTGCCCTGCAAGGCCAGGCCAATGGCCAGACCGGCGGCACCGAGGGCGGCGATCAGGCTGGTGGTTTGAACACCGAACTGGGCCAGGACCGCCACCAGGACGAAGATCAAGATGGCGTAGCGAACGACGCTGGCCGCCACTGGCGCCATGGTGTTGTCGAAGCGCGGCGAGGCCAGCATGCGCCGCTTGATCCGCCGGTAAAGCCAACCGGCGACGATCCAACCGGCGATCAGGATCGCCAGGGCGCCGATGATCTGAATGGCGTAGTCGATGGCGAGCGTCGCCAACGCTTCGGCTTCGGTCCTGATTTCCTCAAGATCCATGGCGGATACCTACGGGCAGTTCTGGGACGATACGGATGCCCGCAGCGAGCGGGCGCCGGAGTGTAGCGACCAGACTTGGATCAGGAAACCAGCCTTTCGGGGTCGCGAGACCGGAAACTGTCGACGATATGGTCGACGAGGCGCGTGCTCGCCGTGTTCTTGCGCCCGTGGGGCTGGAACAAGGCCACCGTCGCCATGGGCATGCTGGGAAAGCCCTCGTCCGGCCGCAGGACCCGCATGCCCGGCACCATGGAGGTCTGCGCCACCACGGTAACGGCCAGGCCGGCCAGAACGGCGCCGAACAGGGCGTACATGTTGGCGCTGGAATAGGCGACGCGATAGCCGATGTTGGCGCGGTCCAGCGCCTCGAAGCCCCAGCGCCGGAACTGGCACGGCTCGGTAAACAGGGCCAGCGGCAGCGGGCGTTGCAGATGCGTGTCGTGCGTCTCAGACGTGACCCAGACGATGGGGTCCTGCGACAGGACGATGCCGTCGGCCGCCTCGCGCTCGTCATTGCAGGTCACGATTGCCATGTCGAGATCGCCGGCGTTCAGATGCTCGCGCAGGCGTTCGGACGCCGCGCACAGCACCTCCAGATGCACGTCCGGGTAGGTCTCCGCGAAGCGTGAAAACAGGGTCGGCAGAATGCTCAGCGCATAATCGTCCGGTGTGCCGACCTTGATGGTGCCGGTCAGCTTGGCCTCGGTGAAGTTGCCGACCGCTTCCTCATGGATCTTTAAGATCCGGCGGCCGAACGAAACCAGCGTGCGGCCATCGGCGGTAAGTTGCAGGTCACGGCCCTGCCGCTCGAACAGCGGCCGGCCGACCTGTTCTTCCAGCCGCCGCATCTGCATGCTCACGGCCGACTGGGTGCGATGCACCCGTTCGGCGGACTTGGTGAAGCTGCCCGTGTCGGCAAACGCGATCAGCGTTCGCAAGACATCGATGTCGAATGTCGGGTGAATGGCCGGTCTCCTGTCTCTGGCTGACGCATCCTAACATCAGATATGTTGATCCGTGCCATAAAATCTATTCGTTTGTCTGAACTGTTCCGACACTGCATGTTTTCTCCACGAACCACGGAGACGTGGGTTCTGACCCGAGAGGAAACAGCCATGTCGACCTATGAATCGTGCATTTCACTAGACGCCAATCAGCAATCCGCCCGCCCCACGCTGTTCATACGTATCCTGACTGCCATTGCGCGCCTGGGCGCGTCCGTAACCTGGGAATGGCCGGAGCGTGCCCGCCAGCGCCGCCAACTCGCGCGGCTGGACGACCGCATGCTTGGCGATATCGGGCTCAGCCGCAGCGATGTCGATAACGAGTTTCGCAAGGCCCCGTGGCGTCAGTGACCGCGCTGGGCCCTCGCCCTGGCCTCGGCCTCCAAGTCGCGCCTGAGGGCCGCCGCCGGCGAGCTATCGTCGATGTCGACATCGGACCAGCGCAACGGCTGGTCCTTGTCGACCGGCGCGCGCATCTGGGTGCCATGGGCAAGGCCGATCGGCAGCCAGTCTTCCGTCAATGATTGCTGTGCGGACACCAGCCTGCCATTGACCGTGGCGCCGCCCTCGCCGTCTAGCCGATCGCCTGCCGCCAACGGTCGTTTGGCGACCGCGACCACGTCGCCGCGAAAGCCGGTCGGAGCGCCCGTAGCCTCGCCGCGCAGGCCGACCGATGCGACACTGATGCCGAGTTCCAGCCCGATCAGATGATAGGGTTTGTACATCGCGGCAAAGCGGCCGCTGTCATCGGTCGCCAGCCCGTATTCGGCGAAACAACGACGGACATAGTCGTCCGGCGCCTCGAACACCACGTAGACGCCCCAGCGAAGGTCACCGTCGACCTCGCTTCCGTCCGGATAGTGCGACGACACGACTTCGACCGTGCCGGCATGGGCGGCCAGGCCCCCCTCTGATACCGGCTTTAGCGCCTGCGCCAGCTCCCCAGCCGCAACGGGCGGAAAGGCCAGCCCGCTCGGCGGCGGCGTCAGGTCGCAGGCATTCGCCACCGCCGCCATCTCAATGGCCGACTTCGTCCTGTCCAGGAAACTGTTGAACATCTGGGCGTTCATGCCGCCCTGCCGCGCCTGCTCGTCGGTGAGACCATAATGGTCCCAGACCGTTTCCGGCGTGCTGTACTCAAAGCCGGGCAGGTACTTCGTGCCCTTGCCAGCGCAGATGACGTCGAACCCGGTGGCGCGCGCCCAATCGACCATCTCGGCGATCAGGGCCGGCTGGTCACCATAGGCCAGCGAATAGACAAGGCCGGCGCGACGAAACCGTTCCGCCAGCAACGGCCCGGCGAGCACATCCGCCTCGACCGTGACGTTGACCAGATGCTTGCCGTTTTCCAGGCAGGCCAGCGCGTGACCGATCGCCGCCTGCGGGCTGCCGGTGGCATCGACCACGATCTCGATCGCCGGGTCTTCGATGAGGTTGAAGGCATTGTCGGTGACGAAGGTGGTCCCGGCCCGCACGGCGCGGGCGACATCCTTGGCGTCGACCTGGGTCGGGGGCCAGCCGGTGGCGATCAGCGCATCATGGGCGCGCCGAACATCCAGATCCGCGACACCGACGATGTGCAGGCCCCTTGTCCGCCGGGCTTGGGCCAAAAACATGGCCGCGAATTTGCCCGCGCCGATCATCGCCACGCGCAACGGCGCGCCCTCGTCGGCGCGCGCGGCCAGCATGCCGGTCAGGTTCACGGGACCCAGTTCCCTCGGCGCCCGACAACCGCCGCGATCAGCGGCGTTCGATCATCAGCTTCTTGATCTCACCGATCGCCTTGGCGGGGTTCAAGCCCTTCGGGCAGGTCTTGGTGCAGTTCATGATCGTGTGGCAGCGATAGAGCCGGAACGGGTCCTCCAGCGCGTCAAGCCGCTCGCCCATATGCTCGTCGCGGCTGTCGGCCAGCCAGCGATAAGCCTGCAGCAGAATGGCCGGCCCTAAGAACCGATCGCCGTTCCACCAATAGCTGGGGCAGGAGGTCGAACAACAGAAGCACAGAATGCATTCGTAAAGCCCGTCCAGCTTTTCCCGATCCTCGGGCGACTGCAGACGTTCGCGGCTCGGGGCGGCGCTTTCGACCTCCAGCCACGGCTTGATCGACTGGTACTGCGCGTAGACATGGTTCAGGTCGGGCACCAGATCCTTCACCACCGGCATGTGCGGCAGCGGATAGATCTTGACCGGGCCCTCAATGTCGCTGATGGCGTGGATGCAGGCCAGCGTATTGGTGCCGTCGATATTCATCGCACAACTGCCGCAAATGCCCTCGCGGCACGACCGGCGGAACGTCAGGGTCGAGTCGACATCGCTCTTAATGTGGATCAGCGCGTCCAGAACCATCGGGCCGCACTTATCGAGATCGATGTTGTAGGTATCGATGCGCGGGTTTTCGCCGGTGTCCGGGTTCCAGCGATAGATCTGAAACTGTCGCGGGTTCTTGGCACCCTGGGGCACCGGATGGCTGACACCCTGGGTGACCCGGGAGTTTTTTGGCAGCGCGAGTTCCACCATCAATCAGTCCTTACACATTCGCTCGTCGCCGAAACCCGGCTGTTTGAAGATCAATAGACCCGCGCCTTGGGCGGGAAGGATTGCACGTCGTTGGTCAAGGGCTGCAGATGCACCGGGCGATAGTCGATCCGGCTCTTGCCCTCGTCGTCGACCCAGATGACCGTGTGCTTCATCCAATTCTCGTCATCGCGGTCCGGAAAGTCTTCCCGCGCATGGGCGCCGCGGCTTTCGTGCCGGTTGACCGCGCCATGCAGGGTGGCGACCGCCTGAACCATCAGATTGTCCAGCTCCAGCGTTTCGACCAGATCGCTGTTCCAGATCATGGAGTTGTCGTTGACGCCGACGCCCGGGCGCTTTGACCAGACGACATCCAGCTTGTCCTTGCCTTCCTGCAGCACCTCGCCCGTGCGGAAGACCGCGCAGTTGGTCTGCATCGTGCGCTGCATCTCCAGCCGCAGATCGGCGGTCGGTACTTCCGGCCGGGCGTTGCGCACCCGGTCAAGCCGGTCAAGCGCCCGGTCCGTCGCGTCGCCCGGCAGTGTTTTGTGCGCGGAGCCTTTCTCGACGGTTTCGCCCGCGCGATGGGCGGCCGCGCGCCCGAACACGACCAGGTCGAGCAGCGAGTTGGACCCCAGGCGATTGGCGCCGTGGACAGATACGCAGGCCGCCTCGCCGATGGCCATCAGGCCGGGCACGATCCGGTTAGGGTCGTCCGCAGTCGGGTTGACCACCTCGCAATGCACGTTCGTCGGAATGCCGCCCATGTTGTAGTGGACGGTCGGCAAGACGGGGATCGGCTGTCGGGTGACGTCGACATCGGCGAAGATCCGCGCCGTCTCGGCGATGCCGGGCAGGCGCTGATGGATCAGATCGGAATCCAGATGCTCCAGATGCAGATGGATGTGATCATTGTCGTCGCCATGCCCCCGGCCCTCGCGGATCTCGACCGTCATCGCCCGGCTGACAACATCGCGGCTGGCCAGGTCCTTCGCCGACGGCGCGTAGCGCTCCATAAAGCGCTCGCCCTCCGCGTTGGTCAGATAGCCGCCCTCACCCCGCACGCCCTCGGTGATCAGGCAGCCGGCGCCGTAAACGCCGGTCGGGTGGAACTGCACGAATTCCATGTCCTGTAACGGCAGGCCGGCGCGCGCCACCATGGCGTTGCCGTCGCCGGTGCAGGTGTGTGCCGAGGTGCAGG
>JBCBSH010000228.1:0-6699 GCA_039819285.1 Pseudomonadota bacterium
CTTCATCGTATATTAACTGCTATTCACAGTTCTGGACGCGAATTTATGGTCGATCGCGCGACATGCAAAGGACTTTCTCGACATCGGCCTAAATCGACCAGTCGACCGCCGGCACCCCCTCGCGCGCGATGCCCTTCTCGCGGGCCGCACGGCATAGATCGTCCACCGTGGTCTCGTCCATCTTGGCCATGCAGGCTTCCTGCATCTGGTCCCAAATCGGGCGAACGACCTTGCGACCGAGATTGGACCCCGCCGGATCATCGATCGGGTCTTGGGCGCTCTCCATCGCCCGGACCACGCGGACAATGTCGCCGAGCGAGATCAGGCGACGCTCCCGGGCCAGGCGATAGCCGCCGCGCGGGCCGCGCACGCCGCTGAGGATACCGGCGCGGACAAGCTGCTGAAGCACCTGTTCCAGATAGCGGCGGGGAATGCCCTGCCGTTCGGTGATGACGCTGCTTTGCACGGGCTGGTCGCCGGAATGGTAGGCGATGTCGACAACCGCCTCGATCGCGAACAACAGCTTTTTGGATAGGCGGAACATTGGCGCGTCAGCTTTGCGTGCCGGTTGAGCCGAAACCGCCGCCGCCACGCGCCGTCTCGTCAAGGCTCGATACGACCCGCCACGTCGCCCGTTCGTGCCGGGCAATGACCATTTGCGCGATGCGCATGCCGCGTTCGATCGTGAACGCCGCGTCGCCCAGGTTGGCCAGGATGACCTTCACCTCGCCACGATAATCCGCGTCGATGGTTCCGGGGCTGTTCGGCAGGGTGATGCCGTTGCGCAGAGCCAGGCCGGACCGCGGGCGCACCTGCGCCTCGTACCCCTCGGGCAGGGCAATCGTCAGGCCGGTCGGGATCAGGTCGCGTTGGCCGGGCTGTAAGACCACCGGATCGTCCACCGCCGCCAACAGGTCCATGCCCGCCGCCAGGTCGGTGGCGTAGGCGGGCAGTGGCAGGTCGGCGCCGTGAGGCAGGCGCGCCACGGCGATTTCAAGCGGCTTGTTGGTCATTCGGCAAAGGGTCCGCGTTCGATGATGGTTTGCACGAGCCGCCGTCCGACATCGCGCTTAGACAGGGTCGGCCAGTCCTCGACCCCGTCGGAGCTGACGAGATGGACGGTGTTACGGTCGCCGCCGAACGTGCCGACGGCGGGGGAAACGTCGTTGGCCAGGATCCAGTCGCAGCCCTTCCTGGCCAGTTTGGCCTGGGCATGGGCTACGACGTCCTCGGTCTCGGCCGCGAATCCGACCACCAGGGCGGGCCGTTCCGGGCCGCGTTTCGACAGGGTGGCCAGGATGTCCGGGTTCTCGCTCAAGCTCAGCATCGGCGTCGCCTGGCCGTCCGCCTTCTTCAGCTTCTGGTCGGCGGCGTCGGCAACGTGCCAGTCGGCTACGGCGGCCGCGCAGACCGCGATGTCGGCCGGCAAGGCGGCTTGGCAGGCCGCCAGCATCTCTCGCGCCGTTTCGACCCCAACGGTCGTCAGGCCAGGCGGCTCCGGCAGGTCAACGGGGCCGGTGACCAGCGTTACGTCCGCGCCGGCCTCGGCCAACGCCATCGCGATCGCATGGCCCTGGCGGCCCGACGACCTGTTGGCGATGTAGCGGACCGGATCGATCGGCTCATGGGTCGGGCCGCTGGTCACCAGCGCCTGCCGCCCCGCCAACGGCCCGCTGGCGGTTTGAAAGAAGTTCGAGACCTCGGCGACGATCTCCAACGGTTCCGCCATGCGGCCGGGGCCGTATTCTCCGCACGCCATGTCGCCCTCGTTGGGGCCAACGATCATCACGCCGCGATCGCGCAGCACAGCGAGGTTCGACTGGGTCGCCGGGTGCTGCCACATGCGCACATTCATCGCCGGGGCTGCCAAAACCGGCTTGTCCGTGGCCAAGAGGACGGTCGTCGCCAGATCGTTCGCCATGCCGGCGGCCATGCGCGCCAGGATATCCGCGCTGGCCGGTACCACGACCAACACGTCGGCATTTCGCGAGAGCTGGATATGGCCCATCTCGGCCTCGTCGGTCAGCGAGAACAGGTCGGTATAGACCTTGTCCTCGGTCAGCGCGGACACCGACAGCGGGGTCACGAACTGCTCGCCCGCCCGGGTCAGCACGGCGCGCACATCCGCGCCGCGCTCGCGCAAGCGGCGGATCAGATCGAGCGATTTATAGGCGGCAATACCCCCGGAGATGATCAGGAGGACGCGCTTTCCACGCAGCACCGTGCGAAATCCCGCAAAAAGAACACTGAAGTTTGCGGGAATTAATGTAGGCCAGGATCAAGGGGGCGGCAAGCCTGGTCTCGGCCCGGCCGCCAGTCCGATGTTTCGGCTAGTTGCCTTCCAGCGCGTCGCCCGTGTCGCGAATATCCTGACCGACGCCGCGAATCGTATTGTCGCACGCCGCAAGCCCCACACCGGCCACCGCAAGGGCCAGCACGAGCGAGACAGTCGAAAGCAGCCGTTTCATAGGTTTCCTCTAATGCGCTCTCATCCGATGGAGGCGATGCTATCGCGAAGCGGCTAGATGCGCCAGCCGCTGTGGATCGCGGCGATGCCGGCTGAGAGGTTTCGCCAGCGCGTATGCCGGAACCCGGCCTGGTTCATGCGCTGTTCCAGTTCGGTCTGGTCCGGAAAGCGCCTGATGCTTTCGACGAGATACTGATAGCTGTCGCGGTCGCGGGCGACGATTTCGCCCAGGCGCGGTATCACCGCGAAAGAATAGGCGTCATAGGCCCGGCGCAGCATGGGCACCGCGACCTGGCTGAACTCCAGACAGAAGAAGCGGCCGCCCGGCTTCAGGACCCTGCGAGCCTCGGCCAAGGCATCGTCGATCCGGGTGACGTTGCGCAGGCCGAACGCGATCGTGTAGGCATCGATCGAACGGTCGGCGATGGGCAGCGCCTCGGCATTGCCGACGACGACGTTCAAGCCGTGGACGAGGCCGCGATCGAACGCCCGGTCGCGCCCGACCCGGACCATCGCCTCGGTCAGGTCGCAGATGGTGATATCGGCCGCCGGCGCCCCGTCCTTCAGCCGGAAGGCGATGTCACCCGTGCCGCCGGCGACGTCGAGCGACCGTTCGTTCGCCCGCAGCTTCACCTGTGCGACGAAGCTGGCCTTCCACAGGCGATGGGTGCCGGCGCTCATCAGATCGTTCATGAGATCGTAGCGGCGCGCGACACGGTCGAAGACGCCGTGCACCATATCGGTCTTGGCTCCGGGCTCAACCGCCCGGTCGCCGAACCAGCCGGCCTCGGGGTTGCGCGGCCCCGGCTCGGCGTCCGCCGTCTTCTGATCGCCCTCGGTCATAGGCGGGACCATAGCGTTGGGCCCGGCTTCTTGCTATAGGCCGCGACGCAATGCCCGAACTGCCCGAAGTCGAAACCGTCCGCCGTGGCCTGGCGGCCAAAATCCTTGGCCAGCGGTTCGTCGCCGTCGAGCAGCGGCGCGCCGATTTGCGCTATCCGCTGCCCGACGATCTGCCGAACCGCCTCGTCGGCCGAACCATCGAGGCAATCGACCGGCGCGCCAAGTACCTGCTGCTGCGCCTGGATGACGGCATGGTGCTGATGATCCATCTCGGCATGTCGGGCCGGATGTTGCTAGCGGACGGCCGTCAGGAGCCGGGACCCCACGATCATCTGATCTTCATGACCGATGACGGCACGTCGGTGACCTTCAACGATGTGCGACGCTTCGGCATGGTCGATCTGGTCTCGTCCAATGCGCTCGCCGCCTACCCGGCCCTGGCAAGCCTGGGGCCGGAACCGTTGGGTGACGCCTTTACGCCTTCCGTCCTGTCGGAAAGCCTGAACGGCAAGCGCACCCCGATCAAGGCGGCCCTGCTGGACCAGCGGGTCGTGGCGGGGCTGGGCAACATCTATGTCTGCGAGGCCCTCTTCGACGCCGGCATCTCGCCCCGGCGCTTGGCTAAGACTGTCGTCGGTGCTCGCGCGGAACGGCTCGTGCCGGCGATCAAATCCGTGCTCGATCGCGCGATCGCGGTTGGCGGCTCGTCGCTCCGCGACTATGTGCAGGCCTCCGGCGAGCTCGGCTACTTTCAGCATGAATGGGCCGTTTATGGGCGCGAGGGACAGCCGTGCAAGCGCTGCGACTGTGATTGGGAGGCCAATGGCGGCGTTCAACGGCTGGTACAGTCGAACCGGTCGACCTTTTATTGCCCGCGCCGGCAACGGTGATTTGCGCGGACGGCGGCTGGGGGCTCGACGGGGCCACAAAGCGGCCTTAGGGTACCGCGCGCTCGGGCGGATCTCGGGACCGCCGATGCTTCTAGACGAAATTCGGGAACTTCCATGGCCTATGAAACTCTGATTGTCGAAAACCGCGGCAAGGTCGGCCTGATCACGCTGAACCGCCCCAAGGCGCTGAATGCGTTGAACGGCGCGCTGATCGACGAGTTGGGCCAGGCCTTGGATGCGCTGGAGGATGATGACGCCGTCGGCTGTATCGTCATCACCGGATCGGAAAAGGCGTTTGCCGCCGGCGCGGACATCAAGGAGATGGCGACGCGTAGCTTCATCGACGTGTTCGAAACCAACTTCATCGCCGATTGGCAGCGGGTCGCGCAGTGCCGCAAGCCGGTGATTGCGGCCGTGGCCGGCTACGCGCTTGGCGGCGGCTGCGAGCTGGCCATGATGTGCGACTTCATCCTGGCGGCGAACACCGCCAAGTTCGGCCAGCCTGAAATCACCATCGGCACGATCCCAGGCGCGGGTGGCAGCCAGCGGCTGACCCGGTTTGTCGGCAAGTCCAAGGCCATGGAGATGTGCCTGACCGGCCGCATGATGGATGCGGACGAGGCGGAACGGTCGGGGCTGGTCAGCCGGATCGTGCCGGCGGCGGACTTGGTCGACGAGGCGATCAAGGTCGGCGAGCGTATCGCGGAGATGTCGCGGCCGATGGTCGCGATGGCGAAGGAGGCGGTCAATCGCGCCTATGAGACGACGATGGCCGAGGGAGTGCTTTTCGAACGCCGTCTATTTCATTCCACCTTTGCGACCGAGGACCAGAAGGAAGGCATGGCCGCCTTCATCGAAAAGCGCCAGCCGGACTTCAAGAACGCCTGAGCAAGCTGGCCGGCCGGTGCTTGGCGCCGCCGCGGCGCCGGCCAATGACCGAATTGCGACACCGGCGTGCGACCTGGCAAACAGGGCACCGATCGCCGCTTGACGGCATGGGACGCCACGACTATATACCGCGCTCGTTTTGGAGCCGGACACGGCTCTTCGACTGAAGGATTTGTGATGGCTAATCATGCCTCCGCCAAGAAGCGGATCCGCCAGACGGGGCGGCGCACCGCCGTCAACCGCGCCCGCGTGAGCCGCATTCGGACCTTTACCAAGCAGGTCGAGTTGGCGATCGCATCGGGCGATAAGGAAGCGGCCCAGGCTGCCCTGAAGGCCGCCCAGCCGGAGTTGCATCGAGGCGTTTCCAAGGGCGTCATGCACAAGAATACGGTCGCGCGCAAGTTGTCGCGTCTATCGGGACGCATCAACGCCCTGTAGGCGTTGTAACCTAAACGCCAAGCCAAGGGCCGGGCCTTAGTGCCGCGGCCCTTTTTTGCTGCCTTTTCGGTGCCGACCGAGCCCTGGGCAAGGCCGAGACAGCGCCCGACCACGGCTTGGCGCATCCGCTCGCGAGCCGCGTCGTGATGCAACGAAGACACAACCGCGAACGAATTTTGCTTTTTTGCGACGGTCCCGTTTTGTTCAGTTGTCTGCACCCCCTGGCACGCGTACACTCACAGCGTCCGAAATAAAAATAATGCCTCGACAGGGATCGGAAGGTCTAAATGTGTGAAACTTCGGTTAAATCCGCGAGAAAGCGGATTAAGGGTGAAAGGCTAATTCACTTTTATTAACGCTTTGTCACCTTTTGTTTAACTAAACCTCATCCTTTCGTTTCGTTTCTTTGGGTTCTTGGAGAAAACACCTAAGAGCCGGGGGCACTTTATTGTGTGGCTTTCGGTGGCCTGGTCAGCGCCGATTACACGGGAAAAGGGTGAATCTTGAAGCATAGCCAGTGCCTAAGCGCGGGGCTGGCCAAGCAGGCGGAGGGCGTAAGTGACCGGTTTGAACATGTCCTTGGGCGGCGGCGGACCGTCCAACACCGGAAAGATCGAACAACAATGGGTGCGGGTAAGGGCGCGACTCCGCGATGAAGTGGGCGAGCCGACATTCAAGAGTTGGTTGAAGCCGCTAACCCTGGCCGGTGTCGATGAAGGCGTCGTTCGCATTGCCGTCCAGACCAAGTTCATGCGCGATTGGGTTGTAACCCATTTTGCCGATCGGATCCGCGCCTTGTTCGCCGAGGAAAACGGCCATGTCCACTCGGTCAATGTCATCGTTCAGGATGCGCCGGCCCGAAATGGCCATGTCGCGGACAAGGCCGATCCATCGATGGGGGTCGAAACGTTGACCGACGCCAAGACGGATCGCGCCAACATCTATGGCGCGCCGTTGGACCCTCGCTTCCGTTTCGAAAGCTTCATTGTCGGCAAGCCCAATGAGTTCGCCTACGCCGCGTCGCGCCGGATCGCGGATGCGACCTCGGTTCAGTTCAACCCGCTGTTTCTTTATGGCGGGGTCGGGCTGGGCAAGACCCATCTGATGCACGCCATCGCCTGGCACATCCGGGACCGGCATCCGGAACGGCAGGTTCTCTACACCTCCGCTGAG
>JBCBSH010000229.1:0-6693 GCA_039819285.1 Pseudomonadota bacterium
GCCTTGCGGGCCGATGGCGCGACCATCGTTTACATTTCCCACATCCTTGGCGAGGTGAAGGCCCTGTCTGATCATCTGGCCGTGCTGCGCGACGGGCACCTGGTCGACGAGGGGCCGATCGAACGTTTCGACATTCCCGCCATGATCAACGCCATGATCGGCCGCGAGCTGTCGGCCATCTATCCGGCACGCTCCAGCCAGCCGGCGGAGGAGGTGGTGCTGGAAGCCGACGGTCTGTCCCAGGCCGGCGTCGTCGAGGATATCTGTTTCAAGCTGCATCGCGGCGAGATCCTTGGCGTTTTCGGGCTGATGGGGTCCGGCCGCAGCGAGCTTGCGCGCATGATCTTCGGCGTCGATCCGACCGGATCGGGCACCCTGTTCATGCACGACCAGCCCGTCACGGGCGACACCCGTGAGCGCATCGCCCGCGGCATGGCCTTCGTCACCGAGAACCGGCGCGAGGAAGGACTGATGATGGATGCCACCATCAGCGACAACCTCTCCCTCGTCACGATCGAGGATTTCGGCCGCCCGCCCGTCGCCCTGATTGACCGGGAGCGGTTGAAGGCCCGTACCGAAGGCGTTCGCGACGAGGTGCGTATCAAGGCCGCCAACATCGCAACACAGGCGGCCCGCGCCCTATCCGGCGGAAATCAGCAAAAGGTGGTGATCGGCAAATGGCTTTTGGGGGCGCCGCAACTGTTCATTCTGGATGAGCCGACACGCGGCGTGGATGTCGGCGCCAAGCACGAGATTTACACCATTATCGACAAGCTGGCGGCATCGGGCAGCGCCGTTCTTCTGATCTCGTCGGAACTGGAAGAACTGATGGGCACCTGCGACCGCATCCTGGTCATGGCCCAGGGGGAAATCACCGGAGAGTTCGCCAAGGAGGCGTTTTCCGAGGCCGCCATTATTGCCGCCGCCTTCAAGGAGGTGGCCGCATGACCGGCCCTCTCGCATCAAGCCTAGTCGGCAGGTCGTTCGATCCGGCAGCGCTCGCCGCCAGGTACTCGGCGGTCCTCATTCTTCTCCTGATCGTCGCGGGCTTTGCAATCGCTGAACCGGCCTTCCTGTCCGCCGACACCATGGGCAACACCGTCAAGCAGGCCTCGTTCATCGGCATCGCCGCCGTTGGCATGGTGTTCGTGCTTCTGACCGCCGGCATCGACCTCTCGGTCGGCTCCATCATGTATCTTGGGCCGCTGCTGGCCGGGATCGCGATGCGCGATATGGAGGTCGGAGTGACCGGCGCGCTGCTTATCAGCGTGCTGGCGGGTGCGGTGATGGGGGGCATCAACGCCTTCTTCGTCGTCGTCCTCAGGATCATCCCCTTCATCACGACGCTTGCGACGCTGTTTCTTTTTCGCGGCTTCGGGTCGTACCTCACCTCATCGCGCCAGCTCGACTTTCCCGATGAGGTGCGGGGCTTCGGCCTGGCCACGGTGTTTGGCCTGCCGATGCCGGTGATCGTGTTCGCGATCATCGTGGCGGCCGCCTACGTCATCCTTGTCCACACCCCCCTCGGTCGGCAGATCTACGCCTTCGGCAATGACGCGGAGGGCGCGCGCAAAGCGGGTCTTCCAACGGCGCGCCTGCAAGGCTTTGTCTACATCGCCTCCGGCATGTGCGCCTCGCTGGCCGGGTTCGTGCTGATTTCCCAGATCGGGCGGCTCGATACCGGCTTTGGCGAGGGGCGCGAGTTCTCCGTCATCGCGGCGGCGGTGCTCGGCGGCGCCAGCCTGTTTGGCGGTGTGGGCGGTGCCTTCAGTGCCGTCATCGGCGCACTCACAATCCAGACCGTCCAGGCCGGCCTCGTTTACACCGGCATCAACCTCTATTTGCAGCCGCTGCTGCTCGGCCTGGTGATCTTCATCGCCGTCCTGCTCGACGGTCTGCGCCAGGCGCGGCTCGACGATACGCGTCGGCGCATCATCCGCCCCTTCGTCAGCGCGCCGGCTTCCATTTCTTCCCCCGCAACAAAGAGCACCAAGGAGCCCTTACCATGACCAAATCCGTCGCGCTGTTCGGCGCTGGAGGCAAAATGGGTCTCCGCGTGACGAAGAAACTCGTCGATGCCGGTTACGACGTTCGGGCCGTGGAAACCGCCGACGCCGGTCAGGCGCGGCTCAAAGAAGCGAGTATCGGTGTCGTGCAGCGCGATGCCGCGCTGGATGGCGCCGATGTGGTGGTTCTGGCGCTGCCCGACACCATCATCGGTTCCGTTTGCCGCGAGATCGTGCCATCGCTGAAATCCGGCGCCTTGGTGGTCATTCTGGACGCCGCCGCGCCTTACGCCGGCGACGTGCCGACGGATCGCGACGACGTCCATATCGTGATTGGTCATCCGTGCCATCCGCCCCTGTTCAACGACGAAACGGCGTGGGAGGCCCGCCGCGACTATCATGGGGGGATCGCCCGCCAGTCCATCGTCTGCGCGTTGATGACGGGGCCCGAGGAGGCGTACGCGCTGGGTGAGGAAATCTGCCGCACCATGTGGTCGCCCATCGACAAATGCTACCGCGTGACGCTCGAGCAACTAGCGATCCTGGAACCGGGCCTGTCGGAAATGGTTGCCATGCCGTTCATTGACACCATGGTCGAGGCCGTGGATCTGTGCGCCGAGAAGTACGGCATTCCCCGCGAAGCGGCGTTCGACTTCATGTTGGGGCATCTTAATGTCGAGATCGCCATGTGGTTCGGCTATTCGCCCAAGGTCCCGTCCGACGCGGCGTTGCGCCTGATGCGCTTTGCCAAGGGCGTCGTCGTACGGGAAGGCTGGGACGATGCGCTGAACCCTGCCAAGGTGAAAGAGGCCGCTGAACTGATCGTTTACGGCAAGGGCGCCTGACGGGGTGACATCGACGGCACAGTGTCTTGGCGTCGGCGATCTGACGCTGCTCTATGAGCCGGGGCTGATCCGGCGCGTGACCTTTGGTGGTGTCGAAGTTTTGCGAATGATCAACGCGCCGCTGCGCGATGCAAACTGGGCGACGCTGCCGGCGAGCATCGTGGACAGTAGTGTTGACGACGATCGTGACCGGCTGCGCATCAAGGAACGCTTCACGGTCGCCGACGGCGCCTTGGAGGGTCTTTTGGAGTTCGAAGCGGAGGCCAGTGGCCGGCTGACGGCAAGCCTCTCGCTGACGGCAAAAGATGACGTCGCGACCAACCGTGCCGGATTCACTCTGTTGCATCCCATCGCCGGCGTGGCGGGCGCCGACCTCACCGTTCGCCACAGTGATAGTTCGCAGGAAGTCACGCAGTTTCCCGATCGCATCGCACCGGCCCAGCCAGCCTTCGACATTGTTGGCCTGTCGTATAGCTTGCGGGGCATTCTCGTCGATATCGCGTTCGAGGGTGAGATCTTCGAGATGGAGGATCAGCGGAACTGGTCCGATGCCTCGTTCAAGACCTACTGCCGGCCTCTAGCCTTGCCGACGCCCTACACGATCGCGGCGGGTGAGACGGTAACCCAACGCATCGCGGTGACGCTGAATGCCAAGGCTGGCACCACAGGTCATCGCGGCGATCGACCTGCGGCCAAGTCAGTTTCCCTGCCAACCATTGGCCTCGCCTGTGAGCCGGACTGGCTTGGTCCGCTACCTGCTCGCCTCACACCGGTTCTGCGGTTTTATGGCCCTGATGGGTGGACGGACGCGCACCTGCGGACGTTTGCATCTGGAAGCGATGTCGACGTCGAAATCGTCGTGCCCGACGGTGCGGACGCGAAAACGGTCCTGTCGTCGATCAAGGGCCGCCTCGATGCGGCGACGCTGCATGCCGCCCATGTGATCGCGCTGCCGGAAGCTTACCTCAAAAGCTACCAGCCGTCCGGCCCCTGGCCGTCGGGCCTTTCGCCTGCCGGCTGCGCGCGCGCGGCGCGGCAGGCGTTCCCCGATGCCAGGATCGGCGTGGGGATGTTGACCCATTTCACCGAGTTCAACCGCCACCCGCCAGACCTGTCGCTCGGCGACTATGTGACGTTCGGCAACAGTGCGATCGTGCACGCGGCCGACGACCTCTCGGTTTGGGAAACCTTGGAAACCTTGCCGGACATCTTCGCGTCCGCGCGCGCGCTGTCGGGCGACCTGCCCATCCGCCTCGGCCTCATCTCCATCGGGATGCGCACCAACCCCTATGGGGCCGGGCTGGTGGTGAACCCGAACGGGGAACGGCTCGCCATGACCGGCGACGATCCTCGCCAGGCCGAGACCTTCGCCGCCGCATACGCGGTCGCGGCCATGGCGCTGGCGGCTGAAGCCGGGGTCGAGGCGATCACACTGGCGGCGCCCGCCGGCCGCTTTGGCCTGGCTGGCAAGGATGGACCGCGCCCGATTGCTAAGGCCGTCCGCGCGCTGACTGCCCTTGGGGACCGCATTCAGGTCGAGCGGACCCACGACAGCGTCAGTCTCTCTTCAGCGGCAGGTCGCATCACGGCGCACACCGAGGGCGCAGGCAAGCTGGAAATCGACGGTCTGGAGGATGCCGATGGCCGCTGAACCGCTGCGCGGCGTCCTGATCGGCTGCGGCTTCTTTTCAGATAATCATCTCAACGCCTGGACGCGCATGGACGGCGTGTCCCTTACAGCCGTCTGCGACCTGGACACGGCAAAGGCGCGATCAGCGGCCGCGCGGTTCGGCATTGCCGGCAGCTACACAGACGCCTCTGCGATGCTTGAAACAGAGAAGCCGGACTTCGTCGACATCGCGACCACGGTGACCTCGCACCGACCGCTGGTGGAGCTTGCCTGCGCGCACGCGAAGACGGTCATCTGCCAAAAGCCCTTCGCGGAGACCCTGGTCGACGGCACCGCCATGGTGGCGGCGGCTGAGCGCGCGGGCGCCAACCTCATCGTGCATGAGAACTTCCGCTGGCAGCGTGCCTTTACGGTGATGAAGGCGCTGGTGGACACGGGCCGGCTGGGCAAGCTTCATTTCGGGCGCTTCTCCTTTCGCCATGGCTACGACAATTACGTCAATCAGCCCTATTTGGCTGAGATCGAGCGCTTCACGATCATGGATGTCGGTCTGCACCTGTTCGACCTGGCGCGGCATTTCTTCGGCGAAGTGGAAACGCTCGCTTGCACGACCCAGCGGCTCAACCCGATCGTGCGCGGCGAGGATGCGTTCACCACGCTGATGCGCCATGAGGGCGGCGCGACGAGCCTGTGTGACTGTTCATTCCATTCCAAGCGCGATCCCGACCCCTTTCCGCAAACCGTTGCCGAGATTGAGGGCGATCAGGGCTCGCTGATCCTAAAGCAGGACTACGCGCTCACCCTGCACACGGGCCGTGCTGCGCAGACCATCGATGCGGCGCCGGCCGTCCCGGAGTGGGGAGAAGCGCCCTGGCACGGCGTGCAAGACAGTGTGATCCGGTTTCAAAATCACGCCGCTGACGTGGCGCGCGGCGCGGCCGAACCGCAGCCTTCCGGGGCGGACAATCTGAAAACGCTGGCGCTCGCCTTGGCGGCGTATGACGCGGCTGAGGCCGGCACGACGATCCGCATGGCCGATTGGCGGGAGACCCCACCATGAGCGACCGTTTGGAAGCCGACTACGTCATCGAAACGGCCATCGATCCACGCCAGGCCGCTGAGATCATGGCCGGCGAGCAATCCTCCGGCACCTTCGTCTCCGTGCCTGGCGAGACGGACGAGCTGAAAGCGCGCTCGGCCGCGCAGGTTGAGGCGGTCGAAGTCTACGACACCGTGACGTCGCCCTCGCTGCCAGGCGCGGCGACGGGCGAGTGCTACGCCCGCGCGCGTGTCACGCTTTCTTGGCCGCTGGGCAATATGGGCGTCTCGCTGCCCAACGCGATGACCACCGTCAGCGGCAACCTCTACGAGCTGAAGCCGTTTTCCGGCCTGCGCCTTGTCGATGTGCGTTTCCCGGATCCTTTTGCCGAGGCCTATCCCGGGCCGCGCTTTGGGATCGAAGGGACGCGTCGATTGACCAGCGTCACCAAAGGCCCGGTCATCGGCACGATCATCAAGCCAAGCGTCGGTTTTTCGCCGCGGCAGACCGCCGAGCGCGTCCGAGAACTGATTGAGGGCGGTGTCGACTTCATCAAGGATGACGAGCTTCAGGCCGATGGCCCGCACTGCCCCTTCGATGAGCGTGTTGAGGCCGTCATGGGTGTCATCAACGATCATGCCGGCCGAACCGGCATGAAGGTGATGTACGCCTTCAATCTCACCGGCGAGGTGGATGAGATGCGGGCGCGCCACGATCTGGTGATGCGGCACGGCGGCACCTGCGTGATGGCGAGCGTCAACTCGGTCGGGCTTGGCGGGATGCTGGCGCTCGGCCGACACAGCCAACTGCCGATCCACGCCCACAGAAACGGGTGGGGCTACCTCTCGCGGCATCCGATGCTCGGCTGGTCATTCCCCGCCTGGTCGAAATTCTGGCGTTTGGCGGGGGCGGATCATCTGCACGTGAACGGGTTGCAGAACAAGTTCTGCGAGGGGGACGACAGCGTGATTGAGGCGGCGCAGTCGCTTCTGACACCGATGTTTGCCGACAAGCCCTGCATCACTATGCCGGTCTTTTCCTCCGGCCAAAGCGCCGTCCAGGCCGCCGAGACCTATCGGCGGATGCAGACAACCGACCTGATCTATGCGGCAGGGGGCGGTCTGGTCGGCCATCCCGATGGCATCGCGGCCGGCGTTGCCAGCCTGCGCCAGG
>JBCBSH010000230.1:0-6673 GCA_039819285.1 Pseudomonadota bacterium
GTCCGCTCTCCAAAGGCGCCAGCCAGGGCCATCGACATCCGTATGTCGATGGCCCGGCCGGCGCGTGCAATGAACAGCGCGATAAGCCCAGTTCATCGAAGCTGTTTGCGAGGCCAGTAACCTTTGACCTCCCTGTCCAGATTTGCCCGCGGTGCGCAGCGCGAACTGATCCTGGTGCTCGCGATCCTGATGATCTGCGCGCTGTTTGCGTCCCAGTCGGAGTTCTTTCTGACCGAGCGCAACCTGACGACCGTGCTGCGCCGCTCCGTCGATCTGGCGATCATCGGCGCCGGCATGACCCTGGTGATCATGTCCGGCGGCATCGATGTCAGCGTCGGCGGCATCCTGGCCGTCTCAGCGATCTTCATCGGCCGCGCGTTTGAGGCGGACCTGCCCGCCCCCATCGTCGTGATCATCGGCGTCTCAGTCGGCACCTTGCTGGGCCTAATGAACGGCGCGATCTGCGCCAAGGCAAAGGTGCCGCCCATCATTGCGACGCTGGGCAGCATGTATGTCTTCATCGCGGTCCTGTATCTGGTGATCGGCGGCACCTGGATTTCCGGCCTGCCGGACACGCTGTCCTTCCTGACGCGGGGCGATGTCGCCGGCATTCCGGTCGGGGTCTTCATCATCGCCGCCGTCTACGGGTTCTGCTGGATCCTGCTGCACCGGCAGCCCTGGGGGCGTCATCTGTGCGCCATCGGCAATGACGAGGGGGCGGCAAGGCTGGTCGGCATCCCGGTCGATCGCGTGAAGATGCAAGCCTACGCGTTGCTGGGCCTGCTGGCCGGACTGGCGGCGGTGCTCTATGTCGCGCGGCTGCGCAATGTCGAGGTCAATATCGGCACCAATGTCGCGCTGGAGGCCATAGCCGCAACGATCCTTGGCGGCGCCAACATACGCGGCGGTGTCGGCAGCCTGATCGGCACGCTGCTGGGCGTGGTGTTCATCAAGCTGATGCAGAACGGGCTGGTCCTGATCGGCGTATCCTCGCTGTGGGAAGGCGTCGTAATCGGCGGCCTGCTGGTCGTCGTGCTGTCGATCGACGCGCTGCAAAGCCGCTATCGCTACGGGCGATCGTTATGATGGCCTGGTCCACCCACGATCCGACCACCAAGCGCCTGTTCTTCCTGTTCGGGCTCTGGCTGGTGGTGATCGTCATCAGCAGCCTGCTGTCGCCGCACTTCCTGCAGGCCAGCACCCTCCCCTTCCTCTTGCAATATGTGCCGATCATCGGCCTTCTCGGCATCGGGCAGACCCTGGTCATCCTCTCCGGCGGCCCCGGCATCGATCTGTCGGTCGGGGCGATGCTCTCGCTTGTCGGGTTGGCGGTCGGCTGGTTGTTCACGCTGGGCGTCGACATCTATGCCGCCTGTTTGCTGGGCATCCTGTTCGGCGCCATGCTGGGCGCGGTTAATGGCGTGTTGATCAACTGGATCGGTATCCCGTCCCTGATGGCGACCCTCGCCACCCTGTTCGCCTATAGCGGCCTGGCCCTGGCCCTGACCGGCGGCACGCCGATCGGCGGTTTGCCTGACCATTTCACCTGGCTGGGCCAAGGCCAGATCTGGCTGATCCCGAACCACTTCCTGCTCGTGTTCGTGCCGGTCGCGATCATCCTTCACATCGTCCTGACCTATATGCGGGTCGGCCGGCACATTTACGCCGCCGGCAATGACGAGCGCGCCGCCCATCTGATCGGCATTCGGGTTCGCCGGCTGCGCACGGGCCTTTACATCCTCAGCGGTGTGCTGGCGGCCTTGGCGGCCATCATGAACCTGTCCTGGTTCCAGGCCGCCAGGCCAGATGCGGGCATCGGCATGGAATTGCTGTCGATCACCGTGGCCGTGCTGGGCGGCACCTACATCTTCGGCGGCCAGGGCCGGATCGCCGGCACGGTGCTGGCGATCATGATCGTCACCACGCTTCAGGTCGGGCTGCAGTTGGCGAACGTCTCCCAGGCCTGGCAGTTGGGCGTGATCGGGGTGCTGCTGATCGGCAGTGTCGGCATCAACACCCTGCTCGGCCGTCAAAGCCTGGGCCAGAGTCTGGGCCAGAGTCTGGGCCGGCTGCTGGGGCAAGCGAAATGAGGGAGGGATTTCTATGCGTCGGCGATCTCGATGTCGATGTGATCGCCAATCTGACCGACTTTCCGTCGTCCGATCAGAAGGTCGCCGGCCACTGGGTCGGCAAGGAAGTTGGCGGTATGGCGGCCAATGTCGCTGTCGGGCTGTCCCGGCTGGGCGCCGACGCCAGGCTGGTGGCGGCCGTCGGCGACGATGATTTCGGCCGCTTCGCCCTCGCCCGGATGCGGGCGGAAAACGTCGACACACGATTCGTTGTCACCCGGCCGAACGGTCAGACCTTCGTCTGTCTGATCCTGCACACCGAGCACGGCGAACGCGCCCTTGTGCGCTTGCAGACCGACGCCTATCTGCCCCGCGCTGACGAGATCCCCTTGGACGCCTTTGAGGGCGTCCGCCATGTGCACGCGACCTTCGGCAACGCCGATCTCGCCCATCGGGTGGTCGACCTGGCCAGGCGTGCGGAGGTCACGACATCGATCGATCTGGAAGCTGCCGACATTCCGGACGATCCGACCGCCCTGCTCGCCCTGCTGCCCAGACTCGACTGGCTGTTCATGAACCGGGCCGCCAGGCGGCAGCTGTTGGACCTTGGTGGACATGCCGTGATCGAAGGCATCCCCCGCGTCGTGACGACTTTGGGCAGTGATGGCAGCTGCATCCATGTCGACGGCGCCATGATCAGCGCCGGTTCCCGAGATGTCGACGTGGCGGACACGACCGGTGCCGGCGACGGCTTTGTCGCGGCGATGCTGCACGGCACGCTGGTCGATCATCTGCCGCCGTTCGAGTGCCTGGCCCGGGCCAATGCCGCCGCGGCCTCGGTCGTCACCGCCTCGGGCGCGCAGACAGGTCTGCCCACCGCGCGCGAACTGGCCGCAATGACAAGCGCACACCCGGACCATGCCTGACCATCGTCTGATCTACGCCAAGGAGATTGTCGATGCCGGCCTGTCGGCGCCGGACGACGCGACCATGACCCTGCTTGAGCAGATCGTCGATGAAGGCGTCCTGGGCGCCAGCAACCATATCCGGCTGACCCACGATCTGCTGATGCATTTGATGGCTGCCGATCACGATCCCGGCGTGGCCTGGTCGCGCACGGAGATGGCGGCATCGTTCGTCGCCCGCGTCCGGGGCGCCCAGGCACCGGTCGTCAACACGGCGATCCGCGCGCTGATGCTGGACCTCGATCCCCTCGAACCCGCTGAACGCCTGGCGACGTTGAAGCAGCGTATTGGTGATTGGCAGGTAACCGCGATTGAACGGCGCAAGCGGCTCGTCGATCATGCCGTCACGGTGTTGCGGCCCGTCCGGCGGCTGATCCCGTTCGACTATTCCAGCACCGTGGCGGACATCGTCATCGCTGCCTGGTCCGACGTGGGCGACCGGGAAGTCATTGTGCCGGAAAGCCGCGCGGTTGCCGGCGGCCTTCGTTACGTCGAAGCGTTCGCGAAGGCTGGCATCCCGGTTCACATGGTGCTGGATGCCGCGTTCGAGCAGATCCTGGAACCGGTCGGCACTGTCCTATTCGGGGCCGAAAGCCTGCGCGCCGACGGCAGCCTGACAAACACCGTCGGCAGCCGCCCGTTGGCCCGCCTGGCGCAATGGGCCGGCGTGCCCGTTTATGGCTGCACGGATCTCTCCAAGCTGGACTTGCGCAGCTATGCGGGGCCGATCGATCCGCCGCCGATCCGCCAGTTTGACATGCTGCTCGCCGACGCGGACCTGCCATCAACGGTCGAGGTGCGGACGGACGGTCCGGAGTTGGAGGTGGTTCCGCCGGACGTGATCACCGCCCTCTTGACCGAACATGGCGCCGTTGCGCCTGCCGACCTTTGGGACCTCGGTCGGCGCGAGTTCGGGGAGGGTGCAACGACCCATCAAAACAAAGCCGGTGATCAGCGGCCATGAGCGAGACAATGCGCCGGGAAATCCTC
Organism: Pseudomonadota bacterium; assembly: GCA_039819285.1. Taxonomy (GTDB): domain Bacteria; phylum Pseudomonadota; class Alphaproteobacteria; order DSM-16000; family Inquilinaceae; genus JANQGH01. Next base: position 4,025 of record JBCBSH010000230.1, read on the forward strand.
GGTCAGCCAGAACTGCTAGCGGACATACTGCCCGGACTGCGCCGAAGGGTAGCCGACCTGCCGCTGCCAAACGGGGCCAGCGTCTGGGCCGCCGGTTGCGGGGACAGCGCCTTCGCCGCTGCCGCCATGGCCGGCTGGTTTCGATCCTGCGACGTGCCCTACAGGTCCGCCACCGCCCACGATCTCGCCTTCCACAGTCCAGTCGGCCGGGGCGACATCGTCGTCCTGATGTCGATCTCGGGCGGCACCCGCCGGACGGTTCAGGCCGCCGGACGGGTCAAAGAGAACGGTGCGCCGACGATCGCGATCACCTGCAATCCTGAAAGTGCGTTGGCCCAGGCCTGCGATCATGTGCTGCCGCTCGGCTTCCAGCCCATAAGCCGCCGGACGCCGCATACGGCGGATTATCTGGCGACCTTGCTGGCACTAGCCATGCTCGGCGAAACTTGGGGTGGGCGGCCGGCCGATCAGTTGAACGGCGTTCCCGGGGCGATCGAAGAGACCATCGCGGCAACCAAGGACACAGCGATGGCCTTCGGCGCCGACCTGCACGAGAGCGGCAAGCTCTTCGTGCTTGGCCAAGGCGGCAATCGGGCGACCGCCGACTACATCGCGGCCAAATACCACGAGTCCGGCGGCCTTCCGGCTCTGGCGGCCGAGACGGAAAACTTCGTGCACGGCATGAATTTCATGGTCGACCCCGACGACAGCGTGTTGATCCTTGGCGGCGACGGCGACGGCGCCTCCCGGGCGGACGAACTGGCGGCGACCATGGGCCGACTATGCCGGTCGGTCGCGTTGGCACGGGCCGACGGCGCTGCGGCCGCGCAATCAACGCCATTAGCGGGCGCAACCATCGGGCCGGCTTTGAGCCCGTTTGTCCTGACAACGATCGGTCAGCTTGTCTGCCTCGGCACCGTCACCGCACGGGGACTGCCCGTCGAGGAGACCCGCGCCGGTCGTGGCGACGCGGCCACCCATGGTGACGTTCAATCCCTTTGGATGACCACAACCCGGATCGATTAGGCCGGCCCCGATCGGCTCAAATCGGCTCGCAGATGTCCAGGATCGCCAGCATGTAGATCCGGATCATGTCGAGATAGTCGGGAATGTCGACCCGTTCATCCGGCATTGTGTTGTAGCGGCCGCCGGGGCCGCACACGATGCCCTCCACGCCCAGCCGGTGGTGAAAATGCGCGGCGTCGGTTCCGTAGAAGCCGGGCGGCCGGATGGCGCCGGTCGGCTGGTCTTCGCCGCGCACCGTGCGATAGGCCTCGTTGACGACTTGCACAATGCGGCTGTCGCGGGCGACCTCGAACGTGCCCATGCTGGGCCGGCCTTCTTCCCGCTCATGGATCAGCTTCGCGGACAGGCCCGGATACTCCGCCTCCAGCGCATCGAGTGCGGCGCGCATGTCGGCCAGCACGCCCTCCTCGCTTTGGCCCGGCGCGTAACGGGCAGACCCCTTGATGCGCACGAAATCCGCGACCTGGGGCGGCCGCCAGTCATGCATCTCGCGGCCCAGCCCGGCCTGCATGACGCCGACATGGGCGCGGTTGATCGACAGATGCTCGTCGCTCCTGGCGCCGGAGAAGGTCATGGTGTTGATGCGCGGCACCAGCGCGCAGGCCGCCGACAGGGCGTCCACCGCCTGTTCGCGCTTCGACAGATGCCTGGTATCGCCGGTCAGTTCGATGATGAAGGTGAAGGCGCCGGCATGCATGGTCAGCGCCTGCAGGTCCGTCGGCTCGCTGTTGATGAAATAGTCGGCCGTCACGCCGTGATCGATCGCCGCGATGGTGCCGATGCCGCCCTGCAGTTCGCCGACCACATAGGTCAGGATGACGTCGCCCTTCAGGCGTACGCCCGCATCGATCAGCGTCCGAACGGCGCAGAAATAGGCGGCGTCGCCGGCCTTCATGTTGGAACAGCCGATGCCGTAGATGAACCTGTCGTCGACCAGGCCGCCCCAGGGGTCGACCGTCCAGCCCTCGGTCACCGGGTTGGTGTCCAGATGGCAGTTGAACAGCTGGGTGGCGCCCCCGCCCTCGCCCCGCCAAGTGCCGACCGCGTTGTAACGGCCACCGGGCACGTCTTGCAGGTCGCTCTCCAGCCCAAGCGTACGCATCTCGTCCGCCATGACCTTGGCCAGTTGGCGCTCGCCGTCTGTCTCGGAATAGCTCTTATGCCGGATCATCTTGGACAGGAAGTCGAGCGCGGCGCGTTCGTCCAGGCTGGCCAGCAGGGCTTGGCGATCCATTGATTTTCTCCGTTATCGCGGGTTAGCCGACCGGAACTGGCACGGCGTCCAGCAGGGCTTTGGTGTAGGCGTGTTCGGGCTGGCGGGCGAGGCGGGCGACGGTGGCGGTTTCGACCACATCGCCGCGAAACATGACCACGATCCGGTGCGCAATCTGGCGCACCAGGTTCAGATCATGGGTGATAAACAGATAGGCCGTGCCGTGCCGCGCACGCAACGCCAGCAGCAACTGGATGATCGAGGCCTGGACCGACACGTCCAGCGACGACGTGATCTCGTCGCAGATGACGATTTGCGGCTTAGAGGCAAAGGCGCGGGCGATCGCCACCCGCTGCTTCTCACCGCCGGATAGCTGGTGCGGATAGCGCTTGGCGTAGTCCTCAGGCAAC
>JBCBSH010000231.1:0-6616 GCA_039819285.1 Pseudomonadota bacterium
CGATGCTGGCCAGCGCGATGATGGCCACCGTCAGTCCGACGCCAATCGCTAGCGCGAGCACGGCGGCGATGCCGGCGAGAAAAAGCCCGTTCGCCAGTGTGAACAAGAGGATCAGCAACGCGCCCGTGCAGGGGCGCAAGGCCACGGCGGCACCCAGGGGCAGCAAGCCACGGCCGCTGTCCCTGGTTTGCTCGTGGTGGGCGTGGTGATGATCGTGGTCGTGGTCGTGACCATGATCCATGCCGCAGGCATGACGGCCGCGCACCGAGTTCACCAGCATCGCCAGGCCCAGGAGAATGATCAGTCCATAACTGGCCAGCTCAAGCCAATCGGCGCGCGCCGTCAGGGCGGGGCCGGCGAGGCCAAGCACCACCGACAGCACCCCGACCAGGACGATGGCGGTAACGCCTTGCCCCAGGGCCATCAGGAACGAGGCGCCGACCGCCCGGCCGATCGACAGTCGGCGGGCCAGCAGATAGGACGCCACCACCGCCTTGCCATGGCCCGGCCCCGCCGCGTGCAGGACCCCGTAAGCAAAGCCAATCAGGCACAGCCAGAAAACCGCGAACCCGTTGCCGCCGCGCATGTCGGCCAGTTCGGTGTTCAGCCTTCGGCTCAACTCCACTTGCCAGGTATTGATCTGCTGAACGACGGACCTGAGCGGGGCCGGCAGATACGCCAGGAAGCTCGACTGCTCGGGGCTTGCCGATCCGCGCGGGATCATCGGCTGGGCCGTGGCGGCCGCGTCGAAGACAAAAGCCATCATGAGGGCGACGAGGCCGATCGCCGCCAGGCCTCTCCAAAGGGTCAAGACGTGCCTCCGGCCCTTTCGCATGCCATGCCATGGCCGGTGACGGGCCCGAAATACCAGGAGACCAGATCGTAGCGACGTGCTTCGCACGCCCAGGCGGTCGACGCTTGCGCCTCCCTGACCGTGTCGTCCGCGATCTGGAACGCGATGAAATGTTCTTCATCGAACGGTACAAACTCGACGGCTCCGGCGACGGGCAGGTCGGTCCGCAGGGTGAAACCGGCGCTCAGGATGCCATCCTCGGCGCCGACCCAGAAATCGCTGGCGATGCCGGATTGGTGCCACTCACCGTCGATGCCGACCCGTGTGAAGTAGCCGTAGTCGGCCAGCTCCGCGAAAAAGACACCGACCAGGGCGGATCGCTCATCCGTATTCAGGGCGCCGTCGCCATCGCGGTCAAAGTCGGCAAGCACGACACTCGAATAGATCGGGTCGAAGCGCCAAGAGGTCTCCACGCCGACCAGCCTGTCATCCTCGAAAACCGGAACGAAGCCTGTATCGACGAACACATGGGGGTGGGCGCCCGCGCTCGAAGACAGACCAATGCCTGCCGCCAACACCAGGGCCACGCCTGCCGTCCCGGGCCGCATCGGATGCGATTTCCCCCGCGCGTTCAATCCGGTCAGCTCTCCTGCCGCGCGTGATCGATGGCGTCTTCAAGAGCCGCCAGTCCGACGGCGCCCGGGATGACCCGCTCGCCGACCACGAAGGCGGGCGTACCGCGCACGCCGATCGCTTCGGCGAGTTGCAGATTGTCCGAGATTTCCTGCGCCACGGCCTCCGATTCCATGTCGACGCGAAGCTGGTCGACATCCAGGCCGACCTCCTCGGCGATGGCGAAGATCGAATCATCGGTATGCGTGCCGCGATGCGACATCAGGGCCATGTGGTATTCCATGTACAGCCCCTGTTCGCGCGATGCCAGCGCGGCGCGCGCGGCGGTTAGCGAACTCGGCCCCAGGATCGGGATTTCCAGGAACACGATGCGCAAATCGTCATCGGTCTCCGACAGAGCCTGCACATCGTCCAGTGCGCGCTTGCAGAACCCGCAATTGTAATCAAAGAACTCGACCAGCGTGACGCTGGCATCCTCCGGCCCGATCGACGGGGCGTTGCTCTCAAACAGGCGCTCGCCAAGGCCGGCGACCGCATCCTGCTGGGCGCGGGCGTCGGCCTGCTCCTGCTCCGCCTGATAGATCTGCAGGGCCTCGATCAAGACTTCCGGGTTCTCGATCAGGTAATCGCGGATGATCAACCGGATGGCGTCTTCCTCCGCGCTGTCGAATTGGGCCATCGCGGCGGGTGCTGAGGACAGGGCCAGCACGACAGCAGTGGCGGGAACGAGCAGACGACGCAGCATCGTCGATCCTTTCAGTGGGGCGTCACGAATCATGTGCCGGCATATGATGGCGCGGGTAAGGCGCCGTCAAGCTGGCGGGCTTCAAATTCACGTGGGCGTTGACCAGCGAAGGGCAGGTCCTATCGGTTCAAGCGCTCGGCCTCGCGCTGCACGTCGAGGGCCCTTAGATGGCCCGGCGAACCGTTCGGCAAGGACTGCAACGCGCGGGCAACCTGCTGGTTGGCCATCGGGGCGTCGCCCAGGGCCAGCGCCTCCTCCGCCAGCGACAGCGCCATCATGCCCATATTGTTCAGCCTGCCATAGGCGGTCGCCAACAGGCGGAAGGCGAATGGCGAGCGGCCGCCCGGTCGTTGGACGGCGGATGCAAGCTGATCGACGGCTGTTTGCAGGTTCGCCTCGCCGCCCGTTTCGATCAGCACGCGCGCCAAGGCGACCTGAATCAAGGGCTGGCCGGGCAGAAGCTGGTTGGCCCGCTCATAGTACGGTCGCGATTCCTGAATGCGCCCGTTTTCGAACAGGATCTGGCCCATCAGTTCCTGGAAATATGGGTTGGACGGCTCGGCCGCGATCAACTGGTTCATGATCCCGGTCGCCTGGCCAAGCTGACCGGTCCGGTAAAGCGCGATGGCGCGTCCATAGCGGTCGGCGATGTCGGGTGAACCCGCAGGGTAAAGCTGCAGGGCGAGCGCCGGTTGCTGAAAACCGATCAGCTTGGCCCGCAAGCGATTGAAATCTGACCAGACCTGTGGCGAGAACTCGCGCCCCGTCAGGCTTGATCTGGCGACGTGATTGCGCACCGTGTCGATGCGGTCGAAGGTCAGCGGGTGGGTACGCAGATACTCTGACTGGCGGCTGGACGGCACCAACTCCTGGTCTTGCAGGGTCTCGAGAAACGACAGCAGGCCCTCGGACGAAAAGCCCGCCTGGTCCATGTAGCGCAGCGCTGCCTGGTCGGCGGCACTTTCCATGGTCCGGCTGTAGCCCAGCATGGAGTTCATGGCCATCGACTGACCACCGAGCGCGGTCGCGGCGCCGACATCGCTGCCGCCGGCCGCTGCCGCCGCGATCCCGAGTAGGCTGGTCAGGATGGCCAGTTGGCGGGCACGTTCGATCTGTTCCTGGCCGCGCGCGATATGGCCGCCGGCGATGTGGCCGGCCTCGTGAGCGATAACCCCCAGCAGTTCGCCCGGGTTTTCGGTCCGCGCGATAAGTCCCGTGTTTAGAAACAGATTCTGGCCGCCGGCGACAAACGCGTTCAGGTCGCTGTCATTGACCAGATAGATATTCACCGCGCTGGGGCTCAGACCCGCCGCCTGGAATATTGGCCGGGCCATTTCTCGGATGATAGTCTCAATCTCCGTATCCCGTATGAATGAGATCCGGCCTTGTCCAAAGGCATCCGATGCGGTACCGCCAGCAACGAAGCAAAAAACCAAGAGAAGTCGAATGAACGCGCGCACGCCAACCTCGTCAGCTTGGACCCGATGGTCGCATCATAAGCGACAATTGTGCCGGGTTGCCGGCATTTTTGCTGTGACCGCCGTCCTGGTCGGATGTGTCGCGATTGTGCGCGAGAGCGATTTGGTCGTACGCATCGGCGCGGCCTCCGACGTGGCCCAGGCAACAGAGGTGGGGCTGGAGGTGCTGGACGGCAACGGTTCCGCCGCCGATGCCGTCGTCGCCATGGCCATGATGATGGCCGTGACGCGGCCAGACGCGGTCGGCATTGCCGGCGGCGGCACGTGCCTGGTCTTCGATCCGGAAGAAAAGACCACCCGCCTGATCGATTTCCCGGCCGAACCGGCGGGCGGCGGGGCCGCCGTCCCCGGTTTCCTGCGCGGCCTTTCGGCCATCCACGCCGATTATGGCCAGTTGCGCTGGTCGGAGATGGTGGCAATCGCCGAAACCAGCCTGCGCATCGCACCCTCTGGCACCGACTCCGCTGGGCGCACCGCCGGCGAACGGCTGGCGCTGGCCGACAGCATGGCCGCGATCAGGGTGGGCGGCATCCAGGCCTTCTATGAGGGGCCGCTTGGCCGAAGGTATGCCGAAGGTGTGCAGGCGCGTGGCCCGTCGCTCAGCTTCGACCAGATCAGGGCATCGCGCATTGCCTGGCAAGAGCCGGCGACCGTGCCATTTGGCAACAATCTCGTCGCCTTTGGCCCGGCGCTCGGCGGTCGCGGCATTCGGCTGGTCGAGGCGTTTCAGGCGGCGGCCGCCGGTCAGCCGTTGCCGGGCGGCAGGCCGGCCGGTGAGGGCCTGGTCGCGGTGGCGTTGTCCGGGGACGACATGGCGGTGGCCTGCGGTTTCGGGTTCAGCCCGGTTCAGGGCGGCGCCACGGCGGGCGACACGGGCATTCCCATTGGCGGGCCGACCCCGGAACTGCCGTCGATCGCCATTCATTACAACGAACCGGTCGCCGTGCCGATCGACATGCTTGGATCGACCGAGGCTGCAACGGTGTTCGGCGGCACGGTGGAAACGGCGGCCGCCAGCGGCTTGGCGACGGATACGATCCCGGCCTCCAGCCGGCTGACGGGGCTGATTTGCGCCTGGAACCGCGGGTCGGACCTGCAGTGCCGGGGCGTTGCTGATCCGCGCTTTGGAGGGTACGGGCTTGCGACGGAGACCCTGGTGCCGTGACCCTGAAGGTTGCGCGGCGCGGGCAGGTCCCGCCGTTCATCGTCATGGACGTGATGACGGCGGCGGCGGAGCGGGCGCAAAGCCATGGCGACGTCTTGCATTTGGAGGTCGGCCAGCCCAGCACATCGGCGCCGCGCGGTGTGGTCGAGGCCGCGCAAAGAGCGCTGGAGAGCGAGCTGTTGGGCTACACGCTGGCGCTTGGCCTGCCCGAACTGCGCCAGAGGCTGTCGCAGCACTATGCCGATCACTATCGCCAGCCGGTCTCGGCCGATCGCATTGCCGTCACCGCCGGGTCGTCGGGTGCCTTTCTGCTGGCCTTTCTCTCCGCGTTCGATGTCGGCGACCGGGTCGCGCTAGGGGCGCCGGGCTACCCGGCCTATCGCAATATCTTGAGTGCGCTGGGCATCGAGGTGGTCGAACTGCCGACCGGCCCCGAAACGCGGTTTCAGCCGTCGCCTGACCACCTGGACCGGCTGGATCGTCCGGTCGATGGCCTGATCGTCGCCAGCCCGTCGAATCCGACGGGCACGATGCTGGCTCGCGAGGCGTTTGCCGATCTCGCCGACTACTGCGGTGCACGCGGCATTCGCCTGATCTCAGACGAGATCTATCATGGCATCAGCTATGGCATGGCCGAGACGACCGCGCTGTCGCTGACCGACGATGCGATCATCATCAACAGCTTCTCCAAATACTACTCCATGACCGGTTGGCGCCTTGGCTGGATGGTCCTGCCGGAGGAACTGGTGCGGCCGGTCGAGTGCCTGGCCCAGAACTTCTTCATCTCGCCGTCGGCCCTGTCGCAGCGGGCCGCGATGGCTGCGTTCGATTGTGGCGACGAGCTGGACGCAAACGTCGCGCGCTATGCGGCCAACCGCCGCTTGCTGCTGGACGGCCTGCCCAAGGCTGGCTTTGACCGTTTGGCCCAGTCGGACGGTGCCTTTTATCTCTATGCCGACATCGGCCGCCTCACCAACGACAGCGTGGCCTTTTGCCAACGCATGCTGCAGGAAACGGGCATTGCCACCACGCCCGGCCCCGATTTCGACCCGGCCAGGGGGGCGCACACCATGCGGTTTTCCTTTGCCGGTGCCACGGAGACGATGGCAGAGGCGTCCGACCGGCTGCGGCGCTGGCTATCCTAAAGGGCACCAGTGCGACGCTTATGGTCGTTTATTCGCCGAGTTCGTCTGGCCCTGTTGGTCAAGCGAGCGGCGAAGGTGCTGATCGTGCTGCTAATCGTCGTGCCTGTGGCCCTGACGCTGGTCTATCGCGTCCTGCCGGTGCCCGCGACGCCGTTGATGGCCATCCGGCTGGTCGAGGGCGAGGGCTGGCAGCGGGATTGGGTTCCCCTCAACGCCGTGGCGGAGACGGTCGGCATCGCCGTGGTCGCGGCTGAGGACAATCTGTTCTGCGAAAACCGGGGTTATGACTGGGATCAGGTTGCCGAGGCCTGGACGACCTGGCGCGAGGGCGGGCGGCTGCGCGGCGCCAGCACGGTGTCGATGCAGGTCGCCCGCAACCTTTTCCTCTGGCCGGGCGGCGGGTTCGCGCGCAAAGGCGTTGAGGTCTACTTCACCAGCATTGTCGAACTGCTGCTGCCCAAATGGCGGATCATGGAGATCTACCTGAACATCGCGGAGTGGGGGCCTGGCATCTACGGTGTCGGGGCGGCCGCGCGGCACTATTTCGGCGTCGAGGCCGAGAACCTGAACACGCGCCAGGCGTCCCTGCTGGCCGCCATTCTGCCCGCGCCGCGCAGCCGGTCGGCCGGCAATCCCAGCGCCTACGTGGCCCGCTAT
>JBCBSH010000232.1:0-6602 GCA_039819285.1 Pseudomonadota bacterium
GTCAGCAGGATCCAGAACAGAATGACGGCCAGCACCGCAATCGCCGCCCATTTCAGGCCCTTGCGTTCGACCGCCGTCAAGGCGCCGGAGACAGGTTCGTCCGCGCCGGCAACGGCGCCGCCGGTCCAGGGGCCGAGCCTCGGTTCGATGACCCGGTCTGTCAGGAACCAGATGACCGGCAGGAAGACAAAGAACATCGCGATGATCAGATACCAGTTGCCGGCGATGTTCGCGGTCCATGTCGGGTCCAGGATCTCCGCGCCCGCTTGGGTGATGCCGAACAAGAGGGCGTCCAACTGCCCGGGAAACAGATTGGCCGAAAACCCGCCGGAAACGCCGGCGAAGGTGGCGGTGATGCCGGCGATCGGATGGCGCCCGGCCGCGGCGAAAATGACCCCGGCAAGCGGGATCAGGACAACATAGGCCGCATCGGCCGCCAAATTACCGATCATGCCGACGGCCACCACCACCGGCGTCAGCAACAGTCTCGGCGCGTTGCGCACGCCAGCACGCATGGCCGTGCCCAGCAGCCCGCAGCGCTCCGCCACGCCAGCGCCCAGCATGACGACCAGCACGTAGCCCAGCGGGTGGAAATGCGTGAATGTGGTCGGCATGTCGGTGAACAGCCGGCGCAGATTTTCCCCCGACAGCAGGCTGATAGCGTCGACGGGCTGGCCTGAGACCGGATGGATCGAACGGAGACCCACCAGGGCAGCCAGCACGCTGACCACGATCAGAATGCCGATCAGCCAGACAAAGATGAACACCGGATCCGGCAGGCGATTGCCGATGCGCTCTATGGCGCCAAGCACGCCCGTGTTACGACTCTCCGTCACCGTGGCCATGCTCGTCCCCGTGGTTGTCCAATGCGGGCCCTGGCGCGGTCGATCATGCAACGAACGCACCAGACGGCGGCACTATCCTTACCGATGCTCAATGATCCGTCACAAAAGTGCCAAACACAAGTTTGCGGCAATGCGAACTGGTATGGGGCGGGTTTTCCGGCGGGCAGCTATCGGTTAGGGTCGTCGCGCTCGCGATCGGGATACGAGGTTTGAGGACAAAATGCACTGGTTCCAAGGATCGGCATACGCTGTCGCGCTCTCACTATGTTCCGGGTTGCCCGCATTCGCGCAGCCCTATGAGTTTGAGGGATCTTGGGGCCTTGTTGGCACCCAGTGCGCAAGAGTGGGAGATACGGTACCCACCGAGATCACGGCCACGGAGATCCTTTTCTACGAAAGCCGCTGTGCGATCGCAGAGGTCACGCCGGTCGGTGAGGCTGGCTCGACTTGGCAGGTCGCCGCCGAATGTCGGGGTGAGGGTGAAGAATGGATGGTCCCCTTTGTCTTCGCGAGCGTCGCGATCGGGGAGCAGCCGTCGATGGTGATCATCAACATGGATTACGGCACAGCTTGGCTCACCGAACAGTGCGACTGAGCAGGCAGATGGAACACGCATCATTTGGCGCCAAGGGCGCAATGAAAGCCGATCCGGCCGACCTTGCCCGATCGATTCTGACGCTGGTCAAGGCCGGCGAGCCTGCCAAGGCCCTCAAGCCCAGCGAGGAACTGATCGAGGCGACCAGCCCCGGCGAACGCCTGCGACTGGTTGCGGTACAGCCATTTGCCCAGGCCGGTTTGGTCGACCGTGCGGCAAAACTGTGCGACGAAGTTGCCGAGGCGGAGCCCGGCGAGAAGCAGCCCCTCCGGCTCAAAGCGCAACTCGCGGCAGCGGCCCAGCGCGACGATCTGATGGCGCAAGCGCTGAGCGCCCTGCTTCCGCAGGTGAAGACGACGCTTGATCTCAATTGGATCGCCGAGCATGTCGAGGCTGCGGGCTGGTCGGATCGACCAGCGCGCGAGTTGCAAGCGATGTTGGTCGGCGTTGGTCAGGCCGAGCCGCCGATTGGCTTTGCCCTGCTGCTGGTCATGCTCGACCAGCCCGAGGCGGCAAAGCCACTCCTGATGCGGGAGATGACACGCCTGCCCAACAATCCCGACCTGTTGACCGCCGCTGCCATCGCCCATGCCTCGACCGGCGACTACCAGCAAGCCCAAGCGCTGACCGGTAAGGCGCTGGCCATTCGGCCGTTCATTCGGTCTCGGACCGAGGGGGGCGAGGCGTCGCTTCTGGTCGTGATTGATTTGATCCGAGGGCACTTCACGAGAAAGCACAAGGACCTGGGGCCGCGCGCCTATACCGGCGGAAACTTTCCGTCGGAGATTCGGCCTGGGCGCGTGGAGGTGCATCATATCCAGTTTCAAAGCAGCACGGTTGATCAAGCGATAGGGCGAATGCCGCCGATCGATGTCGTCCTGGCGAACCTGACTTGGGGGGGCGCGGCGCCAGACGCCGATGTCGTTGCACGATACGACGCTCTGCTGGCAAACCTGGACGCAGTGGCGCTGAACCACCCGCGCGATCACATCGCCATGTCGCGCGAGGCGAACTATCAGCGGTGGGCCAATGCGCCAGAGTTCTTGTTTCCCAAGACCGTTCTTTTTGAATGGGATGGGCGCAGCATCGAGACGATTGCCTTCGAAATCGAAGCGGCATTCGACTACCCCGTGATCTTGCGGCCGACCGTGACGCAGGTTGGTGCCGGAATGGTCCTCGCAAAAGACCGGACGGAACTTCTTCAGTGTTTGAGGGGTTTGAGCCAGCGCAATCCGTTCTACGTCATCCAGTACCACGAGACGGCCAGCGACGGCGGATACTATCGCAAGTACCGCTCAGCCGTAATCGACGGTGAACTCATTCCCTTCCGCCTGGACACGCGGCCCCATTGGATGGTGCATCGGCAGAAGAACGAACCCGGCTATGTGGTGCCGAAGGAAGCGATCGAGGAAGAGGTGGCGATGCAGCGTGATTATCGGGCAACGCTGCCCGATGCGACGGTCGCCGCGATCGAGCGGATCGCGCGAGAGGCGCCACTTGACCTATTCGGGATCGATTTCGGACATACGGCCGATGGCCGCGTCATCATTTACGAAGCCAACGCGATGATGAACCTGATCCCCTATCGTTTTGCCAAGGATCACAAGCATTTCGAGCCGATGGCCGAGCGCATGCAAACCGCCGTCGAAGACGCTGTCATTCGCCGCAAGCGCTAGCCAGTGGCGGGTTCCGCTGGATCTGTCGGCATTGCCGGTTTGGGCTCGTCGGGCGGGCTGAAGACCTCCGGCCGCTCCCCGGGCAACGTCTCGACATAGACCGACTGGCTGGGGAATGCGAAGGCCGTGCCGGCGCCCTCGATGATCTGCTTCAGCCTGTAGCTAAGCTCCTCCTTGATCGCCAGCCACTCGCCCCAGTTGGTGGTCACGGTGAAGCAATAGAGCATGATGTTGATTGAGGAATCGCTGAAGCTGTCGATGCGCACGAAGGTGGCGGCATCCTCCGGCCTGACGAAGACATCGTTGTCGGTTATGTAGGCCTCGATCTCGTCGCGGATCTGGCGCAGCTGGTCGACCGTGGTGCGGTACTCGACGCCGATGGTCCAATAGATCCGGCGATAGGTCATTGCGGAGAAGTTGGTCACGGCATGGTCTGACAACAGGAAGTTCGGCACCTGAACCGGCGCCTTGTCGAATCGGCGCACCAGGGTCGAACGGAAGCCGATCTTTTCGACCGTGCCTTCGACCACGCCGTCGACCATGATCCAGTCACCGTTGCCGAAACGCTTTTCTGCGATGATCAACAGTCCGGCGATCAAATTCTTGAACAGGTCCTGGGCGCCCAGTGCGACAGCAACACCGAAAATGCCGAGCCCGGCCAGAATCGGTGCCACCTGGACACCCCACAGTTCGAGGATCGAGACCACCGCCAGGAAGATGAAGGCGCCTTTGATGGCTCTGGCTACCCATTCCGCCATCTCGCCTGAGTACATGCGTTCGACTGGCTTCAGCGCGAAGCTCATTGGTTCGACCAGGCAGTAGGCGGCCCAAAAGACGGCGACGATGACCAGCGACAGGTTGACATCGTCGGCCACGATCTGAAGCTGACCGTCGAGTTCAAGGATTTCCGTCGCCAGGAACAGGCCGACTATCACCGGGATCAGGCCGATTGGCTTCTTCAGCGAATCGATGATCTTGTTGAAGCGCGGTTTGTCGGTCTTCCGTCCTCGGGCGCGCAGCCGCCATAGAATAAGCCGCGCCAGCAAGTGCCTCGCCAGCAGGAATGCAATCAGAACGACCGCCGCGATGATAAGCCGGCCGACACTGATCCCAAAAAGTTGCTGGCCCCAAAGGCCTGCTAGGAATTCCCAGACCTGCTGCATGGTGTATCCTCCAAGAGGCGTCGGGCCGACGATGGCGGGCGAGGGCCGTGATGGCAAGCGCCTGGCGGGTCGCGCGAAGCCTTGCGCAGGAAATTCTGGAAACGATCATGGGCCTCTACAGCCACTACATCCTGCCTCGCGTCTTGGATATCGCGTGTTCGAACCGTGCCGTCGCGGAGGTGCGCCAGGCGATTGTTCCTGAAGCAGAAGGCACGGTCGTCGAGGTCGGTATCGGCTCGGGGCTAAACCTGCCGCACTATGACCCCGCCAAGGTTGGCAGGGTAATCGGCGTCGACCCGGACGATCAGCTATGGCGCCGCGCCGGCAAGCGCCGCAGCGATCGAGGCTTTGCCATCGAGAGGCTGGGCTCATCCGCCGAGAGCATTGCCTTGGATAGTGATGTTGCTGACACGGTCGTCGTGACGTTCTCGCTATGCTCGATCCCAATGGTCGTCGAGGCGCTGGTCGAGATGCGCCGCGTGCTCAGGCCCGGCGGGCGCTTGTTGTTCGCCGAACACGGCCTGGCGCCCGACGAGCGGGTCGTCCGCTGGCAAAGGCGGCTTGATCCGATCTGGGGGCGGATCGCCGGCGGCTGCCATTTGAGCAGGCCGATCCTGCGTCTTTTGCAGGACGCCGGCTGGCGGCTTGATCGGGTTGACCGGTCCTACCTCAAAGGGCCGAAGCCGATGTCCTACGTTTATCGAGGGTCGGCCGTGCCGGCATAGCCGGCCCCTCGTTTCAGCGTTTTGTCAGCCAAGACATGCCTGCTAGCGTAGTGTGTACCCTTCACTCACCCGAATGAGGGGGCGGCCCCTTCGGCCGGGCATGGCAGCACTGGCATGTGCCGCGTTCGGTTACCGAAACACTCAGTGAGCGTGCCATGGACCACGAGCGGCTTGCCGCCATCATTAACGACTGCCCGTTCCACGAATTCCTGAACATGTCCGTCGAGGCGGCCGATCCGGATCCCGGCGTCGTGGTCATTCGGCTGCCATTCGCGCCCGGCTTCGCCCGGTCGAAGAAAGCGCCGCAGATTCATGGCGGCATCACCGCTGCCTTGATCGACATCGCAGGCGTCTATGCGATCGCTACCGTCATCGGCCGGACGGTGCCAACCATCAACATGTCGGTCGATTATCTTCGTATGGCCGAGGGCAGCGACTTGATCGCCCGCGCCCGGGTGATCAAGGCCGGCCGGTCGATCGGCGTCGCCGATATCGAGGTGTCGGATGATGGTGATCGGTTGATCGCGGTGGGGCGGGGGACGTACAGCACGGCCTAGGTCGACATCACTTCTTGGGGGGCATATGCGCGCGGCGGTTTTTTACGAGCACGGTGACTTGGAGAATGTCAGGGTCGAGGACTTCTCCGAACCTGAGGTTGGGCCGGGCGAGTGCCTGCTGAAGGTCAAGGCGGTTTCGCTGAACGGGTTCGACCCTATGGTCCTGCGCGGCATTCCCGGGCTGCGAACGCCGTTGCCGATGATCTTCGGCGCCGACATCGCGGCCGAAATCGTGGAGCTTGGCCCCGGTGTCGATGAGCCGCGATGGAAGGTCGGCCAGCGTGTCGGCATCGAGCCCAGCCAGGACAATGGCATGATGGGCGAGACAAAGCGCGGTGGCCTTTGCGAGTTCGTCTCTGTAGGCCAGGAGTATCTGGTGCCGATCCCCGATGGGGTCAGCGACGTTGCGGCGTCGTGTCTGCCGACGGCCTTTGGCACCGCACACCGGCTGCTTCATGCGCGTGCGCGGATCAAGGCGGGCGAGACGGTCCTGATCCTCGGCGCCACGGGCGGCGTCGGCACGTGCTGCGTCCAGCTCGCCAAGCTGGCTGGCTGCGAGGTTGTCGCGTGCGCAAGTTCTTCGGAAAAGGCTGAAAAGCTTCGCGCGATCGGCGCCGACCATGTCATCGACACCAGCCAGGAAGATTTTGTCGATTGGGTCGTGCGGGCCTATGGCAAGCCGAGGACGCGCGGCGACAGCGGTGGCGTCGATGTCTGCGTGAACTATATCGGCGGCGACACCTGGGCGCGCTGTCTTCGCACGGTCAAGCGCGGCGGCCGGATCGTTACATGTGGGGCAACGGCGGGCTACGACCCGAAGACCGACCTGCGCTACATCTGGTCGTTCGAATACAACATCTTGGGCGCCAATGGCTGGTTGCGCTCCGATCACGAAACGTTGTTGAACCTCATGGCCGAGGATCAGTTGAAACCGGTGATCCACAGCGTTCGACCGATGGAGGATATCAGGCTGGCGCTGAGCGAAATGATCGATCGCAAGGTGTTTGGGAAGTCCGTTCTGCTTCCCTAGATGGGGCAGAC
>JBCBSH010000233.1:0-6586 GCA_039819285.1 Pseudomonadota bacterium
CGTCGAACATGAACCCTTCTCCTTATCCTATCCGCGCCGGCAGCCGCCTGCCCCAGCGTGGAGAACGCCAGCGCGCAACAGCGGCGAACCGGCGGCCCCAAACGGGCGCCCCGATGCGGATGTCT
Organism: Pseudomonadota bacterium; assembly: GCA_039819285.1. GTDB lineage: Bacteria > Pseudomonadota > Alphaproteobacteria > DSM-16000 > Inquilinaceae > JANQGH01. The sequence goes on from JBCBSH010000233.1 coordinate 126, forward strand.
GAAGTGCGCGGAACGTAGTAACGCAACCCCAGACTGTCAATCGAGGCACGGCGGACCGGCCGGCCCCGCACGCCAATCTCGGGCTAGCCTCGCGTCCGCCGTCGGCGCTCGATCGCCCCGTCGCCGCCCATAACCCGCGCGCCGCGCAAATCGGCCGTCAAGGGCAGGCGCACCGGTTCGGCGCGAACGTCGACGAAGCCCTGGGTGACGAAGGCATCAAAGGGCGGCGGCACGACCACGAACGAGATGTCCCAGATGCCGTTCGGCGGTGCGACGGCATATTCCACCGGGATCAGCTGGGCATCGGTCCAGCCGCCGGTCGGCACGCGGCCCAAGGCGTCGACCTGCAGGAAGATCTCTTCGCCTATTTTGACTTCGGAGATCGAGACGTTGATCAACTCCGGCACCAGCACGGGCGCGCGGGGCGGCACCTCCGGCTCCGGCGGCGGGCCGTCATTGATACAGGCCGACAACGCGATAGCGATCAGGGCGAACAGCGTAACTCGAATGGCTTGCATCGACGGATCCTCCGGCAGGGCTCGTTGTCTCTTCACCGCTATTGTCGGGTCGTGGCGGTTGTGAGGCAACCGTTCAGCGCGCGGATGTCGCCCCTGTGGGCACGTCCTCGCCCTCCCAGAAGGGCGGCCGCCCGTCGGCGCCCGAAGGCAGAGGTGCGGCACGATCCAGGGTCCAGGCGGCGATATCCGCGATGGGTATGTCCGCGTTCAAGTCGCGCAACAGCATGTGATAGCCATCCGGATAGAAAGCCAGGGTGATTGGATTGCCGTTGGTCCCTAGCTGGTCGACCAAGGAACGGATCGGCGCTTCGGGCACGATGGTCTCGTTGTCACCGTACAAGACCAATGTCGGCAGGCTGACCTCATTGGCGATCGCGTAGGCCTCGCCCATCAGGGTCAGCAGGCCATCGACCGTGTCGAGGCGGTTTTCCTTCAAGACCAGGGGGTCTGCCGCCATTTCGCGCAAGGCCTCGATATTGTCGGTCGGCACCAAGTCCAACCCCTCGCCGCTGACCACCAGCCCCGGCAGCAGCGCGACCCCGATGGCGCGACCCCACCGTTGATAAAGCGGCGCCAGATCGGTCGACCAAACGGCGGGCGCGACCAGCACCAGCCCGTCGACCGGCAGGTCGGTATCGCGCACCGCCGCCACCATGGAGGCAGCACCCCCCATGCTTTCGCCGACCAGCACCAGCGGCAGATCGGGATGGCGCAGCCGCACCAGCCGGACCACGGTGATCAAGTCGGCGACCAGCGTCTCCGTGCCGGCCCAGATGCCCGGATCGCTGGTCGCGCCGAAACCGCGCTGGTCATAGCCATAGACGATGATGCCGTCCTCGGCCCATTGGGTGCCCGCGCGATCGAAGGCGCGGACATAATCGTCAAAGCCATGGACCGCGATGATGACGGCACGCGGGTCGACGGACGGCTGCCAGACATAAAGCGGCAGGCGGTAGCCATCCGCCGCATAGATGGCATCAGCGGTCGAAACCGCAGGCCCTGTCGGCGGGCCCATCGGCTGGCTGCGCGATGTGCACGCGGCCAGAGAGAGCGCGGTCAGCAGCGCGGCAAGCGCGAGAAACGGTCGCTTCACGGATGGACGCTGCGCCGGCATGGGGGATGGGCCCCGCTGTCGGGAACGGTTAGCTGCGCGTGATCTGCAGGAAGATGTCTTCCAAATCGGTCTCTTCGGTCGACAGGTCGGTGATCCGCAGGCCGCCCTCGTTCATGGCGTTCAAAACGTCCCCTAGCCGTGTTTGGCTGGGCTCGTACCGTACGATCAAACGGTTCGGATCGGGCAGTTCGACCAGGAAACCGTCAAGCTGTGCCGGCACCTGGTCGATCGGTTCCGTCAACTGAACGGTTAGCGTCTTGCTGTCCAGCCGCCGCAGCAGATTGTCGGTCGTGTCGCAGGCGACCACCTCGCCATGGTTGATGATGGCGATTTCGTCGCACAGCTCCTCAGCCTCTTCCAGATAATGGGTGGTCAAGAGGATGGTGGTGCCGGCGCGGTTCAACTCGCGGACATGGCCCCACAGGCTTTGGCGCAGCTCGACATCGACGCCGGCCGTCGGCTCGTCCAGCACCAGCACGGGCGGCGAATGCACCATGGCCTTGGCCACCATCAGCCGCCGGCGCATGCCGCCGGACAGCGTGCGGGCATAGGCCGTGGCCTGATCCGTCAGCCCAACAGCCGACAGCAGCCGATCGGTAATGCGCTCGGACTTCGGCACGCCGTAAAGCCCGGCCTGTAGGTCCAGAAGTTCCGACGGGGTGAAGAACGGGTCGATGTTCAGCTCTTGCGGCACGACGCCGATCGACGATCGGGCGCGCCGCATGTCGGCCTCGATGTCATGGCCCCAAATCTTGGCCTCGCCGGCGGATTTCACGACGAGGCCGGCCAGGATGTTGATCAGGGTCGACTTGCCGGCCCCGTTTGGGCCCAGCAGGCCGAAAATCATGCCGCGGCGCACCGACAGATCGATGCCTTTCAGCGCATGTTTTTCTGGCGACTTGCCGGACGCCTTGTAGGTCTTGACCAGCCCGGTGACCTCGACGGCCAGATCCGGCATGGCACCGGCGGCCACCGACCGCGCATCGGGCGCGACCTCGCCTGGCTTTATGTCTTCGAGCCGTTGATCCATCGGACTGAGCTTTCGTTCTGACATGAGATAATTGACCTAAGCGCGCATGTCGCGGGCCGGTATGCGCAAGAAATGGGGCGAAGGCAAGCCGAAGCAAACCTGTTGATCGCGCTCCCGCCATCGCTATCATCCGTGACAAGCTGCAGCAGTGGCCGCCGTCACTGCCCACAATCATCGCGCCAACGCCGGCAATCGGTCGTTGCGCCCTGAGGGAAAGAACGTGTCAGCACCCGTTGCATTGGCGTCGAACCCGCCAGAAATCATCGAAGTCGATCCGCACACCGAGACGATCGGGTGCGACGGAGGCGACGGTGCGCTGGGTCACCCGAAGACCTATTATTCTTTCGGCCCGTATGACCGCGTGGTCTGCGGCTATTGCGATCGTGAGTTCGTCAAGGCCGGCTCGGAAGCCGCTAGGGCGGCAAAAGAGGCCCATCCCGACATCTATCGGGTCGCCGACTGAGAGCCAGGCTCTAAGCCCAGAAAGCTAGCGCCAGGGGCAGGGAAATCACGGCAAGCAGGGTCGAGATCAAAATGAACCCCGCGGCATCACGAGCGTAGTCCGGCGTATAGACCTCGACCCAGAGATAGGTTGCGACCGAGACGGGCATCAAACACAGAATGATGACAACACCGCGCTCGACGCCTTCGAAGCCAAAGATCTCGGACAAGCCAAAGGCGACCGCCACCGCCATGGCCAGATGAAACACGGCGAGATAAGCGCCGCGCCACAGATTGCCCGTCTTCAGTGTCGCGAGCGTATGTCCCAGCGTCAGCAGCATCAGCGGAATCGCCAGCCCGCCGAGAATGTTCAGCATGTGATCGATGGCGGTCGGCAAGCGGGTGTCGAAGCTCATCAACACAAGCGCGATGATGACCGCGTACACGACTGGCTTGTCGAGGATGTCACGCAGGCCGACCTTGCCCGACGGAACCCAGATGCCGACGGTAAAGATGCCGACGATCACGATGATCAGGAAGGCCAGGGCAAACGCCAGACCCTGCTCGCCAAAGGCAAGCGCACAGATCGGCAGCCCGATATTGCCGACATTGTTGAACATCATCGGCGACAGGAAGGCCCGGACCGGCAGCCCCATCAGCTTCAAAAACAGAAAACCGAGGATCGCGAAACAGGCGACCATGACGATGGCGGCAGCCGCCGTGATCAAGAAGGCGTCGAGCGTGACCGGGGCGCTCTCCAGATGCGCCAAGATCAGGGCCGGATAGCCGACATTCGCAACCAGGCTGCCGACCATCTTATGGTCGAAGGGCGCCTTGAACTTGGCCAGGCCAAAGCCGATCAGGACGCACAGCAGAACCGGCACCAGCACGTTCGCCACGCCCATGATGGTGCCCATTGCGTCCTCCCTAAGTCTCCGTCGACCTATGGTGCAGCGGTTCCGTAGACCCGCGCATCGATCTTCTTTGTGACGATGGCTACTCTATTATCGACAACTAAGAGCTCCTTCTCAAATTCTGGTTTCAGAACATGGATGTGACTGTTCAAGAGGCGAAGGACTTAGTCTGGCGGACGTGGACCTCGGCGGACGCCGAGGTGCGGCACGTGACGCTGCCGGACGAAACGCTGTTCGATCCGGATTGCGCGTTCCATGGGCCGGCGCCGATCGGCCGGCTGGATGGCCGCCGAGCGCTGTTCGACACGGTTTACGCGCCCCTCGCAAATGCCTTTCACGCGCTTCGTCGTGAACCCTACCTGTTCCTGGGCGGCGTCTTCGAAGGCCAGGTCTGGGTCGCGACGACCGGCGATTTCACCGGCATCTTCCAGCGAGATTGGCTTGGCATTCCTGCCAGCGGCCGCGCGTCAAGGCTCAGGTTCGGTGAATTCTATCGGGTCGAGCAGGGTCGCGTGCGCGAAATCCGCTGCCTGTTCGACGTTCTCGGGCTCGCGGCACAGGCCGGATATGACCTCTTGCCGCCGTTCGAGGGGCGCGCCGACGTCCCGCCCGGCCCCGTCCTTCACAACGGGCTCAGCCGTGCCACCCAGGACCCAAACGAGACAGCGGCGACGCTGGACCTGGTCGAAAGCATGGTCGGCGGCTGCAATCGCCTCGACGAGCGGGGCCTCGCCAGCATGGGCATGGACCGGTTCTGGCATACCGACATGGTCTGGCACGGACCCTGGGGCATCGGTTCCTGTCATGGGTTCGAAGAGTTCCAGGACCATGCCCAGGGCCCCTCGGTGGCCAGCTTTCCCGACCGGCGCGGCGGCCACCACCAGGCGCGCATCGCCGATGGCGTCACGGCGGCGTTCACGGGCTGGCCCAGCCTGCAGGGCACCTTCAATGGCGCCCCGTTCCACGGCCTGGCGCCAACCGGCAAACCGATCGGCATGAACCTGATGGATTTCTACGTGCGCCGCGGTGACCGGCTGCACGAGAACTGGGTCCTCATCGACCTGATCGACTTCTGGGCCCAGTGCGGCGTCGACCTGTTGGCGCGGCTGCCGTCCGGACCGGGCCATCGTTCCGCGATCGGTTAACCGCCTGAACTTGTGTCGCAATTGAACATCCAGTTGATGTCGAAGCGGTCCTTGCACATGCCGAAATAGGCACCCCAGAAGGTGTCCTGCAGCTTCATGCGCACCTCGCCGCCGTCGCTCAGCTTGGCGAACAGGTCGTCGCACTGCTGCTTGCTTTCCGGTGCGATGCTGATCGAGAAATTGCTGCCGACCACCACTGGGCCGCCGAAGCCGCCCGCCGTGTCGCTGCCCATCAAGGTCGACCCACCCACCGGCAGGGAGACATGCATCACCCGGTCTTTGTCCGCATCGGCGATGGGCATGTCAGGCGGAGCATCGCCAAAGGTCTGAAATGCGCTGAAATCGCCGCCGAAGACGGATTTGTAGAACTCAAACGCCTCCCGGCAATTGCCGTCGAACGTCAGGTACGTGTTCAAGTAGGTGTTCGGGGACATGGCTCATCCCTCCCTGGCTGCCGATCCGCCGGAATTCAGCGCCCATTTGCCGACGTTGGCAAGCACCTGGTGTGATCAGACGCCCGCCCCGCGATGCCGTGTCACGAACACCTCATGCTCGTCAGCGTACGGGTCGGGAACGTCGATATCCACAAGCGTTAGGCCCGCTTGGTCGATCAGGCTGCGCCAGGTCGCCCGATCGAACAGGCCCTCGATGTGCTTGTCGTGCTCAACCCGCACGTCCCGGCCGGGTTCGCGGATCATCAGGCAGAAATCCACGTCCACCACCGTGTCACCGGGGTCGGGATCGTGGGCCCATTCCATATAACGCAGCGCCCGCCCGTCGGACAGGTCGGCCCCTCCGCTATGGACGGTCGGCTCGAATTCATCGCGGATCAAGTCGGGGATGAAGATCGCAACGCCCTCTGGCGCCAGGTGGACACGCGCGGTTTCGATCGCGGCGGCGAGGTCCTCGAGCGTGATCATGTAGCCGATCGCGTCGTGGATCAGCACGACGTCGAACGTCTGCCCCAGCCGCATTGACCGCATGTCGCCCTGTACGTGCGTGCATGCCGGATTGAGGTTGCGGCTGAGGCCAAGCATCTCCGGCGACAGATCCGTTAGCGTACAGGCAAACCGGGCCTTCAGGTGCGATGCCATATGGCCCGCACCCGCCCCCAGCTCCAGCAGGCTCGACGCCGCGCCGCCGGCCGTCGCCCCGACGACCTTCACAAGATGGTCGGCTTCCTCCGCGTACTCTTCGACGATTGAGATCAGCGGATACCAGTCGACAAGGTCTCGGTAAATTCGCATCAAAAGGCGCGTCCCATGGCGCGGATCATGCCGCGTGCTGCAGCCGGCAATA
>JBCBSH010000234.1:0-6529 GCA_039819285.1 Pseudomonadota bacterium
GTCGCTGTCGATCTTCATGATGGGCGCGTCGTCGGCGCCCGCTCTGGGTGGGTCACAGCTTGATGATGACGTCGCGGCTCAGCGTCGACAGCCTTTCGCAGCCCGTTTCCGTGACAACGATGGACTCGGAAAAGCCAATGCCGAATTCGCGATACTTCAGGCAGAGCGGCGGCATGTGGAAGGTCATGCCCGGTTCGAGCGGCCGGAACTCGTCCTGTCGCAACGAGATGATCTCGCCTTCGCCCCAATCGGGAGGATAGCTGACGCCGATCGAATAGCCGAGCCGGTTGCGATGATAGTCACCGAATCCGGCCTGGCGGGTAACCGCGCGGGCAGCGCTGTCGGCCGTATGCGGGGTGACGCCGGGCTTGATCGTATCGAGGGCTGCCTCGACTGCGCCGATGCAGGCCTCCGCCGCGCGTACCCATTCATCCTTCGGCGTGCCGACGAAGATCGTCCGCATCAGGGCCGCCGTATAGCGGCGCTGGGACGCGGAAATCTCGAAATACATCAGATCATTGTCGGCGAGCCTGATGGTGCCGCCGGTCTGATGCGGCAGGCAAGACCGCTCGCCGGCCAGCACGAAGGGTGGCAGGCCCATATATTCGCCGCCATTGTCAAAGAGCGTCTTGTTGACGACGGCGTTGATCTCGTCGCCGCTGGCGCCCGGCCGCGTGGCGTCCCAGCCCGCCTGCATGGCAAGATCGACGAGGCGCGCGGAGCGCCGCATCATCTCGACTTCCTCTGGCGACTTGATCATGCGGGCATCCCACAGGATTTGGGTCGCATCGACATAGATGTTGTCGGACGTCTCACCTACGAGCGTCTCATGCTCGTCGACCGTGTAGAAGAAACCATGTTTCTCCACGCCGATGCGCTTGCCGGCGCCGAGGCCGAGCTGTTTCAGCACATTGGCTGTCACGCTCGGCGGGTGGTCCCAGTCGAACACCTTGGCGATTTGTGTCGACCAGGCGAATTCCGGCGTGTTGATCCACTCGAAATCGCGCACCAGGAAGACCGGCTCACCGTCACGTGGAACGATAACACAGTGATATTTGTAGTAGCCGGGTGTCTCATAGCCTGAGAAATAGGTGATGTTCTCGGGCCCGCGGATCAGCAGAGCGTCAAGGTCGAGGGCGGCCATGGCGGACTGGATGGCGTCATAGCGGCGGACATATTCCTCCGGCGAGAAGGCCAGGCGCTCATGGACGATCATCGGAAGATCGTAGCCGCAGGCGGTTGGCCGCGTGGTCTTCTGAAACGTCACCTGATCGGTATGATCGGCGACGTCGAGGATTTCCCGATCCTGGCTTGTCAGCATGTCCGACTCCGCAACGATATCGATCTCAAAAACTCTGCCTTCGGTCCGTTGGCAATTTCAACGCTAGTGCAGCACTGTCACGCCGAACATGCCGTGTGACGTAACCGCACTTTGACGCCGCTCAAACCGCGCCGGCGTCGATCTCATTGCAGGGCTTCCAGGATCAGGCGCGCGCCCTTGGCGCCGATCATCATGGATGGCGCATTGAGCCCGCCGCTGACCACCACCGGCATGATCGAGGAATCGATTACCCGCAGCCGCTCGACGCCGTAAACGCGCAGTCGGGGATCGACGACCGCGTCGGCGTCGACGCCCATCTTGCAGGTACCGCAGGGATGATAGTGATTGGCGAAATAGCGCAAGGTGTAGTCGTCGATCTCATCATCGGTCTGAACATCCGGTCCCGGCGCGACCTCGGCGCCGCGAAACGGCGCCAGCGCGTCCTGGGCGTGGAGCTGGCGAGCAAGCCTGAGGGCTGTTCGGTTGGTCTTGCGATCGTTTTCGTCAGAGAAGAAATTGTGTCGGATCGACGGCTGCTCGTGCGGGTCCGTCGACTTGAGCCGCACCGTGCCGCGGCTCTTGGGATGCACCAGTCCCCAATGAATGTTGTAGGCATGCGAGCGGGGCTCGTAGGTCCCCTCGGCATGAGGGTTGATCGCGACCGGGAACATGTAGAGCTGCACATCCGGCCGGTCGACATCTGGCGACGTACGCACGAAGCCGCTCGCCGCCATCGGAAACAGCGTCAGCGGTCCGCGCGACAGAACCAACCATTGTAGGATCGCCAATCCCGCCCAGACCGGGTTCTTGTAGCGATAATAGGTGATCGGCTTGGTGCAGGCGTGCTGCACGAAGGAGCCGATCTGCTCTTGCAGATTGTTGCCGACGCCGGGCAGGTCATGCACGACCGGAATGCCATACTCGCTTAAGTGATCAGCCGGTCCGATACCTGACAGCATCAGAAGCTTCGGGCTCTGATAGGCGCTGGCCGAAACGATCACCTCGCGCCGCGCGTGGGAGGTCACGATCCTGCCGCCCAGCCGATAGCGGACGCCTATCGCGGTCTTGCCGTCGAACAGGATGCGTTCGGCGGTGGCGTTCTTGCGGATCGCGAGGTTCTTTCGCCAGCGTGCCGGCAATAGGAAGGCGTAGGATGCCGAACAGCGCAGGATCGGCCAGTGATAGTGCGAATGCTGGCAGTGGCCGAAGCCTTCCGGATCGGCGCCGTTGAAATCCGGACAGAGCTGGTAACCAGCCTGCTCCCCGGCATCGACGAAGGCCTGAAACAGCGGATTGTCGTAGTGCCCGCGCGCGGTTCGGAGCGGGCCCGATCCGCCGCGATATGGATCGGCACCGCCTTCCCATCGTTCCATGTCGCGGAACAGCGGTAGCACGTCCTTGTAGGCCCAGCCCGTATTGCCGAGTGCCGCCCAGTGATCGTAGTCGCCGGGGTGGCCGCGAAAGAACAACTGCCCGTTGATGCTGGAACTGCCGCCAAGACAGCGACCGCGCGACAGTGTCAGGACCTGGCCGCCAAGCCGCTCCTCGGGTTCGCTCTTGAAGGCCCAGTCATAGCTCGTCTCGATGAGCTGGGTTTCGCCGACTGGCGCTGCGACATAGGGGTTAAGGTCGGAGCCGCCCGCTTCGATCAACAGGACCGTATGGCGTCCCGACGCGGTCAGCGCTTCAGCCAGGACGCAGCCCGCACTGCCAGCGCCGATGACGATGAAGTCAAAGCTGTCCTTGGAGGCGGTGCCGGCAAGATCGGTCAAAGCGAAAGACGTCCTTTATGGGAATCGGCGGGCAGGGCAGGCAGGCGCGAGGGTCAGAGCCGGCCTTCCTCGCGGGCGATGGCGTCGATGGCGTCGCGCGCCATGCCGACAAGTTGGTCGACTTCGGCGCGGGTGATGCAAAGCGGCGGGGCGAGGCCGAGAATGTCGCCCTGCGGCATGGCGCGTGCTATCAGCCCGTTCTTCAGCGCCTCGGCCGCGATGCGCGGGCCGATCTTCTTGGTCGGATCGAAGAAGATGCGGTCTGCCCGGTCATCGACGAACTCGATCGCCGCCAGCAAGCCTTCGGCGCGCACATCGCCAACGATCGGATGATCATCGAAGGCCGCATGTAGGCTGTCCTGGAGATAGCGGCCGGTATTGCGTGCATTGGCCACCAGATCGAGGTTGTCGATCAGCCTCAGATTGGCGACGCCGGCAGCCGCGCACAGAGGGTGCGCCGAATAGGTCCAACCATGGCCGAGCACGCCAAATGTGTCCGCGCCCTGCTGGAGGATATCCCATACGCGTTTCGACACGATCGATCCCGACAGGGGCGCATAGGCAGACGTCAGCCCCTTGGCAATCGTGATGAAGTCCGGCTCGAGATCGTAGAAATCGCTGCCGAACATCGTGCCCAGCCGGCCAAATCCGGTGACGACCTCGTCGGCAATGAGCATGATGTCGTGGCGCTTCAGCACCGCCTGGATCTTCGTCCAGTAGCCTTTGGGCGGCGGCACGATGCCGCCGGTTCCGAGCACCGGTTCGCCGATGAACGCGGCGATCGTGTCCGGTCCTTCGCGCTGGATGAGCTGCTCGAGTTGGTCGGCGCAGAAGGACGAGAAGACGTCTTCCGACTGGTCTCGTTCCTGCCGCCGGAAGTAATAAGGCGCTTCGGTATGCAGGATCGGTGACCGCGGGAGATCGAAGACGTTGTGAAACAGATCCAGTCCCGTCAGCGAGCCCGTCATGATGCCTGAGCCGTGATAGCCGCGCCAGCGGGAGATGATCTTCTTCTTCTCCGGCCGACCGAGGACGTTGTTCAGATACCAGATCAGCTTGATATTGGTCTCGTTGGCATCCGATCCCGACAGGCCGAAATAGACGTGGCTCATGTGATCGGGCGCCCGGTCCATGATCATCTTGGCGAGCGTGATCGACGGTTCGCTGCCATGCCCGGCATAGGCGTGATAATAGGCGAGCTTGTGGGCCTGCTCGGCGATCGCGTCGGCAATCTCCGTCCGGCCATAGCCGACATTCACACAATAAAGGCCGGCGAACCCGTCAAGGCGCCGCTGACCATCACGATCCTCGACAAAGACTCCGTCGCCGGACGCGATGACCCGGAACGGACTCTCGCCGCGTGCATGCGCCGCGAGATGAGTCGATGGATGCAGGAGCGCCTCACGATCCCATTGCAGGAGACGGTCGTTGGTCGCGGCGGATGGGGCGGCTGCAGCGTCAGCTGGCGCGTTTGCAGACATATTTGATCTCCGTGAAGGCCTCCATGCCGAGGCGGGTTCCTTCCCGGCCTATACCGGACTGCTTTACGCCACCAAAGGGAATCTCCGCACCGGTGATTTCGGTCCTGTTGATCGCCAGCATGCCGTATTGCAGCGCCCGGGTGATCCGGTCGATCCGATCTTCATCCTGCGTGTGAAGGTAGGCGATGAGCCCGTACTCCGACGCATTGGCCCGGCGAACCGCCTCGTCTTCGTCCGAAAAAGGTGTGAAAGCTGCGACCGGTCCGAAGGTCTCTTCGTGCAGGATGCGGGCATTGGCGGGCACGTCGACGAGAACCGTCGGAGCGAAAAAGAGATCGCCCGCCGGATGCGGACCACCTCCCACCAGACAGCGCGCGCCCTTCGCCAGCGCATCGGCGACATGGGTCGCCTGCTTGTCCATCGCCTTCCGATTGATCAGTGGGCCGATGTCGGGATCGTCGATCCCCGGCCCGACGGAAAGAGCGGCCACTCGCTCGGTGAAGCGCTGGCAGAACGCCTCATAGATCGAGGCATGGATCAGGAATCGGTTGACCGCCAGGCAGTCCTGTCCCGATGTCGCGAATTTGGCGGAGATCGCGCAATCAACGGCGTGATCGAGATTGGCGTCGTCGAACACCAGGAAAGGGGCATGTCCGCCGAGCTCCATGGCGATGGTCTTCACCGTCTCGGCCGATTGCCGAAACAGCAAGCGGCCGACCTCGGTCGATCCGGTGAATGACAAAGCGCGCACGCGGAGCTCGTCGGTCCAGGCCGGCACGAGGTCCGGGGCATGTCCGGTGACGACATTGAACACGCCGGCGGGAAATCCGGCGCGGTGTGCGAGCTCGGTGACGGCGAGCGCGGAAAAGGGGGTTTCGGCGGATGGGCAGGCGACGAAGGTGCAGCCCGCCGCAAGAGCTGCCGCCGCCTTGCGGGTCAACATGGCTGATGGGAAATTCCAGGGCGTGATCAGGGCGGCGACGCCGACCGGTTCGCGCCAAACGTCGATCGCCACGCCGTCGAAGGACGGAGCCGGCAGCACGCCGTTCAGGTCGCGCGCCTCCTTGGCATAGTAGCCGACAAAGCCTGCGCCATAGCTGATCTCGCCGCGCGCTTCCGAGATCGGTTTTCCTTGCTCATACGTCATGATCAGAGCGAGATCCTCGGCATGGTCGAGGATCAGCTGATGCCAAGCGGCCAAGAGATCGGCTCGATCGCCGGGCGACAGACCGGCCCAGGCCGGAAACGCTGCGTCCGCGATGTCAACCGCGCGTTCGGCATCTGCACGTGTCAGCGCCGGCACAGAGCCGAGGATTGTGCCGTCGGCGGGATCGGTCACGGTGATCCCTGCGCGGTTATCCGGGTCGACCCAGCCGCCGGCGAGATAGGCGGCTTCCCGCAGAAGGGCTGGATCGGCCAGTTGCTCGCGCAACCGCCGGCAAGATGTCAAAGTCATGGGGGGTATCTCGGGGGTTAGGGAAATGCCGTTTCGGGCCCGCGGTCAGCGTGAACTGTGCCTGAAGGGGCGGTGACAGCCGGCGACGCCGCAGATCGGCCAACGTCCACCGCCGTTCAGGGAACTATGGCGGTGGACGCGGTCAGGGATGGTGGCAGGTGGCCTTGTCGTCCCTTGACCGGTGGGTCGTCGTTAGCGAATCCAGCCGGACCAGGTGTCGCGATGCGCTTCGACCCATTCTGCGGCGACATCTTCGATATCCTCGCCGCCGTTCTCTGCCCTGTCGGTCGCCTTGGCGACGTCGTCGGTCGTCATCTGAAACAGATGCAGGACACGGGCGGCCAGGGGTGCCCGCTCGCCGAACCCTCCGCTGCCGAGCTTCCAGATGAAGCCCGACGCATAGCCGCAGTCATGCGTCGCGTCGGTGTTCACACCCCAGGCTGCGTCGTCATAGCAAGCATCCTCGAACGCCGGCAGCTCGACATACTCGCCATCGACC
>JBCBSH010000235.1:0-6511 GCA_039819285.1 Pseudomonadota bacterium
CTTCGGCACGAATTTCGGTACCACGAACAGGCTGATGCGCATCAGCCTGTTCGTGGTACCGAAATTCGTGCCGAAGGCGGAGAGCGGTTCGTGGCAGGCGGGTCCGCGCAATGGCATCGCCTGCGGCTCGATCGAGCACAAGATGGGCATCAAGGCTTCATCGACCTGCGTCATGAACCTGGACGAGGCCGAAGGCTATCTGGTCGGCGCGCCGCACAAGGGCATGCGGGCCATGTTCGTGATGATGAATGCCGCCCGCCTGGCCGTCGGCCTGCAGGGGCTGGGCGTGGCCGAGGTCAGCTATCAGAACGCGCTGGCCTATGCCAAGGACCGGTTGCAGGGCAGAGCGCTGTCCGGTGCCGCGAACCCCGACAAGCCGGCCGACCCCATCATCGTGCACCCGGACGTGCGCAAGAACCTGCTGACCATGAAGGCGTTCACCGAGGGCGCCAGGGCGCTGGCCTTCTGGATCGGCCTGACCATCGATCATCAGATCAACAACCCCGACCCCAAGGCGCGTCAGAAAGCCGACGATCTGGTGCAGTTGATGACGCCGATCATCAAGGCCAACCTGACCGATATGGGCTACGACGCCGCCAATCTGGGCATGCAGGTGCTGGGCGGCCATGGCTACATCCAGGAATGGGGCCTGGAGCAATATGTCCGCGATGCCCGCATCACCCAGATCTATGAAGGTGCCAACGGCATTCAGGCGCTGGACCTGGTCGGCCGCAAGATGCCCGCCCATATGGGCCGCTATCTGCGCCGCTTCTTCCACCCGGTAGCCGAGTTCCTCGATCAGAACCGCGAGGACCCTGCGATGGCCGAGTTCATCCGGCCGCTGTCCCGGGCGTTTGAACAGCTACAGATGGTCACGGGCCTGGTCGCCCAGCGTGGCCTGAAGGACCCTGAAGAGGCCGGCGCTGCTTCGTCCGACTATCTCAGAATGTTCGGCCTGGTGGCGCTTGGCTATATGTGGGCGCGGATGGCCAAGATCGCGGGCGAGCAGCTACCCCAGGCCAACGGACGTGCCGATTTCTACGACGCCAAACTCAAGACCGCACGCTTCTTCATGAAGCGCATCCTGCCGCAGACGGCGGCGCTGGCGCTTGCCATCAAAGGCGGTGCGGAGCCACTGATGGCGATGGACGTGGACCAGTTCTGACCGGCTAGGTCGATCGCCGCAAGGTGGCGGTCATGACGCCCGCGCCGATCAGGATGCTGCCGCTCAGCCGTTCGGCCCAGCGCAGGATCGACGGACGGCGTATCGCGCGGCGCATGGCGTCGGCGGCGAAGACATAAAGCACTGCGTTGGCGATCGCCAGGATCACGAAGGTGCTTGCCAGGATGCCCATCTGCGGTGCGATTGGCGCGCCGACCGACATGAATTGCGGCAGGAAGGCGATGAAGAAGGCGATGCTTTTCGGGTTCAGAACCGTGACCACGAAGCTTTGTCGGATCAGGATCCGGTTCGGCGGGGGCGGCCTGCGATCGCCATCCACCGCCATCGCCTGCGGCCGCGAGCGCCATTTCTGAATGCCGAGATAGATCAAGTAGGCCGCACCAACCCATTTCAATGCCGTGAATAGGGTCGCCGATGTCGCGACGATGGCGCCCAGCCCGATCAGCGACAGCGTCACCGCGACAAGATCGCCTAGCCCAACGCCGATGACGCTGGCCATCGCTGCACGCCTTCCATGGCTGAGCGTCGTGCTGATCACGAGCAGAATGGTCGGGCCGGGGATCAGCAGTACGATCGCCGAAGCGAAGGCAAATGACAGCCAGGTCTCAAGGCTCATAGGGGTGATTTCCGGGTAAGTGCCGTGTCGGCCTGCGGCCGAGGATTGGCAGAGCAATCCCTATTTGGGAGCCCTGGTCAAGGCGGATGCGGGTGCTGAATTCACCTATTCAGAATTGAGCCTCCGTCACCGATTAGGCCGTCAGGCGGCCGTACTGGTGGTCGATAGCGCATACCTATTGCTTTGATAGGATCAAAGAATTTGAGGGTTCTGAAAGACTGGCCATATGCGATTCATCTGGCGAACGAATACTTGGCGCGTTGTCGGCCATCGCCAGAGGCTCTGCAAAGATCAAAGCGGGGCCTGGAATAAAAATAGGTAGCTGATATTAAGTGTGTTTATTCTGTTCGCAAAATAGATGCTTCCGGCAGCGCGCCATATTTTGGGTTTCTGATTTTGTCATTTCATGGATAGCTATTTTGACAAGTCTCAGGTTTCGTTGAAGTGCAAAAAGACATCTGATTTGGATGCGATGTGGCGGCAAAAGCTGTTGTGTCAGGACATAGACCTGATTCCTCATTGGCTTGAGCCGCCACTTCCGCATGCCCAGCGCGTTTCTGACGAAGCTTCTTCGGGAATCCGTCGAGCAGCGAATATCACCCCTTCGGCCTGTTTTCGAGTGCGGCCAGCCGCCGCTCATACTCGGCTTTGGAGATCAGACCGCGATCTCGCATGACCTTCAGGGCAAAGATCGCCTTATCGGTTTCGACGGTGCCCTCGGTTCCGCTTTCCGCGTCCACGTCCGCGCCTGCAATCGCCGGCCGATCCTTGCGTTCCTGCGACACGGCTGCCCTTTCGTTTTGCGTGCTGGAAGCCTACCTATAGCCAAGCAACCATACTGCGTGGCTGTTCCATGGCAAAAAACCGACTGTACCGCGTCCTGATTGGGGTGCTAGCCGGCACCCTCATCGTGCTTGCCGTGATTGGCTACGATGTCTGGACCGAGATCCAGGCCGAAGAGCAGCAGGCCGGCCCGCCGGCGGCGCGCAACACGGGCGTGGGCGGCCCGTTCGTCTTGATCGACCATGACGGCCAGCCGGTCACTGATCAGGACTTCGCCGACCAATACATGCTGATTTATTTCGGCTTCACCTATTGCCCGGATATCTGTCCGACAGAACTGGCGGTGATGGCGGGTGCGGTCGAGCAACTGGCGGCACCACAAGATGTCGCGCCCATCTTCATCACCGTCGATCCGGAACGTGACACGCCGGAGGCGATGGCAGATTACGTCTCGCTGTTTCACCCCCGAATGGTCGGCTTGACGGGATCGGAGTCCCAGATCGCCGAGGCGGCAAGGGCCTATCGCGTCTTCTACCAGCGTGTGGAATCGGCCGAGTTCGAAGAATACTTGATGGATCATTCGTCTTTCGTCTATCTGGTCGATCCCGAGGGCGTCACGCGCCTTGTCTTTCCCTATGGCACCGGTGCCGAAGCCATGGCCGCGCAGATCGAAGAGATAATGCTGGAAGACCGATCACCGGCCGGAACCGCGCTCTAGTCAGCGGCTGGCCGTTTGCAGACCGTCGATTTTCTGGTGGTGGGCGCCGGTATGGCCGGCGCCTCGATCGGTGCGGCACTGGCGGCCGAAGCCTCGGTTCTGGTTGTCGAACGGGAGGCACAGCCTGGCTATCACTCGACCGGCCGGTCCGCTGCGGTCTTTTCCGAAACCTACGGTCCGGCGCAGGTTCAGGCGCTCAGCCGCGCCAGCCGACGGTTCTTCGAAGATCCCCCCGACGGCTTTTGCGACCACCCAATCCTGACCGATCGTGGCCTGATCATGCTGGCGCGTGAGGGCCAGGCTGACAGCCTGGATCGGTTTCTTGACGAGAACACAGGGACCGCGCGCCGCCTGTCGGCCGACGAGGTGCGCCGGATCGTGCCGATCGTGCGGCCGGATGGGCTGCTGGGCGGGGCGTCTGAGCCCGACTGTCGCGACATCGATGTCGCGGGCCTGCACCAGGGCTATCTGTGGCTGCTGCGCCATCGTGGCGGTCGGCTGGTGTCCGACACCGCCCTGCCGTCGATCGTGCGCGAAGGGGGAGGATGGCGCGTTGAGCTTGCTGGTGAAACGTTCGCAGCCGGCGCGATTGTGAATGCATCTGGCGCGTGGGGCGATGAGGTTGCCCAACAATGCGACGTGGAACCGTTGGGCTTGACGCCAAGGCGGCGGACCGCGCTGACCGTCGATGCGCCGGCGGGCCTGGAAGTCTCGGCCTGGCCTGTCGTCGTGGACATCGATGAACGGTTCTATTTCAAGCCCGAGGCCGGGCATCTGCTGTTGTCGCCGGCGGACGCAACGCCATCGCCGCCGATGGATGCCCAGGCGGAGGAGATTGACGTCGCCACCGCCATTGACCGCATCCAGAAGGCGGCGGACATCCCGGTCAGCCGCATCAGGCATCGCTGGGCCGGCCTGCGCACTTTTGCGCCGGACGGCGTGCCGGTCGCTGGTTGGGATGGCGACGTCGAGAGCTTCTTTTGGCTCGTCGGCCAAGGCGGCTATGGCATACAAACCGCCGCTGCATTGGCGGAATGCGCCGCCGCGCTGGCGATGGGCGCGGAAATATCGCAGGATATCGTAGACCAGGGTGTCGACGCGTCGCGCCTGTCGCCCAGCCGCTTTAGGAAAGGATAATCCGATGAAGAGCTTTCGCATCCGTGCGCGTCACATGGCGGCTGCCGGCGCGCTTGCTTGCGTGGTCGTGGTCGGGGCCTGCGAGTCGGGCGGGCCCTTTGGCGCCTTCGACAACACACGCGGCAATGAGGCGTTGGCGGCGCGCACGACATTACCGGGGATCAGCGAGGGTCAGCTGCTGGCGTGCGCCGGGGTACCTAACCGAAGCCGCGAGTCGGGCGGCATCACCTACTACACCTACGAGAACGGAACCATCGTCGATTCGCGGCCGACTAGCAGCGGTGGCCTCAGTGTCGGTGTCGGTTCCGGCGTTGTGACTAACAACACACGCGTCGGCCTGGGCGTGGGCGTTCCCTTGGGGCGCGAGCTTAGCTCGAACTATTGCGAGGCGACCTTCCAACTGGTTGGCGGCATCGTCCGGCAGCTGAACTACAGCACGCCGACAAGCGGCACGGCCGCCAGCTATAACTCGTGCTTCGACATCGTCTCGGCCTGCGTCAACGCACCGCCGGCGCCGGTGCTTTAGGCCTGCGATCCATGCGGCCGCTGGCTCGCGGCGCCTGTGCCGCATTCGTCGCGGTCGGATTGCTCGGCTGCCAGTCGACTGCCGAGGTCGAGTCACCGCGCCTGGCCGAGCAGCTTTTCGGCCTGCCCGAGACCGACTTGCTAGCCTGCGCCGGTGTGCCAGAGCGGCAGATGGAGGTGGGCGGTATCGGCTTCTTCACCTACACCAGCGCCTACGTCTATCAGACCGCGCCGGCCTACTATCCCGGCTATTATCGTGGCTTTGGCTATGATCCGTTCTGGCCGTCGACCAGTCGCCTGGTGACCTACCAATGCGAGGCGACGGCGGAGGTCTTCCAAGGCTCGGTTCGTCGGGTGAGCTTCAACACGCCGACGGGCTCAGGCGGGAACTGGCGGCAATGCCAGGCGATCTTCCGGAACTGCCTGACGGCTCAGCCTGGCGGTTAGTCGGCGGCCAGGGCCGGTGAAGCCCATTGCCAGCGGCACATAGGCCCCATGGGCGACCCGCGCTTGATGTTTGGTGCGGCGACCGCTATGTCGCGGGTGAGGGTGTCCGATCCGGTCCTCGGGTCGGTCTGCGGTGATCGGAGGGAACGCGATGAAGGTTCTGGTGCCCGTCAAGCGGGTGGTCGACTACAACGTCAAGGTTCGGGTCAAGGCCGACGGGTCTGGGGTCGATCTGACCAACGTGAAAATGTCGATGAACCCGTTCGACGAAATCGCGGTTGAGGAAGCCATCCGGCTTAAAGAGGCGGGCACGGTCGAAGAGATCGTCGCCATTTCGATCGGTGTGCAGCAGTCCCAGGAAACCATCCGCACCGCGCTGGCCATGGGGGCCGATCGCGGCATCCTGGTGAAGAGCGAGGTGACGGTTGAGCCGTTGGCCGTGGCCAAGATCCTGAAGGCGCTGGTTGAGCAGGAACAGCCTCAACTGGTGATGCTGGGCAAGCAGGCGATCGACGATGACAGCAACCAGACCGGTCAGATGCTGGCGGCCCTGCTGAACTGGCCGCAAGGCACCTTTGCCTCGAAAGTCTCTGTTGGCGACGGGACGGTCGATGTCACGCGCGAGGTCGATGGGGGATTGGAAACCGTCGCGCTCGACCTACCGGCCGTAATCACCGTCGATCTGCGCCTGAACGAGCCGCGCTATGCGTCGCTGCCGAACATCATGAAGGCCAAGCGCAAGCCCATCGACGAAAAGACACCCGAGGAGCTTGGTATCGAGGTCGCGCCCAGACTAGAGGTGCAGTCGGTCGTCGAGCCGGCGAAGCGGCAAGGCGGCATCACCGTGCCCGACGTGGCCACCCTGGTCGACAAGCTGAAGAACGAAGCCAAGGTTATCTGACCCGCCCGGCGGACGAGGAGCGAGAGATATGAGTATTCTGGTGGTCGCCGAGCACGACAATGCGGCACTCAGCCCGTCGACGCTTAACACGGTCACGGCCGCTCAGGCGATCGGTGGTGATGTCCACATTCTGGTTGCGGGCGCGAACTGTGCTTCCGTGGCCGAGGCGGCTGCGAAGATCGACGGCGTGATCAAGGTTCT
>JBCBSH010000236.1:0-6508 GCA_039819285.1 Pseudomonadota bacterium
AACAGATACTTCCAATACATGCCGACCACGGCCGGCGACAGCATCATCGGCAGCAGGATCAGCGTGGTCCACAGCCCGTGGCCCTTGAACCGTTTGTGCAGGAGAAGGGCGAGCCCGAAGCCGAGCAGCACCTGGAACAGCATCGTGAAGGTTACGAAGTGGGCCGTGCGCTGCAGGTTTTCCCAGACGCCCTCGTCGGAAAGGATGCGTTCATAGTTGCGCGTGCCGACCCACTCGATCTCGCGGTTGGGCCGGTTGGCGCGGTAGTTGGTGAAGGACAGATAGACCGTCCAGATCAGCGGATAGATGTTGATCGCGAGCAGCAGCAGGATCGTCGGCGTGATGAAGATCCAGGCGATCGCCCTGTCGGACAGGCCGCGCACGCGCCTGACCATGCCGCCCTTTGGGGGCTTGGTCGTGGCGGCTGGCGCTTGGCCAATTACATCTGTGCTTGTGTCGGGCACGGGTGCGTTCCGGTGCGCTTGGGTAGGGGCGGGCGCAACATGGGGCCGGCTCGGCTACGAACCGGCCCCGTTATCACGACCACACGTGATGCGGACTAGAGGATGCCCTCATCCTCGAAGATCTCGCGCCACTCCTCGATCGTCGCGTCCAGCGCTTCCTGCGCCGTGCCTTCACCGGCCACCACGTAGTTGTGGATATGCTCCTGCATCGCCAGCATCAGGTCGGCATAGGCCGGTTCCTGCCAGAAATCCTGGACGATCTGCATGGAATCCAAGAAGCCCTGGGCGTAGACGGCACTGTCCAGGAACTCGTCGCTGAACAGCACGTCGTTGTGCACCGAATAGCCGCCCAAATCCCACCAGCGCTGCTGGACCTCCGGCTGGGCGAACCAGGCGAGATACTGCAAAGCCTCGTCCTGATTGTCGGAGTAACCGACCACCGACATGCCCTGGCCACCCAAGGTCGCCGCGTCAACTTCCTGCCCCGGATTGGAGAAGAAACCGGTCACGGGGCCGACATCCGGATGGCGCGAGATGCCGGGGAAGAAGGCGTACCAGTTCATCTGCATGGCAACCTGGCCGGACGTGTAGGCGTCCAGGTTTTCCTGCATGTAAGCATCGGCCCAGCCCGGCGGGGTGCAGCATTCGTAAAGCTCGCGATAGAACTCCAGCGCCTCGACCACGTTCTCGGCGTTGAAGTAGCCTTCCATCTCATACGGATTGTCAGGGTTGTCGTACTCCATGCCCCAGGCATACATGGCCGCAGTGACGCCCATGGTGATGCCTTCCGAGCCGCGCTCGGTATTGATCGCCATGCCATAGACAGTCTGGCCATCAATTTCGCGGCCCTGGAAGAACTCGCCGATATCCTTTAGCTGGTCCCAGGTTTCCGGCACGTCGAGCGGGTAGCCGTACTCGGCCTCGAACTCGTCGCCAAAACGCTCGAACCAGTCGCGCCGATAGGTCCAGGCCAGCGCGTCGCCCATCGCCGGCAACGCCCAATAGTTCGGCTCGCCCTTCGGCCAGGTCGAGTAGGAGTAGACGGTGGCCGGCAGGAAATCGTCCATCGAGATGCCGTTGGCATCGAAGAACTCGTTGAGCTGGACATAGTGTCCAAGCTCGGCCCCGGCGCCGATCCACTGGCTGTCACCGATCAGCACGTCGAACGTGTCGCCGCCGGCATTCAACTCGTTGAAGACCTCGGCGGTAAAGTTCGGCCAGGGGATAAACACGAACTCAACCTCGATGCCGGTCTGTTCGGTGAAGTCTTGTGACAGCTCGACCAACGCGTTGGCCGGGTCCCAGGCAGCCCAGCCGACCGTGATGGAGTCTTGCGCGCTCGCCACGCTGGCGGTCAGGGCCATCGCGGCGGCGGAGGTAAACAAAGCAAAACGACGCATTTGGACACTCCCTCTTCATTATCGGATCGCGCTCGGCCGATCCCTTGCTGCTCGCCGTTGGTTCCGAACGTCGGGCGAGTTTATGATCGCGGTTTAGTTTACTAAACTGCTGCAAAGGGAGTCGTCAACCGGCAGATGGAATTATTGGTTCAATCTGCGCGCTGAGACGAAAGAAAGCGCCTTGAATTGCTGCAGTGCCGCATGGAATGTTCGCGCGATGCTATCGCGTCGACCGCCAGGGGTGCGCAAAAGTTTAGTTCAGTTTTCCGGTTGTGCCGAGACCACGCAGGACGGGCCGTTAGATTAGCTCGTCCTTGCGGTCGTCCGTTTCGCCGAAACGGCGCAGGATGGCCGGTCTCGTGCCTTCATAGACCGTGTCGAGTCCGGCCTCGATCTTGGCGTTTTCGCGCTCGAACAGGCTGTTGCCGTCAAGGTCGCTTTCGACGATGAACGGCCCGAAATTCTCCACCTCCAAGACCCACATGGCCTGGGCGATGCCCAGCTCTTCCAGCCAATGCGCCGCGGCGACGTGCTTGATACCGCGGCCCAACAGGGCGCCCGTGCCGTAGCCCACGGTCGTCAGATAGATGGCGCCGTTGGGCACGAAGTAGCGTCGGTAGTCCGCGCTCTCCATCCCGCCCTTGCCCATGATGATCTTGGCGCCCGACAGCGCAAACCATCGCTCCAGCCATTGCGAAAACCGGAACGACGCCGTTCCGGTCACGGCGTTCAGGTTGAAGCTGCCATCCTCGTTCACGCTGGCGGCGGGCGAGCAGTGAAAGTTCACCCAACTGAGGTCGCGCAGATCGACCGGCAGGTCATGCCCTTCCGCGATCGCGCGTTTGTAAACGCCCTCGCGGCCGGTATAGACGACGCCGTCCAGATAGACGACGTCACCGATCGCCAGCTCCCTCAGCGATGCCTCGTCCGGCTTGGTGCTCAGGCGGACTTTTCTAAGCGATCTTCGGCCATCGGCCATTCGACGGTCTCCCTGCGCATGTAAGGCGTGAACCAGTTCGGGTCGGTGCGGTACTCGACGCGGCCATCGGCGAAAATCCGAGCGGTCGCCCGCCGCGAGGACAGGCAGAAGGCGTGGACGCTCATCGGCAGGCCGCCGGTGTGGCAATAGCCGACCTCGATATGGCAATCGACGACCATCGACTTGCCGACGAAGCCCATAGCGCCCATGCCGATGGAGTTGCCCAGTTCCTTGAACTCGCGCTCCAACTCAGCGATTTTGGGGTCCGGGTTTTCATCCCCGACCACCCGCAGACAGGCCGCCTGCTTGCCCAACGTCATGGAGATGTCCTTTGATCCGCCAAGGCCGATGCCCATGATCGCCGGCTGGCAGGCCAGGCCGCGCTTGCCAAAGCCGATCAGCGTGTCGAGAAAGAACTTCTTAATGCCGTCGATGCCGTCGCCGGGGAACAGCATGCGGTAGTCCGTGCCGAACAGGCCGCCCTTGTGCACGGTGGTGAGATCGATCCAGTCGCCGCCCGGTTCGAAGGTGTATTCGATTTCCGGCGCGTTGATGCCGACATTGTTGTTGTAGTCCGTCCGCCACAGCGGATGCACACGGTTGGGGCGCAGTGGTACGTCGTGCGTCGCCTTGGCGGTGGCCCGGCGCAGGGCGGCCTCTAGCGCCACGGGCCCGCCATCGATCCGCGCGTCGTTGCCGAACTTGACAAACCAGCGCGGCACGCCGGTGTCGGCGCACATGGCCCGGCGATCTTCTTTCGCCGCCTCGTAGTTTTCCAGCATCGCCTGCAGAACGAATGACGACAGATCGCCATCCTCGGCCGCCGCGGCATGTTTCAAGCCGGTGAGATAATCGTCGGGGATTTCGATCGCGGCCTTTTGCATCAGCGTCAGCGCCGAGGCTTCGATGATGTCGATGGCAATCATGTGCGATGTCCTCATTCGGCGGCGGGCAGCAACTCCGGATCGCCGATCAAAGATTGGCCGGGGCGGATGATGGAGAAATCGACAGGTTCCAGGGCGATGTCGATGGCTTCGTCGCTTCGCCGAGCTATCGTGAAGCACGTGGCAGTCAAATCGCCCTCGTCGGGATGATCAGTGCGGAAATGGGCGCCGCGCGACCCTTCATGGGCCAAGGACGCATGGGCGATGACCTCGCTGACATCGATCAGGCTCTTCAGGTTCAACCAGTCGTGCCAGGTCAGGTTGAAGTCGCGGCCCGTGTCGGCAATGCCCGTCGCCATCAGGTCGCCGCGCAAGGCGTCGAGCCCGGCGATGCCACGGCGCAGGCCCTCGGCATCGCGCAAGACGCCGACATCGTCCCACATCAGCGTCATCAGCCGCTCGCGCAGCGCGTTCAGATCGCCCGGCGGCCGATCGAACGGGGCCAGCGCCGCATCCATTGCGGCCTCGACGGTCCGTTCATCCAGTTCCGGCGCGGCGCGGTTCATGCCTTTCACGTAAGCGGCCGTCGTGTCGCCGGCAATGCCGCCGAAGACCGTGGAATTTGCCACACCGTTGCCGCCCAGCCGGTTGGCCCCGTGGGCGCCGCCCGCATCCTCACCGGCCACGAACAGGCCGGGCATAGCTGTGCGCGTGTCCGCATCGCAGACCACGCCGCCCATCAGATAGTGTGCCGTCGGCACGACCTCGACCAGTCCGCCGGCAAGGTCAAAGCCGCAATCGGCACAGCGCTTGACCATGCCCTTGAACCGCTTGGCGACGTCCGCTGGGCCCAGATGGCTCATGCGGATGTAGACGCCGCCGTTCGGCGTGGTTTTGCCGGAATTCATCTCTGCATAGATCGCCCGGCTGACGATGTCGCGCGTGGCCCGCTCACCGCGTTCGTCATAGTCGAACATGAAGCGATGCTCGGCACCGTTCAGCAGATGGCCACCGGCGCCGCGCAAGCCTTCCTCCAGCACCGTGCCGGTCATGCGCGTGTCCTCGCCCGCCAGAAGACCGGTGGGGTGGAACTGTACCATCTCCATATCGCGAAGGCCCAGCCCGGCATCCAGCGCCATGGCCAGCCCGTCCATGGATTTGTCGCCCGACGGGGTGTGATAGCGGTACATGGTCGGGCCGCCGCCGGTGGCCAGCAGTACAGCCTTTGCGCGGACAAGCTGAAAGATGCCCCTGCGAACGTCGATCAGCAGGCAGCCGGCGATGCCGCTGCCATCCTCGGCAGGGATCAAGGCGATCGCTCGGTGCTCCTCCAGCCGGACGACCGGCCGGGCCAGCACCTGTTCCATCAGGCGGTTCACGATCTCGATGCCGGTCAGGTCACCCTTGTGAATGGTGCGGTCGAAGGTCTGGCCGGCGAAGGCCTTGCCGTGCAGCGTGCCGTCCGGCTGGCGGTCGAAAAAGCAGCCGACCTCGTTTTCCAACTCGCGGATGCGTTCGGGCGCGGTGGTGCACAGGCGCCAGGCCATGTCCTGGTTCGGCAGCCACCTCCCGCCATTGATCGTGTCCATGAAGTGGCGCTCGATGCTGTCGCCTGGCAGCACGGCGGCGTTGTAACCGCCCTGGACCATGCGCGTGCAGCCGCACTTGCCCAACAGCCCCTTCACCGCGATCGTAACCTTGAGATCGGGGTCAGCCTGCAGCGCGTGCAGCGCGGCAAACAGACCGGCACCGCCGGCGCCGAGGATCAGGACATCGGTCTCGTGGCGTTCGATCGTCATGACGCCGCGCTCAACAGAAACCCGACGCCGGCCATGAACGACGCCCCTACCGCTGCGGCCGCATAGGTCTTCTGGCGGGGGCTCCACGGCAGAAACTCCAGCGCCATGACCCGCAGGCCGCCGAACAGGTGGACTGCCAGCAGGAAGACAAGGCCGAACTCAGCGATTTTCACGATCGGCAACTCGGCCCAGATCAGGAAGCCGTCAAGCGCCGCTTCCCCTTCGATGGCGAGCCCCAGCACGAGGAAATGCAACGGCAGGAACAGCGCCAGGGCGACGCCGGAGATCCGGTGGATCATCGCCGCGTACCACAGCGCCGTCTTTCTGGGCGCACGGATCATCACGCAACCACCGCGTAGACCGCGCGCAGTCCCAGCACCGCGAGAACGATCAGGATGATCCAAGCCATCAGGTCCAGCACCCATCGGCGCGGCCTCAGCGTTTCTGCGATGACGACCCGCAGGCCGATCGCGGCATGGATCGCAACGGCCAGAACGAAGGCAACGTAGAACAGAGCCCAACCCAAACTGCCTTGCGTCCGTGCGAGGATCTCGCTGGCATCAAGGCCGCCTTGGACGGCGATGATGATCAGGCCGAGATGGACCAGCACGAACGGTGCCATGACCAGCGCCGTGGCCCGCTGCAGCAGCCAGAGCCGTGGGCCGATCATCGCGTGCTTCGCCCAAATGCGGCGCGTGCGGCCAGTCGCTTGAGGCCCGCGATTGACGCCGTGGGGCTTAAGCCGACTGGGCAGTGCTCGGTGCAGCTTTGATGGCTGTGACAGTTCTGACAGCCGCCGTCGCTTGTAACGGCGCGCAGCCGTTCGGCCTTGCCGCCGTCCCGTTCGTCGTTCTGCAAGGTCCAGGCCCGGTTGAGCGCGGCGGGACCCAGATAGTCCGGGTTCCACGTCACCACGTCGCAGGCCGAGCGCAAGGCGGCCGACGCCGGGGTCGAATGCATCAACTGCGCCGTTTGCTACTCG
>JBCBSH010000237.1:0-6473 GCA_039819285.1 Pseudomonadota bacterium
TTGTCTTTTTCTATCCCAAGGCGGATACGCCAGGCTGCACCAAGGAATGCATCGCCTTCACTGAACAGTTGCCCGATTTCTCCGGCTTGGGCGTGGACGTGATCGGCGTTTCGAAAGACAAGGTCGCCAAGCTGGAGAAGTTTCGAGACAAGTACGACCTGAAGATCACCCTAGCCTCGGATGAGGAAGGCGGCGTGGTCGAAGGGTTCGGCAGCTGGGTCGAGAAGTCCATGTATGGCAAGAAGTACATGGGCATCGACCGGTCGACCTTCCTGATCGACGAGACGGGCACCATCAAAGCCGTCTGGCGCAAGGTGAAGGTGCCGGGCCATGTCGACGCGGTGTTGGAAGCGGCGAAGGGCTAGGCTTGGCGGCGTGCGGTAAAGGAGGGTGTTGTTCGATGAATGCGCTCCGCACCACGATACCGCTGTTTCCTGATGGCCGATAATCGGTAGAATGCTACCAGGATCGGCAACCCGGCATTGACAATGGTGGGCCGTGCCAGTCGCGATTGATCGGACAACGGGACGAGGCCCGTCATGGACCGGCTGACATCACTGGAGGTCTTTAACAAGGTCGTTGAAAGCGCGAGTTTCTCGGAAGCCGCGCGCCAGCTCGGCCTGTCGCGCGCAATGGCCAGCAAGCACGTCCAGTCACTGGAAAACCGCCTAGGCATTCGCCTGCTGAACCGCACCACCCGGCGCCTGAGCCTGACCGAGGCCGGGTCCGATTTCTATAATCGTACATCGCAGATCGTGGCCGACTTGGAGGATGCGGAGGCCAAGGCGGCCGACCTTCACCTGACGCCGCGCGGTGTCTTGAAGGTCAACGCGCCGCTGTCTTTCGCGCTTTCTCAACTAGGGCCGATCTTGCCTTCCTTCCTGGCCGACCATCCCGAGGTGCAGATCAATCTGACCTTGAATGACCGGATCGTGGACCTGGTCGACGAGGGCTACGACATGGCGATCCGTGTCGGCCGGCTCGCCGATTCCAGCCTGATCGCGCGCAAGCTGGCGCGCTGTCGGATGGCACTGTGCGCCTCGCCCGGCTATCTCAGGCGGCACGGCACGCCCAAAACGCCCGAGGATCTGACTCGCCACAACTGTTTTGGCTACACCTATTCCGCGCGGCCGAACCAATGGGAGTTCGACGGCCCTGCCGGCCACGTGACCGTCCCGATCACAGGCAACCTGCTGGCCAACAACGGAGACATTCTGCGCGACGCGGCAATCGCCGATGAAGGGGTCGTCATTCAGCCGACCTTCATCGTCGGGTCGGACCTGTGTGCCGGCAAGCTTGTGCCCCTGTTGCCCGACTGGCGCGTGCCCGACATCGCGGTCTATGCGGTCTATCCGGAAAACCGCCATGTCGCGGCCAAGGTGCGCAGCTTCGTCGACTTCCTGGTCAAACGCTTCGGCCCCGAACCGCCCTGGGACGATTGGCGCAAGGCTGAATGTGCGATCGCTAATAGCGCTAAGGTGTCGCGATAACGCACGGATAAGATGGGCAGGATCGGAGGCGCCATGGACTACGATGTCATCATCGTCGGCGGCAGTTGGGCCGGCCTGGCCGCCGCAATGCAATTGGCCCGCGCTCGGCGCAAAATCTGCGTGATCGACAGCGGAATGCCACGCAACCGTTTCGCCGACGCCTCGCACGGCGTCTTTGGTTTCGACGGGATGGCGCCCGCGGAGATCAACCGCACCGTCCGGGCTCAATTGCTGGCCTATCCAAGCGCGGCGATCCGCGATGGCGCGGCTGTGGACGCGCGGCCGGACGGCGATGGCTTCTCGGTGGGTCTGGCCGACGGCCTGACGCTAGCGGCAAACCGACTGATCCTGGCAACGGGCGTGGTCGACGAACTGCCGCTGATACCGGGACTTCAAGAGCGCTGGGGCAAGTCCGTGCTGCACTGTCCGTACTGCGACGGCTACGAGGTCGCGGACCGCCGGTTGGGCGTGCTGGCCACAATGGACGAGTCGCTGCATCAAGCCGCCGTCCTTGTCGATTGGTCGGCAAACATCGTTGTGTTCACAAACGGTGCGGTATCACCAGACACTGCGACACTCGGAGACTTTCGCGCCAAAGGACTGCAGATCGAAGACGTGCCGGTCAGTGAACTCGTCGGTGACGTGCCAGCTCTCCGCGCGGCGCGCCTTGAGGACGGACGGGAGATCCCGTTGGACGCCCTGTTCACGATCTCGCGGACGCGTATGGCGACGCCGCTGGCCGACCAGCTTGGCTGCGCCTTCGAGGAGGGGCCCTTTGGCCCCGTGATCAGCACCGACGAGCAAAAGCAAACGACGGTCGCCGGTGTCTATGCCGCTGGCGACGCCGCCAGACCGGTGCACAACGCCTCATGGGCGCTTGCCGACGGGGTCACGGCAGGCATCGCCGCCCATCAGTCCCTGCTGACATAGACCATGACAACGGCTCGTCAGGCTTGAACGGGCGGTCGCACACCATGACGTATCGTCCGTGGACATCGAAACCGGAGGAACGAGGGTATGGGGCAACTGACCTTGCCGCAGGATGGCGGCTGTCGCTGTGGGGACGTTCGGTTCACGATCAGCGCGCCGCCGCTGTTGGCCATGGCCTGCCACTGCACGGGCTGCCAGCGCATGTCGTCGAGCGCCTATTCCCTCAGCGTCGCGATCCCCAGCGACGGGTTCGAGGTCACCAAGGGCGACCCGGTAATCGGCGGGCTGCATGGCGCCACCCGCCACTTTTTCTGCCCGACCTGCATGACCTGGATGTTCACCCGGCCTGACGGGATGGATTGGATGGTCAACCTACGCCCGACCATGCTGGACGACCCAAGCTGGTTCACGCCGTTTATCGAGGTATGGACACGGGAAAAGCTGCCCTGGGCCAAGACCGGGGCCGTTCACAGCTACGAAACCCTGCCGGCGATGGAGGAGTTCGCGGGCCTGACCGAGGCGTATTCAGAGCAGTTCAAGGATGCACCCCAGTCAGCCTAGCCCGATGTCAAGAACAGGCTGGTGATCAGGCCGAAGATGACCACGAAGCCCAGGCCGAACAGCGCCAGGCGCGACAGGCGGCGGCGGATGCCGGGAAACAGCAGCGCGGCAAGCGCGGCGATCAGCAGAATTTGTAACAGCATCGTCAGACCTTAGCGCGCCCTTCGCCTCCCTCATGCGGCATCGCCCTCCGGCACCCGGGGCGCCAGCCCGTAGGCCGCCATGCCGCGCTGGTTGTCGTCGACGACCAGCCGATGGGTTATCGGCGGAAAAGCGCGCTGATTGCAATCGATCCGTTCGCAGATCCGGCAATGCGGGCCAATCGGCACTGCGATTTCCTCGTTCAGCAAGTCGACGCCATCGGCATAAACCAGTTGCGCGGCGTGGGCGATCTCACAGCCCAACGCAATGGCCAAGCGCTGGCCCGGATTGTGGAAGCCGGAGCCGGGCTTGGCGATCGCGCGCGCGACGGAGAAATAGCGTTCGCCGTCCGGCATTTCGGACACCTGGATATGAAGACCCGGCGCGCGAAACGCGTCATGCACGTTCCAGCGCGGGCAGGCGCCGCCGAACTGGGCCACGGCGGCCCCCTTGGCGCTGAAGCGCTTGGAGACATTGCCGGCCGTATCGACCCGGATCATGAAGAACGGCACGCCCTTCGCCCCCGGCCGCTGCAGGGTGGTCAGCCGGTGGCAGACCTGCTCGAAGCTGGCGTCGAAGCGCTGGCCCAGGACCTGAATGTCGTAGCGCTCGGCCGTCGCGGCCCGCCAAAACCGCTCATACGGCATGGTCAATGCCCCAGCGAGATAGTTGGCGAGCGCAATGCGCACCAGGGGCTTGGCGTCATCGCTGACCAGGCGGGCGTCGCGCACCATGCCGTCCAGCAGACTGCGGTACTTGATCAGGGCGAGCTGCAGCGCCAGTTGAAACGCCCGGGTCCATGGCGGCAACATCTCGGACAGCAGAACACGCCTGCCGTGCCGGTCGTAGCGGCGTTGCAGCCCGGTCATCACGTCGCTGGGTACGATCTTCACCCGCAAGGCCAGTTCGCGATCCAGATAGCCGACCAGCCCTTGGTAGAGATTGCCCGGCTCGATGCCGCCCTCGTGCCAAACCTCCTCGGCCGCCGCCTCCAAGGGCTCGAAATAGTTGCCGTGGTCGTGCAGATAGTCGCCGACCTCGTCCATGACAAAGCTGGTGCCTTGGCCGGCAGGGGCTTCCGGCCCGCCGGACAGCGCCGGCGTCTCGGCGGCGCGCATCAGATGCGCGTCCCGCACCAGATCGCGATAGGCATGGAAAAGCGAAATCATCGCCTTGGCCGCCGTCGGCACGCGTTCGGACAACTCCAAGAGGTCTTGCCGCTTCACGTCCGCCTTGGCCAGCAGCGGGTCGGCGAAGACCTCTTGCAGGCCGCTGAGCAGGCGCGCGCCCTCGTCTTCGGCAAAGCGTCCGACATCGACGTCAAATTCCTGACCGATCCTTAACAAGAGATCGACCGTTACCGGGCGCTGATTGCTTTCGATCAGGTTCAGATAGCTGGGCGAGATGCCAAGCCGTTCTGCCATCGCGGTCTGGGTCAAATCCCGGTCCCGTCGCAGCCGGCGAACCTTGTGCCCCAGCATGATCTTTCGCGCCATCTTGATATCCACAAACTTTACAAAAATGCGCGACTGTCGAGTCCCTCTTTTACAGAAAGACGCCATTACATTCAAGGGGTTGTTGCTTGTTGTAAGAATCACTGAGAAGGTTGCTGCACGGAATACGGGATTACCGCCTGAGCGGTTCGAAAAAGACAAGGAGCAAGACCATGGCCCCGTTGGACCACGGCCGACACACAGAGACGGACATGCGCGGCACGGTGCACGAGCGGCGCTTCGACGGCATCCGCCGGGACTACACGCCGGAAGATGTCGATCGTCTGCGCGGCACTGTGACCATCGAGCATACGTTGGCGACGATGGGGGCAAGGCGCCTGTGGGAGTTGCTGCACAAGCGCGATTTCGTCAACGCGCTGGGTGCCACCAACGGCACGCAGGCGATGCAGATGGTCCGCGCCGGGCTGGAGGCGATCTATCTGTCCGGCTGGCAGGTCGCGGCCGACGCCAACACCGCCGGTGCGATGTATCCCGACCAAAGCCTCTACCCCGCCAACTCCGTGCCGGAGGTGGTGGACCGCATCAACCGCACCCTGCAGCGGGCCGATCAGATCGAACATGCCGAGGGCGGTGCTCAACGCCATTGGTTCGCGCCGATCGTCGCCGATGCCGAGGCCGGTTTCGGCGGGCCGCTGAACGCCTTTGAGCTGATGAAGGCAATGATCGAGGCCGGCGCGGCGGGTGTCCATTTCGAGGACCAGCTGGCGTCGGAAAAGAAGTGCGGCCATCTCGGCGGCAAGGTACTTGTCCCGATGAAAAGCTTCGTACGCACGCTAAACGCGGCGCGCTTGGCGGCAGACGTCATGGATGTGCCGACCCTGGTGATCGCCCGCACGGATGCGGAAAGTGCCAAGCTGATCACCAGCGACATCGACGAGCGTGACCATCCTTACATCGACCGCGAGGCCCGGACGGACGAGGGGTTCTATCCGATCAAGAAGGAAAACCGGCTGGAATACTGCATCGAGCGCGGCCTGGCCTTCGCGCCCTATGCCGACCTCTTGTGGATGGAAACCTCTCGGCCCAACCTGGACCAGGCCAAGGCCTTTGCCGGGGCCATCCAGCGCGCCTTCCCGGGCAAGACGCTGGCCTACAACTGCTCGCCCAGCTTCAACTGGAAGGCCAATCTGGACGACGCCACGATCGCCCGGTTTCAGCGCGAACTTGGCGCCACGGGCTACAAGTTCCAGTTCATCACCCTGGCCGGTTTTCACAGCCTGAACATGGCCACCTTCGAGCTGGCGCGTGGCTATAAGGAGCGTCAGATGGCGGCCTATTCGGAACTGCAAGAGGCAGAGTTCGCGGCCGAGGCCGACGGCTATACGGCAACCAAGCATCAACGCGAGGTCGGCACCGGCTATTTCGATGCGGTCAGCCTGGCCATCTCCGGCGGCAAATCGTCAACGACGGCCTTGGCCGAAAGCACCGAGGCGGCCCAGTTCCGCTGACCGCACACAGACTGCTGCTGCCGGACCAAGAGGGAAGGCCGACAGCGGTGCCAGGGCGGGCGGACCACACGTTGAGACGAGGACGCTGGATTCCTCCGGTCCGACCAGCCCGCGCAAGACCATCGGGAGAGATGACAATGGACACGCGCTTTTGGATCGTCGGCGGGGAGTATGAAGACACCGGCTTCACCCGGTTGAAGCCGGATACCGGCTCGCTCAGCGGCCCGTTCGCCAGCTATGACGACGCCCTGGCGGAGTGGCGCCAGCTTGCCACCGCAAGCCGCTACGACGCGCACGCCCGCTACACGATCGCGACCGAAACCAGCCGGCGCCGAGCCCCGGCGGGCTTGAGCGCCGTTCCCGCAGCGAAGCGGAAGCGACATTGACCT
>JBCBSH010000238.1:0-6226 GCA_039819285.1 Pseudomonadota bacterium
TGTAGGTCCTGACGCAGACGGTTTTCGTCCAGCGCCGTGACCACGGCGCCGTCGGCGCCCATGCGCTCATGCGCCTCGATGGTCAGTTCCAGCGGTGCCAGCGGATCGCGCTTGTTGTAGATGACCCAGCCGCCCAGGCCACCCGGCACGAAAGACCGGGCGATCTGCAAGGTCTGCTGATA
The DNA here is from genome assembly GCA_039819285.1 of Pseudomonadota bacterium. Lineage (GTDB taxonomy): Bacteria > Pseudomonadota > Alphaproteobacteria > DSM-16000 > Inquilinaceae > JANQGH01. The sequence continues at coordinate 183 of JBCBSH010000238.1, forward strand.
GCCCTTGGTGGTGATCAGCCCGACCTTGGCACCGGACGAGGTCAGGACGGTGTTGGTCGCGACCGTGGTGCCGTGCATGACCGTATTGATCTGCGTCGGGTTAACACCGGCCTCGCGACAGATCTTGTCGACGCCGTTCAAGACACCGATCGAGCTGTCCTTGGGCGTCGACGGCACCTTGGCGGTATGCGTCTTGCCGGTCTTCTCCTCGATCAGCAGCAGGTCGGTAAAAGTGCCACCGACATCGACGCCCAGGCGATAGCCCTCGCCCACCCGCGTGGTGCGGGCAGCCGTCGGAACAGCCGCCGGTCGGGTACCGCCGAGCAGGGACTCCATACGATGCAGCCTGGCTTCCAGCGCTGCGATGCGGCTTTCATATTCCACCGCGACATCATTGCCGTCGTTCATCAGTTCGATCTGCCTCCTGCCATCTGCCTATGGCGCCAAAACATCGCGAATACCGTCCCGTGGAACGACAGCGATTTTTGTGTTTAACATCACTTTATGTATACAATACTGACGGCGAACACCGCGTTTCGCAAGCATATCGGCGCGCGTCTGGCCGATTTGTGTACATTCGCCGCAGCATCGGTTCAGCCAATCTCCATCGGTCGTCGGCGACGCACGATCTGGGACGCAACGACAGCGATAATCAGCCCGCCGCCCCAGAACAGATCCTGGACGAAGTTCGGGATGCCGAACACCTGCAGGCCGGAGATCCCGGTCGCCAGCAAATAGACTCCGATCAGCGAGCCCCAGGGATTGAACCGGCCGGGCACGATGCTGGTCGCGCCGAGAAAGGCGCCGGCGAAGGCCGGGAGGATCATCGCCAAGCGCGAACTGGGATCGGCCGAACCGTTCATACCGACGGCGATGACGCCGGCAAGCGCGGCCAGAAGACCCGACGCGATCAGCGCGCCGGCCCGCACGCGATCGACCTGGATGCCCGCCAGCCGTGCCACCTCGCGGGCCCGACCGACGAAAAGCAGCCGGCGTCCCGGCGTGGTGTATTCCAGGAAGTACCACAGCAAGATGCACAGGATCAGCGCATACCAGAAACCCATGGAGATGCCGAGCAAGCGGAGTTGGTTGACCAGTTCGACCAGCGTGCGGCTGGCATCCCCGCCATACAGCGTCACGGTCTGGCTGGCGCTGACCCATTTGGCGATCCCGGTGACGAAGGTCGCCATGGCCAATGTCACGACCAGCGAATGGATGCGGTAGTAGAGAATAAAGAACGCGTTGACGCCGCCGATGATGGCGCCGACCGCAAGCGCGGCCAGCACCGCAAGGCCCGTCGGCGCGCCGTGATCGACCAGCAGCAGGGCCGCGACCAGAGACGACAGGGTCAGCGTGGCGGCCACGGAGAGGTCGAAGTCGCCCGCCGTCAGCGGAATCAGCAGCGCGAAGGTCAGGATCACCAGCACGCTTTGGGTACCGAACATCGTGCGGAAATTGAACCAGGTCAGAAAAGACGTCCGGTCGCCGATCCCGCTTTCGATCCCTGCGAAGGCCGCGATCAGAACGATCCAGATCCCGATGATGGCGTAGCGTTCCAGAAAGTCCTTAAAGCCAGCGCGCGGCGGCCGCGAGGTCGGCTGCGGCGGCCGGTGCCGGCTGGCCTGCAGCCGTTGGACGGCCTGCTCAAGCTCGCTTAAGCGCGCCTCGTAGGCGGCCATGGTCCGATCGTCGGGGATGCGCCCCTCGCTCATGCCAACCCCTGCCTCACTGCTTCGACGCCATTCCTATCCGGCGATGCGGGAGATGGCCGTCGTCATGCTTTTGTAGCACTGTTCGGCGATCCGCTCCTTCGTCACGTCGCCGCCGGTCAGTTCCCTGATCACGCGCCCGAAGGCGAAGATCAGCACGCGGTCGCAGATCTGGGCTAGCTGTTCGTAGTCGGCGCTGGCGCAAATCACCGTCGTGTCGCTGTTCACCGCCTGATCCAGCGCCTCATAGACCTGCTGGCGGGCGCCGACATCGATGCCTTGGGTCGGCTCGTCCAGCAGCAGCAGGACGGGGGAAACCTCCAGCCACTTGGCCAGCAGCACCTTTTGCTGATTGCCGCCGGACAGTTGCTCCAGCGCCATCTCCGGCCGGTTGGGGCGGACATCGTGCCGGGTCGTCACATCCTTCGCCCAGCGAGCCATGGCGCCGCGATTGAGGCCAAGCGCCCCGGCGAAGCGGCGGATCGACGGCAGGGCCACATTCTCCACCACGCTCAGCGAGCCGGCCCCCGAGGCGGCCAGCCGATCGGCCGGCAGATAGGCGATACCGGCGGCGATCGCCTGGGAAGGCTTGAGGTGATGCAGGTCGAACATCTGGTCCGCCAGGGTCATGGTGCCGGACTGCCCCTGCTGGGCGCCGGACAGGATCGCCGGCACCTCCTCGAAACCGGCGCCGATCAGGCCGGTCAAGCCCACCACCTCGCCCTTTCTCACCGACAGGTTCAAATCCTCCACCACCCGGCCGCGCAGATGGCTGACGCGCACCTCGACCGCCTCGTCCAGACCGTGCGCGTGGCTGATGTGGAACGGCTCCACCCTGCGCCCGACGATCAGTTCGACGAAATCGTCGTGGCTGGCCTCCGCCGTGACCACGGTGCCCGCCACCCTGCCGTCGCGCAAGATCGTCGCCCGGTCGGTGATCTCCATCACCTCTTCGACATCGTGACTGACGAAGATCACCGAGGCGCCCTTGGCCACGACCTGACGGACGAGGTCAAAGAGTTGATCGATGCCGGTACGCGGCAGGAACGGCGTCGGCTCGTCCAGCACGAGAATGCCCCGTCCGCCATGGGTCGACTGGCTGGCGGCGATCTGTTCCATCGCCCGCACGATCGCCACCAGGCAGCGTTCGACCTGGGGCAGGTTGGCGACCTGCACCCGTGGATCGATGTTGAGTTGATAGTGATCGAAGATCTCCGCCACGGCATCGCATTCCCGCCGCCAGCGGATACGCCAGCGATGGTCGGTGGCGAAATCGCTCAGCCGCATGTTCTCGACCACGCTGAGCGACGGGATCAGGCCTAGATGCTGGTGCACGAAGGCCATGCCCAGCTCGCGAAACTGACCCGCCGCTAAGGGTAGGGGAACATCTTTGCCGAACAGGCTCAGCCGGCCGCCGGGCTCCGGCGCGTGAAAGCCCGACAGGATCTTGATCAGGGTCGACTTGCCCGATCCGTTCTGACCCAGCAGGCCATGCACCTCGCCGACGCGAACGTCGAGGGCGACGTCATCAAGCGCGACCGCGCCGCCAAAGGCCTTCGACAGCCCGCTGATGCTAAGCGCCGGCGTATGATCCAAGCCTACGGTCATCGCGCCGCCGGGTCCGGCGACGAGCCAACCGGCTGCACCCTTAGTCGAGACCCCACAGGGCGCGGAAGCCGTCGATGTAGCCGTCGCCATAGCCCTGGGTATAGGTGGCGGGCACGCCGGCAGTTTCGACATTCTCGTCGCTGAAGACGTAAAGCGGCGTGTTCAGCTCGGTCACCGTGCCTTCATCGCACAAGAGGCGCATGGTGGCGTCGACCCCGGACCAGCCAACCCAGCCCAGGCTTTCGCCGACATTCATCTCGACGAGATCGCCCTCGCGCAAGAGGTCGAGCACGAAGGGCGTGCCGTTATAGGTGGCGATGCGCACATCGTCGCGCCCGGTCAGTTCCAGCGCCGGCACGATGAACTGCGACATGGAATCGTAGATCGGCAGGATGTAGTTGATCGACGGATCGGCGACCAGGGCCGACTGCACCTCGGTCTGGATGCCGGACCCCCATTCGACCACCGGCACGTTCACGTATCGATGCTGACAATTCGGACAGTTCTCGTCGAGGTAGGTCTCGATGGCGTTGACGAAGGCGGAGGTCGGCATGATTTCGTCGGAGCCGATGATGACCGCGTTCACCTCGCCGTCGGTCTGCAGCATTGCCCACGCGGCCATGATCTGGCCGGCACGGGTGTAGTTCATGGCAAAGGCGCCGTCGAGCTGGCTGTCCGGCTCTTGCGTCACATCGTTCAGGTGCGTGGTAACCACCTTCAGGCCGGCGTCGCGCGCCTCGGCAATCTGCGGCCCCAACGCCGCCGGCGGCACGCCGCCTTGAAGGTCGATCACGTCGTAGCCGCCATTGATCGCCGTGGCGATGCCCTGGACCCATTGATCGACGTTGAGCTGATTGTCCCACACCGTCAGTTCGAAGCCGATCGCCTCCGCAGCCTCCGTCTGGCCGCGCGCGATCTCGACGTTGAAGGGGTTCTGGCTGGTCAGCGGGATAACGAAGATGCTGCGGTCGGCCATGCAGGCGCGGGCGTCGAAGGCCGGGCCCGGGTCGACGAAGACCGGCGTCTGGCTAGCCTCCGTCACCAGCGCTTGCGCCGCCGCCATGCCGTCCTGGGCCAGCGCCGGCGAGACGGTCAGAACCGCGATCGTCGAGACGACCGCGCCGAGACCGCCCAGAGCGATCCCGGTGTGCCGACGCTTGCTCGATACGCCGTGCCCGTCCGAATTTCTGGATGTGAATGTCATATCTTTGCCCCGCTGTTCATTCCGATTGTTGGTCAACCGCCTCGGCCGTTACGTTGACAGCCGGTAAGCGGCCCTTTTTTGCTTTTGCGTCGGCCCTGGCTGATCGTCAGACCACCGCAGCATTGTATACAGAGTTACCGAGATCGCGGCGACAATCAAGCACGTCGGAGGCCTCGGGACAAAAAAGCCGACACCCCGCCCGCCGGCCACTCAAAAGGACAGCAGACGCATCTGCCGCCAGCCTATTCCGCCGCCTTGATCGCGCCGGGATCGCGCGCCGCGTAGGTCGCATAGGCGGCGCGGACATGGCTGCGCATCACCGACGCCGCCCAATCGGCGTCGCGATTTTCAAATGCCGCGACCATTTCGATATGGTGGCTCGCCGAACGGCGCAGATCGGCTGGCCGATAGCGCCGAAACGTGTTGACGATCACGGGCATTTCCATGAGGTTATTGATCATCGCCGCCAGCCGTCGATTGCCGGCAACCTCTTGGATCAGATGATGAAAGTCGCTGTTGGCCTCAGTCAGCGCATCACTTGGCGAGCCGTCACCGCTCGCGACCAGCTGTTCCATGCGCGTGGCCAGATCGCGCAGCCGGTCCAAGGCGTCCGGCGTCATTCTTTGCGCCGCAAGCCCTGCGGCATGGCTTTCTAAAAGCGCACGCAGGGAGAAGATCTCCTCGATATCCTGGTCCGCCCAATCGGCAACGCGCGCGCCCTGGTTCGGCACGAAGCTGAGCAGGCCTTCGAGATCCAAGCGGCGCAGGGCCTCGCGGATTGGCGTGCGGCTGACCCCGATCTCCTGCGCCAGATCCTCTTCCTTCAACCGCTCGCCCGGCGCCAGGCGGCCGTCCAGAATGCCTCGGCGAACGATCTGATAGGCCCGCTCTACCGCCTTGGCCATGGTCTTCTCCCTCGTCTGGCATTGCTGGCGCCGCGCTTCACCGATGGCGAATTGTATGCAATGCTTGCCTCAATTAGCCAATCATATTCGTTTTACCCATCGCGTCCACGCGCACGCACCCGGCTTGGAGACGGCATGGCTGAAGATCTGCAGGAAAACTATAAGCGGGCCTATGCCAATGCGCTCGGCTTTGGCCGAAGCCCGGCGCTGATCTTGGTCGATTTCGTGGAGGCCTATTTCGACCCAGAATGCCCGCTCCACGCCGATGTCGACGATACACTGGCAGCAGCACTGCGCGTGCGCGACGCGGCCAGACGGGCGGAAATCCCGGTGATCTACACCAACGTCGTCTTCCACAAGTCGGGCATGAATGGCGGGCGCTTCTTTGAAAAGGTGCTGCCGTTGAGCCAGTTGACCGCCGGCAGCCCGATGGGCGCCTGGCCCGCCGGGCTGGTGCCGAACGACGACGAGCTGGTCATCTCCAAGCAGTATCCCAGCGCCTTTTTCGGCACCTCCCTGGCCGCGACCCTGACCGCGAACGGCATCGACACGCTGATCATCACGGGCGTAACCACCAGCGGCTGCGTTCGCGCCACCTGTACCGACGCCTGTTCCAGC
>JBCBSH010000239.1:0-6213 GCA_039819285.1 Pseudomonadota bacterium
GCTTGGCATCTTCGGCATCGGCAATGTCGGTGCCGCGGTGACCAATTTCGGCGCTCCCTTCCTGCTGGTCGCCTTTGGCTGGTCTATGACGGCGCAGATCTATGCGGTCGTCCTGCTGATCACGGCGGTGCTGTTCTTCGTTTTCACCAAGGAGGATCCGGCGACGGCCCAGCGCAAGGCGCGCGGCGAACGACCGGTGTCCGCCTTCATGCAGTTAGCGCCGCTGAGGCGGCTGCAGGTCTGGCGCTTCTCGCTCTATTACTTCTTCGTCTTTGGCGCCTATGTCGCGCTCGCGCTCTGGCTGCCGCGCTATTATGTCGGCGTCTACGGGTTGGATTTCGTGACCGCCGGCATGCTCGCGGCCGCCTACGCGTTGCCGGGCAGCATCTTCCGCGCGCTCGGCGGCTTTTTGTCGGACAAGGTCGGCGCACGGGCGGTGATGTATTGGACGTTCATCGCCTCGGCCCTGATCTGCTTCTTCCTCAGCTATCCGTCGACGGATTATGTGATCCAGGGCATCGAGGGGCCGATCGCCTTCAACCTGACCATCGGGTTGCCGGTCTTCGTGACCCTGACGGTAATCCTCGGTTTCTTCATGAGCCTGGGTAAGGCGGCGGTCTACAAGCACATCCCGGTCTACTACCCGGACCATGTCGGCGCCGTCGGCGGGCTGGTCGGGATGATCGGCGGCCTTGGCGGTTTCGTCCTGCCGATCATGTTCGGGCTGATGAACGACTTCATCGGCGTTTGGACAAGCTGCTTCATGCTGCTGTTCGCCTTCGTCGCCGTGGCCCTCGTCTGGATGCATTTCGCCATCCAACGCATGGAGCGCAAGGCGGCCGCCGAACAACTCGAGGGCCTGCCGGAATTGCCCGAACTCGCGGAGTTGCACGGGCCTGAGCACGAGGGCGCGCTTGGTCCCACCGATCAACGCCCAACGCCACCAGCAGGGGCGGCGCACGCCAAGCCTGCCCAATAGCAAGACAGAGACGGGAGGGCGCCGCCCGGCGCTCTCCGGCTGCAAGACTGGAGGAAGTTCAGATGGCAACAGCCCAGCCGGCTCAAGTTCGGCAAGGACACACGCTCACAGATTGGCGGCCGGACGACACGGCGTTCTGGGACGCCACCGGCCGGAAGATCGCGTCGAAGAATCTGTGGATATCGATCCCTTGCCTGCTGCTGGCCTTTTCGGTCTGGCTGGTCTGGAGTGTCGTGGTCGCCAAGCTGCCGGCGATCGGGTTCACTTACAATACGGACCAACTGTTCTGGTTGGCGGCGCTGCCTGGCCTGTCCGGGGCAACCTTGCGCATCTTCTATTCCTTCATGGTGCCCGTCTTCGGCGGCCGGCTGTGGACCACCCTGACAACGGCATCCCTGATCGTGCCGGCGGTCGGCATCGGGTATGCCGTTCAAAACCCTGACACGTCCTACGGCGTCTTTTTGGCATTGGCGCTGCTTTGTGGCCTGGGCGGCGGCAACTTCGCCTCGTCGATGGCGAACATCAATTTCTTCTATCCGAAGAACGCAAAAGGCCACGCGCTGGCGCTGAACGCCGGTCTCGGCAATGCCGGCGTCAGCGTCATGCAACTGGTCGTGCCGCTGGTCATCACGGCGGGCGTCTTCGGCGCCATCGGCGGCGAGCCGCAGGTGACGACCGAGGGAGGCATGCTGTGGCTGCAGAACGCCGGCTTTATCTGGGTTCCCTTCCTGGTAATTACCGCGCTCGCCGCCTGGTTCGGCATGGACAATATCGCCAGTGCCAAGGCTTCGTTCCGGGACCAGTCGGTCATCTTCAAGCGCAGCCATAACTGGATCATGTGCGTGCTCTACACCGGCACCTTCGGATCGTTCATCGGCTACTCGGCCGGCTTCCCGCTGCTGGCTCGGACCCAGTTTCCCGAGGTCGACTCGCTTCAGTTCGTCTTTCTCGGCCCGCTGGTCGGCGCCTTGAGCCGGGCCGCGACCGGCTGGGTGTCAGACAAGTATGGCGGCGGCAGGGTTACGCTGTGGACCTTCATCGTGATGATCCTGGCCGTCGGTGGCGTGCTGGTCTTCCTGGCGATCAAGGACACGCCGGGCGCGTTCTGGGGCTTCTTCGCGATGTTCATGATCCTGTTCTTCGCGACGGGCGTGGGCAACGCGTCGACCTTCCAGATGATCCCCTCGATCATGCGCCAAGAGGTCAAGCGCCTGATGCCCGGCCTGGACGATACGACGTTCGTGCGCCAGGCCGAGCTCGAATCCGGCGCGATCATCGCCTTCACCTCCGCGATCGCCGCCTATGGCGCGTTCTTCATCCCCAAGGCCTATGGCTCATCGATTGCCTACACCGGCGGGCCGGAAATCGCGCTTTGGGGCTTCATGATGTTCTACGCGCTGTGCGTGGTCGTGACCTGGTTCTTCTATACGCGGCGCAACGCGCCGGTCCCGTGCTGAGGAGTATTGACCTATGAGCCAACTGCTCGACCGGCTGAATTTCTTCTCCAAGCGCAATCTGGACGCGTTCTCCGATGGTTACGGCGTGACGACGCGCGAGGATCGGCGCTGGGAGGACGGCTATCGCAAGCGCTGGCAGCACGACAAGATCGTGCGCTCCACCCATGGCGTGAACTGCACCGGCAGCTGTTCCTGGAAGATCTACGTCAAGGGCGGCATCGTCACCTGGGAAACCCAGCAGACGGACTATCCGCGCACCAGGCCGGACCTTCCGAACCATGAGCCGCGCGGCTGTTCGCGGGGCGCGAGCTATAGCTGGTACATGTATTCCGGCAGCCGGGTGAAGTATCCGCTGGTACGGTCTCGCCTGGTCAAGCTGTGGCGGGAGGCGCGACAGACCCTGCCGCCGGTGGCGGCCTGGAAGTCGATCGTCGAAGACCCAGATAAGCGCGCATCCTATATCACGAAGCGCGGCCTCGGTGGTTTCGTGCGCGCGGAATGGGACGAGGTGAACGAAATTATCGCCTCGGCCAATGCCTACACGGCCAAGACCTATGGCCCGGACCGGGTCATCGGCTTTTCGCCGATACCGGCAATGTCCATGGTCTCATACGCCGCCGGCTCGCGCTACCTGTCGCTGATGGGTGGCACCTGCATGTCCTTCTACGACTGGTACTGCGACCTGCCGCCGGCCTCGCCGCAAACCTGGGGCGAGCAGACGGACGTACCGGAGAGCGCCGACTGGTACAACTCCGGCTTTCTGATCCTTTGGGGCTCCAACGTGCCCCAGACGCGCACGCCCGACGCCCACTTCTACACCGAGGCGCGCTATCGGGGCGCCAAATCCGTCGTGGTCAGCCCGGACTATTCCGAGGCGGCCAAATTCTCCGACCTTTGGCTGCATCCCAAGCAAGGCACCGACAGTGCGCTGGCCATGGCCATGGGCCACGTCATCCTGCGCGAGTTCCACATCGACCGGCAGGCGGAGTACTTTGAAGCATACGCCCGGCAGTACACCGACATGCCGATGCTGGTCCGCCTTGAAGAGCGGGATGGACGCTACGTGCCGGGCCAACTGTTGCGTGCATCTGAGTTCGACGGCGATCTCGGCCAGGATAACAATCCCGACTGGAAGACGGTTGCGATCGACCGGACGTCGGGCAGGATCGTCGTGCCGCGCGGCTCGGCCGGCTTCCGCTGGGGCGAGCAGGGCCATTGGAACCTTGAGAAGAAGGACGCCGACGGCAACGAGATCGATCCGGCTCTGACCCTGATCATGGAGGGCGATCACGACGATACCGTCGATGTCGGTTTCCCCTATTTCGGCAACCGCGAGCACGACCATTTCGAAGGCACGGACCACCCCGACGTGCTGGCGCGCCGGGTGCCGGTCAAGTCGGTCAGGCTGAAGGACGGCAACGCCCTGGTCGCGACGGTCTTTGACCTGTTCGTCGCCAATTACGGCCTCGATCGCGGCCTGGGCGGCGAGCATGTCGCCACCAGTTTTGATGAGAACGTGCCCTACACCCCGGCCTGGGCGGAGAAGATCACCGGCGTACCGGCCGGTCACATCGTCACGGTTGCGCGGGAGTTCGCGCGCAACGCGGAGAAGACCAATGGCAAGTCCATGGTCATCCTCGGCGCCGGTCTGAACCACTGGTACCACATGGACATGAACTACCGGGGGATCATCAATCTCCTGGTCATGTGCGGCTGCGTCGGCCAGTCCGGCGGCGGCTGGTCCCACTATGTGGGCCAGGAAAAGTTGCGGCCGCAGACGGGTTGGCTGCCGCTGGCCTTCGCGCTCGATTGGGGCCGCCCGCCGCGGCACATGAACTCGACCTCGTTCTTCTACGCCCACACCGATCAGTGGCGGTACGAGTCGCTTGGTGTCGACGAAATTCTGTCCCCGACCGCGCCCGAGGGGCCATGGGACGGGGCCCTCATCGACTACAACGTGCGGGCCGAACGCATGGGCTGGCTGCCCTCCGCCCCCCAGCTCAAGACCAACCCGCTGGAGGTCTCGAAGGCGGCGGCGGCCGCTGGCATGGAGCCGAAGGACTATGTCGTGGAAAACCTCAAGTCCGGCGATCTGCGCATGTCCTGCGAAGAGCCCGACGACCCGGCGAACTGGCCGCGCAACCTGTTCGTCTGGCGGTCCAACCTGCTGGGCTCGTCCGGCAAGGGGCACGAATACTTCCTGAAGCATCTGTTGGGCACGTCCAACGGCATGATGAACAGGGATCTGGGCGAGGAGGGCGGCACGAAGCCGCTGGAGGTCGCCTGGCAGGACAAAGCGCCGGAAGGCAAGCTGGATCTGCTGGTGACGCTCGACTTCCGCATGTCGACCACCTGCATCAACTCCGACATCGTGCTGCCCACGGCCACCTGGTACGAAAAGAACGACCTCAACACATCCGACATGCATCCCTTCATTCACCCGCTCACGGGCGCGGTGGACCCGGCGTGGGAATGCCGCTCGGACTGGGACATCTATAAGGGCATCGCACGCAAATTCTCGGAGGTCGCGCCGGAGGTGCTGGGCGTCGAAAAGGACGTCGTCATGGTGCCGATCCTGCACGACACGCCAGGCGAGATCGCTCAGCCCTTCGACGTGAAGGACTGGAAGAGGGGCGAGACCGAGCCGATCCCCGGCAAGACTATGCCCAACATCGCCGTGGTCGAGCGGGACTATCCGAACCTTTACAAGCGCTTCACCGCGCTGGGTCCGCTAATGACCAAGATCGGCAATGGCGGCAAGGGCATCACCTGGAACACCGAGCACGAGGTCGACCATCTCCGCGCGCTGAACGGTGCGGTGACGGAGGAGGGGCCGACCAAGGGCATGCCGCGGATCGAAACCGACATCGACGCCAGCGAGGTGATCCTGATGCTGGCGCCGGAAACCAACGGCGAGGTCGCGGTCAAGGCTTGGGACGCCTTGGCCAAGAACACTGGCCGCGACCATGCGCATCTGGCGGAGCCGAAGGAAGACGAAAAGATCCGCTTTCGCGATGTCGTGGCGCAACCGCGCAAGATCATCTCGTCGCCGACCTGGTCGGGGCTGGAATCCGAAAACGTCTGTTACAACGCCGGCTACACCAACGTGCATGAGCTGATCCCCTGGCGCACCTTGAGCGGTCGCCAGCAGCTCTACCAGGACCATCTGTGGATGCGGGCCTTCGGTGAGGGCTTTTGCGTCTACCGCCCGCCGGTCGACCTGAAGACGGTCAAGCCGGTGATCGATGCCAAGTCCAACGGCAAGCCGCAGGTTGTGCTGAACTTCATCACGCCGCATCAGAAGTGGGGCATTCACTCCACCTACAATGACAATCTGTTGATGCTGACCCTGAACCGGGGCGGTCCGGTGGTCTGGATCTCCGAGGCCGACGCCGCCAAGGCCGGCATCGAGGACAATGATTGGGTCGAGGCCTACAACGTCAATGGTGCCCTGACGGCGCGCGCGGTCGTCTCCCAACGGATGAAGGAGGGGACGATCTACATGTACCACGCGCAGGAAAAGATCATTAACACGCCGGGCTCGGAGACGACGGGCCAGCGCGGCGGCATCCACAACTCGGTCACGCGCGCGATCGTGAAGCCGACCCACATGATCGGCGGCTACGTCCAGCAATCCTACGGCTTCAATTATTACGGCACGGTCGGCTCGAACCGCGACGAGTTCGTCATCGTTCGAAAGATGGAGACGGTCGACTGGCTCGATCAACCAGTGACCCAGCCCATGGAGGCGGCAGAATGAGAATCCGCGCGCAAATC